>JAKLKF010000023.1:48492-73665 GCA_023150805.1 Myxococcota bacterium | reverse complement strand
TGCGAAGCGGGGGGAGGTGGCCCGAAGGGCCGGAGGGGGGCCTCCGGGCACCTCCAAGCCGGCCCACGGGCGACGCCGGTGGGGGACGGGATGGACGGATGGGGCTGGCGGCGACGAAGGGTCGGAGGGGCTGAAGGGACCGAGGGCGCAGAAGGGGCGGGCGTCCGTCCCTCCCACTGCGAAGCGGGGGGAGGTGGCCCGAAGGGCCGGAGGGGGGCCTCCGGGCACCTCCAAGCCGGCCCACGGGCGACGCCCCGGTGGGGGACGGGATGGACGGATGGGGCCTCCGTGCGCCTCCAAGCCGGCCTCCCGGCCTACTTGGGGCTCATCCCCGTCCAGGAGAAGCCGCCGCAGCCGCCGGTCGCCGGGTCGGCCGGGTCGGCGGCGGGCGTGGCCAGGGCGTCGGCCTCGCTGGCGGCCGCGTAGGCGGACTGGCAGTACCACAGGCCGCCGGTGCCGTCCCAGGTCCAGTCGAAGCGGCTCCACTGGTCGGGGTTCCACTTGTTCGCCGCGTCGTTCTGGGCGATGACGTACATCGCGTCGTTGTCGAACTGGGTGATGTGGAAGCTGGCGTAGCCCTGGTCCCACAGCTCGTCGGTGATGGTGTGCGACCCACCCCAGGAGTCCACCCAGGTGCCGGCGATCTCCAGCCCCACGGGCGTGGTACCGCCACCGTCGCCGGTCGTGCCGCCGTCGCCGGTCGTGCCACCGTCGCCGGTCGTGCCACCGTCGCCGGTCGTGCCACCGTCGCCGGTCGTGCCACCGTCCGAGGTGCCACCGTCCGAGGCACCCCCGTCCGCGGCACCCCCGTCGCCGGGGCCGCCGGTGTCGCCGGTGTCGTCGTCCTTGTCGCCGCAGGCGACCAGGGTGATCAGGGAGAGGAGCGCGAGGGTCATGGGTCCGTCCTTGGTTGGGTTGGATGTCTCGGTGAGGGGCTCACTCGGTGAGGCTCTCACCGTTCACGATGGCGATGGCGTCGAGGTCGAAGCCCCCGGCGACACCGTCGTAGCTGTTGGCGCCCGTGTCGCGGATGCGCACGAAGCGGGCGCGCGACAGGCCCAGCAGGGCCAGGTCGAAGGCGTCTCCGCCGGCGGCCTCGGGGTCGGTGGGATCCACGCCGTTGCCCGAGGCGGCCCACACCAGGCCCACGCCTGCGCAGCCGGGGTACTCGCCCTCGACGTCGTCGGGGTCGCAGGGCCACTCGTGCCACTCGACCCCGTCCTCGCTGGCGGCGACGACGCCGGTCTCGACCCAGCCGGGGAAGGGGTTCTCGAAGACGAGCAGGTCGGGCCCCTCTCCGTCGACGATGCCGATGTCGTCGAAGGACAGCACGATCTCGCCCAGCTCGCCCAGCGACAGCACGTCCAGCGAGCCGGACTCGCCGCCCCCCTCGGGGCTGCCGAGCACGACGTCGGGGAGCTGGTCCTGGCCGTAGCCGGCGCCGGCGCCCGGGGAGAAGGACACCAGCAGGTCGGCGAAGGGGTCCGGGCCGGGATCGGTGGTGCCGCCGTCGCTGGTGCCGCCGTCGCTGGTGCCGCCGTCGCTGGTGCCGCCGTCGGTGCCGGTGTCGCCGTCGCCGGTGTCGCTGGCGCCGGTGTCGTCCGAGGCGGACTTGTCCCCACAGCCGGCGAGCAGCAGGAGCAGGATCGGGGTCATGTCGGGCCTCCACGCGGGGGAGGACACGACCGATCCCACGGGGAGACCCGGCCCGCTCTTCGCCCCGAAGAACGTGACGTGGCGCGCGTAGGCCGGTCTCCTGACTCCTGGATCGACCGCCCTGCCGCGTCTTCCCGGAGCGATGGCTCCAGTGACTTGTTGCGGCGGGCGTCCCCAGACACAGTGGCGGGGGCCGTGCCGGCTGGGCGCTCCCACGAGGGGGGCGCCTCCGGCTTCCCGTTTCACCCACCCCGGAGGGGGCGGGCACCTTTGCGCGTCGAAGCTGGAAAGAACGCCGGGCGACTAACGGCGGGGGCGGGGGGGCGCAAGGGGGGCCCCGGGAGTGGAACAGGTATTATAACGTATTGCCTGACACCGCTACGGCGGGGGGGCCGGTGAGGCGGGCGGCGGCCTCGATCAGGGTGAGCAGCTCGGCGTCCTCGGGCTCGCCGGGGCGGCGGGCGGCGGCGACCAGGCGGTGGACCTGGGCGTAGGTGACCTCCTCGACGAAGGGGCTGCCGCGCAGCAGCTCGGCGAAGGTGGCGGCGCCCAGGGCGATGCGCAGGTCGGCGCTGGCGTCGGCCAGCTCGGCGCGCAGGAAGCCGGGCGCGAAGGTGGTGTGGTACTCCTCGGCGGGGCGGTCGGGGCCGGGGGCCTTGGCGCGCAGGTGCACGGTGGCCAGCTCCATGTCGGCGGCGCCCTGGCGCAGGATGACGTCGTAGAGGGCGGTCACGGCGTGGCCGCTGCCGATCTCGCCGCCGTCGACCGCGTCGTCGCGGAAGTCCTGGTCGGCGACGTCGCGGTTCTCGTAGCCGACCAGGCGCCAGGCCAGGACGGCCTGCGGGTTCAGCTCGACCTGGATCTTCACGTCGCGGGCGATGGTCTGGACCGTGCCGGACAGGCGCTGTCCGAAGACGCGGCGCCCCTCGGCGAGGTTGTCGACGTAGGCGTAGTTGCCGTCGCCCTCGTCGGCGAGCTGCTCCATCATCGTGTCCTTGTAGTTGCCGCGGCCGAAGCCGACGGTGGACAGGGTGATGCCGCGCTGCGCGTGCTTGCGGATGCCGACCAGCAGCTCCTCGTGGCTGGTGCGGCCGATGTTGGCGTCGCCGTCGGAGAGCACGATGACGCGGTTCTCGGCGCCCGCGACGAAGCCGTCCCGGGCCATCTGGTAGGCCAGCTCGACGCCCGAGTCCATGGCGGTGCCACCGCCGGAGCGCAGGCCGTCGATGGCGGCCAGGATCTCGCGCTTGCGGGTGGCGGGCGTGGGCTCCAGCACGCGCAGGGTGGAGCCGGCGTAGGTGGCGATGGCCACGCTGTCCTCGGGGCCGAGCTGGTCGACCAGCCAGGACAGGGACTGCTTGGCCAGCTCCAGCCGGCCGCTGCCGGCCATCGAGCCGCTGGTGTCGACCAGGAAGGTCAGCCGCGCGGGCTTGCGCTGGTCGGGGTCCAGGCGCTGGCCCTGCACGCCGACCCGCAGGACGTGGTGGCCCTCCAGGAAGGGGTGGGGCGCGGCCTCCATGTTGACGGCGAAGGGGGCGCCGTTGGTGGGGCCGACGTAGGCGTAGTCCAGGTAGTTGACGAACTCCTCGACCCGCACGCTGGCGGCCGAGGGCAGGCTGCCGCCTTGCAGGCTGGAGCGGGCCAGGGTGTAGCTGCCGGTGTCGACGTCGACGGCGAAGGTGCTCAGCCGGTCCTCCTCGGCCAGGAACATGGGGCTGGTGCCGTGGTCGGTGAACTGCTCGGTGCCGTCGACGTCTCGGCGTGGCCGGGCGGTGTGTTCCAGGAGCATGCCGTCGTCGCTCTTGCCGGCGACGCCGTGGCCGTAGCCGCTGCCCGACCCGCGCCCCTTGGTGCCGATCAGGCCCGTGCCCAGACCGCCCAGGCCCTCCGCGGTGCCTCCGCCTCCCAGGCCGACCCCCCGCGCGCCCAGGCCGCCACTGCCGGTGGCTTCGCCCCGGGTGCCGATCAAGCCGCCGAGGCTCCCGCTGGCGCCGATGCCGCCCTCCTCGCCCCCCCGCAGCGCGCCGAGCACGCCCGCGTCGGGGCTGGTGGCCGCCTGGCCCTGGGCCTTCTCCAGCGCGGCGTCCTTCCTGCCGACGCGCCCCTCCTCCTTGCGGGCCGTCGCCCCCTCGCCCGCGTCGGGGTTCACCGCGTTGGGCTCGACCATCAGCTCGACGAAGCGGTCGGGGACCTCCTGCATCGGCGCGGGCACCGGCTGGGGGCGCGCGAGGTGCAGGGCGAGGCCGAGCGAGCCGGCGACGCCCAGGCTGGAGAGGACGAGGAGCAGGCTGGCGCGGGACGAGGGACGCTGCACGGGGACCTCCGGGTGGCAGGCGCACGGGTGCCCTCGACCAGCGAGGGCGCGCACACGCGGGGAAGGGCGGAGGGGTCGTCCTCCGCGGCTGTCCAGGTCCGACCGCGCTCCCGGGACACGGTTCGTCAGGAAACGGTCAGCGGGCGCGGCGGCGCCAGGGGGATAGCCAGCCGCCCATGAAAGGCGTCCTGCTCATCAACCTCGGCACCCCCGACGCGCCCGACGTGCCCGCCGTGCGGCGCTACCTGGCCGAGTTCCTCTCCGACCCCCGCGTGCTCGACATGCACCCGGCGGCCCGCTGGCTGCTGCTGCACGGCGTCATCCTGCGCACGCGCCCGGCCCGCAGCGCGCACGCCTACGGCAAGATCTGGACTCCCCAGGGCTCACCCCTGCTGCTGCACAGCGAGGCGCTGGCGCGGGCGCTCCAGGCCCGGCTGGGCCAGGGCTACAAGGTGGCCCTGGGCATGCGCTACGGCAACCCCTCGCTGGGGCTCGCCCTGGCCGGCCTGCAGCAGGCCGGCTGCGACGAGATCGTCGCGATCCCGCTGTACCCCCAGTACAGCAGCGCCGCGACGGCCAGCGCGACGGACGCCCTCTTCGCCGCCGCCAGCGCCCTGCCCGCCGTGCCCAGCCTGCGCCTGATCTCCGAGTTCCACGCCGACCCGGGCTTCATCGACGCGGTCGCCACCGTGGCCCGGGAGCAGCTCGACGGCTTCTCGCCCGACCACGTGCTGCTGAGCTACCACGGCGTGCCCGAGCACCAGGTCCGCAAGAGCGAGATCGGCCCGCCGGGGGGCGCCCGGCGCTGCCTGGCCTCGGCCGACTGCTGCGCGGCGCTGGGGCCGCACAACCGCCAGTGCTACCGCGCCCAGTGCTTCGCCACCTCGCGCCTGCTGGCCGGTGCCCTGGGCCTGTCCGAGGACGGCTGGAGCGTCGCCTTCCAGTCGCGGCTGGGCCGCGTGCCCTGGATCCGGCCCTACACCGACGAGGTGCTGCAGGCCCTGGCGGCCCGCGGCGTGAAGCGGCTGGCGGTGCTGACCCCCTCCTTCACGGCCGACTGCCTGGAGACGCTGGAGGAGATCGCCATGACCGGGCGGGACACCTTCCTGGCCGCCGGCGGCCAGGACTTCCGGATGGTGCCCTGTGTCAACGCCCACCCGCGCTGGGTGCAGGCGGTCGCGGCGATGGTGCAGGGGGCGGCGGCGTAGGCGGGTCCCGTGCGCAGCGCACCTCGCCCCGGGTAGAGGGTCGCGCCTCCTCCTGCCCGGACCCCTGCCATGCGTGGCCTCGCCCACACCCTGCGCCAGAGCTTCGTCGCCGGCCTGCTCGCCCTGCTGCCGGTCTACGTGACGGTGCGGCTCATCCTGTTCGCCTTCGAGCTGCTGGACGGGGCGCTGGGGCACGCCGTCAACGCGCTGCTGGGCCTGGGGATCCCGGGCTGGGATCGCTACGTGCCGGGCCTGGGGCTGCTGGCGACGGTGGCGGTGGTGACCGCGGTGGGCTGGCTGCTGCGCTACCTGGTGTTCAAGCGGGTGGTGCACGCGGTCGACGGGCTGCTGGAGCGCATCCCCATCGTGCGCAGCATCCACCACGCCACCCGGCAGTTCATCGACCTGCTGCGGGGCGCCCAGGCGACGCCCTTCCAGCAGGTGGTGCTCTTCGAGTACCCGATGCCCGGGCGCTACACGGTGGGCCTGCTGGCGCGGGAGCAGGTGGACGACGGGCGGGGCGGGGCCGACGACCTGGTGGTGGTCTTCGTGCCCAGCAACCACCTGCACCTGGGCTACCCGGTGCTGGTGCGCCGGGACGAGGTGCGACCGGTGGACATGAAGATCGAGGACGCGATCAAGTTCTTCGTCTCCTGCGGGGTGCTGCTGCAGGACCCCATCGTGCTGGACCGCAAGCTGCCCGCGGCGGGCTGACGGGCGACCGGCGGCCCGGGCCGCAACAGGGGGCACCTCCCCGCGTACCCTTGCGCGATGCAGCCGCCCTCCCCTCCCCCGGACGCACCTGCGCAAGCCGTGTCCGCGCCGGCGTCGCCCCCGCCGCCCCCGCAGGTCGTGCCGGCGCCCCTGCTGGTCGTGCCCACGCTGCGGGTGGGCTGGAAGCGCGACTGGCGGCTGGGGCGCAGCCTGGTGGGGCCGGGCACGCTGGCGGTGCAGCAGGGGCGGCTGCGGCTGACCGGGCGGCGCACGGGGCCGGTGCGGGGGCTGCTGGTCCAGGCGCTGCGGCTGGGGGCGGTGGGCGGCTTCGTCGGGGGCAGCGCGGCGGTGATGCTGACCAGCATCGGCATGACCTGGCGGACGAAGGCGCCGGAGTGGCTGGCGTGGGCGCTGCCGGGCTTCCTGGGCGTGCTGGTGCTGGTGCTGCTGGTGCTGTGGCTGGCGCGGCGGATCCTGGAGCCGTGGGTGACGCTGGAGCTGCCCTGGGACCAGGTGCTGGCGCTGCACAGCGACGGCTGGCGGCTGGAGCTGCGCTTCGCGGCGAAGGGCAGCACCTGGCACGGCCGGATGCGGCCCCGGCGCTACAGCGGCGAGAGCCGGGCCCTGCTGGTGGCCCTGCGCGCGGGGACGCCGCCCTCCGGTGGGACGCCCGTCGGGGCTCCCGCAGGCGGCTGGCCGAAGCCGCGGCCGCGGGTGGTGGACCAGGCGGTGGTGCTGGCGGGGCTGGGCGGGCTGGCTGGCGCGGGCTGGCTGGCCTGGCCGACGATCGCGCCGCGGCTGGTGAGCGAGCCGGGCGGGCCGGCGCTGGGGGTGCCGGCGAGGGCCTCGGCGGCCGAGGTCGAGGGCATGGCCCGGTCCTGCCCGCGGGGGCCCGAGGGCGCGCCCGTGGTGCGCAACCGGCGGCAGGGGGCGGACCTGGCCTGGACGGTCGAGGGCGAGGCGGCCGGCTTCGCGGTGGTGCCGGCCCGCTGGGTGCCCGGGGGGGAGGTGGCGCGGCTGCCGGCCCAGGGCGAGGTGGCGCCGGGCGCGCTGGCCGATCACCGCGCGGTGGGCCTGACCCTGGTCGTGCCCCAGGCGCGCCGCGACGAGGTGGCGGCGGCCCTGGACCGGGGCGACCTGGAGGGCGCGCTGTGCGGCGGGCAGGTGGCGCGGCTGGACCTGGCGACGGCGCCGGCGGCCCCGGGGCCCGCCCTGGCCCTGGCGCGCGACGGCTCGACCCTGGTGGCGAAGGTGGAGGAGCCCGAGGGGCGCTGGCGCCTGCTGGTGGCCCGCCAGCGCGACACGGGGCGCCTGCCCTGGCTGGACCTGTGCGAGCTGCCGGTGGACCAGGGCCGGCTGGTCCTGCCCAGGGTCGAGGGCGCGCTGCGCCTGCCGGGCTTCTTCGAGGGCAGCCGCGACCAGGCCCGCGCCGTGCTGGTGCGCGCCCGCGACGCCGACGAGGTGCGCCGCCGCCTGGGCGACCGGGCCGCCGTGCCCTGCGCCCAGGTCGACGCCCTGGCCTGGACGGGGCTGGCGACCGCCGTGGTCGAGACCGGGCCCGGGACCAGCGCGCTGCGGGAGGAGGTGGCCGACCGGGTGCGGGCCGCCGCCGCCGTCCAGCCGGGCGACGACCACGACGCCATCGTCAACGGCGTGCACCGGGCCAGCAAGCAGGCGCGGGCCGCCGTGTCCGGCAGGGCGGCCGGCCGCCGCCTCGGCCGGGCCGAGCTGCAGGCCATCGACGAGGGCATCCTGGACGGCCTGCCCTGGGGGGCGATCCTGGACGGACTGTCCGTGCAGCACGACCTGCCCCAGGTCGAGCGCATCCGGCAGCGCCTGTCGGGCGACGACCCGCTGGGCACCCTGGGCGAGCTGTTCCTGCTGCGGCTGGCCGAGGAGCTGCTGGAGCGCGCCGAGCCCACTCGTGAACAGTACGAGGCCCGCGTCGACGTGGCCGAGGCCTGGCTGGACGTCGCCGCCGGCACCACCTGGGAGGCCCACGGCCGCACGGTGCGCGTGCCCTCGGCCGAGGTCGCCGCCTACTACCAGGTGGTCGGGCACTACCTGCTGGTCGACGTCGCGCGCCGGGTCGAGGACCAGATGGGCCGCGACCTGGCATTCCGGATCACGGGGCTGGGGTTGCGGGGCCGGCTGGCGGGGCACGGCATCAACCTGGACATCGAGAAGAGCAGCGCGCAGAAGGCGCTGGAGGCCTGGGTCACCGGCGACTTCGAGTACCTGGGTGATCGCACGGTGGCGCGCCTCCAGGAGCAGGTGGTCGACCAGTCGGGCGCCATCGAGGCCGCCAGCAGCGCCCGCTACGGCCTGCGTGGACAGTGGTCGGCCCAGGATGGGGCCGCGCGCACCGCCGCGTTGCTGCGCGACGGCGAGGAGATCGGCTGGGTGGCCCTGTACGACGCCGCGAAGGTGCGGGTCGGCTACCACCAGGTCGGCGGGCAGGGCACCTCGCGGCAGGCGCTGGGGCGCGGGGGCACCGCCCTGCTGGCGGCGGCGGGCAGCTATGTGACGGCCGAGGGGAAGACCGCGGGCCTGTCGGCGGTCGACGGGCACGTCGAGAACTTCCTCATCTCGAACAAGATGGAGGGACTGGTGATCGTCGACGGGCAGGGCCGGCTGACCATGCTCGACATGCGCGAGGGCGGGCTGCTGCCCGGGCACGACAGCCCCGTGCAGCCGCTGGAGCGCCTGGCCGACCTGCACCTGCTGCTGCGCTGGCTGGAGGAGCACGACGCCAGCGCCTTCCAGACCCACCTGCTGGGCAGCGGCGGCGCCCTGGCCATCGACGAGGCCAAGGCCAGCGGCGAGCTGCGCGAGCGGCGGCTGCTGGTCCAGGCCGCGTACCAGGGCCACCCCATCGTGGCGGTGGTCGACCTGCCGGGCACGCCCAAGGTCTCGCTCTTCGAGGCGGCGGTCATCGTGATCCAGGGCCTGCGCGCGCCGCCGGAGCAGGGCGGGCCGGGCCTGGACGTCGTCGCCATCGCCAACCTGGACGTGGGCTCATACAACGCCCTGGAGAGCTGGAGCGACGACGGGCGCACCCTGCGCCAGAGCTGGAAGCCGCTGGGAGAGACGATGAACCTGGTCAGCGTGGCCCGCCGATGACGGGCGACCCGATGACGGACCGCAGCGCGACCGGGGCCCTGGTGGGCACGGGGCTGCTGGTGCTGGTCCTGTGCTGGCCGGGGGCGCCGGGGGCGGTCGAGGTCAGCGCAGCGCCGGTAGCCCCGGAGCGGACGGTCCAGGTCGACGCCCCCCAGGTGATCCTGCAAGGCGAGGGGTTGGTCCTGGAGCAGCAGGCCTGGCGCTTCCAGGGGCAGGCGGGCACGGCCTGGCGGGTGCGCGTGCCGCTGCCGGGCGCCGCGCGGGTGCAGGCCAGCGAAGAGGTCGTGGCCTTCACGGAGCTGCTGCCGACCGACGACGGGCCCTGGGCGGCCATCAACGGCGGCTTCTACGAAGACGGCGCCATGGGCCTGGTCGTGAGCGACGGGGTGGAGCACACCGGCCTGTCCCGCCGGGGCGGCAGCGGGGTCTTCGCCTGGTCGCCGGCCGGGCCGCAGGTGCTGCACCGCGACCGCTGGGCCGCCGGCCCGCCCCAGGCCCTGCAGAGCATCGACCGCCTGGTCGACGCCGGCCGCAACCTGGTCAAGGCGCGGGAGGGGGCGCCGCTGGCCGCGCGCTCGGCGGTGGTGGTGGGCTCCGACGCGCTGTGGCTGGTGGCGCTGGCGGGGCACGACAGCATTGCGGGCTTGTGGGTGGACGGCGTGCAGCTCCGCGGCACCTCGGGCCGGGGCCTGCCCCTGTGGGCCTTCGCCGACTACCTGGTCGACGAGCTGGGCGCGGTCCAGGCGCTCAACCTGGACGGCGCCATCTCGACCCAGCTCGCCGTGCAGGTGCCCGGCCAGCGCTTCGCCGTGCGCGGCGAGGCCGGCACCATCAACGCCGTCGTGCTGCGCCCCCCCTCCTCGCCATGACCGGCGCCCTCTTCGCCACCCTGCTCACCTTGCGCGCGACCCTCTCCTCGCCCCCGCCCGCCAGCGTGCGTCCCCTCTCGCCCGACGAGCAGGCGGCGATGGTGGGCACCACCTGGCGCGAGGGCTGCCCGGTCCCCCTCTCCGACCTGCGGCTGGTGTCCGTGCCCCACCTCGACCCGCAGGGCCGCACCCTGGCCGGGCGGCTGGTCGTGCACCAGGACCACGCCCGGGCCGTCGCGACCGTCTTCGAGCGGCTGCACGCCATCGGCTTCGTCGTGCCCAGCGTGCGGCCGGCCTGGGAGTTCGGCGGCGACGACGACGCGATGATGCGCGCCAACAACACGAGCGCCTTCAACTGCCGGCCCATCGCCGGGACCTCGACCTGGTCGGAGCACGCCTGGGGCCACGCCCTGGACCTGAACCCGCTGTGGAACCCCTACCTGCACGGCGGCAAGATCGACCCGCCCGAGGGCGCGCCCTTCGTCGAGCGGGACCCGGCCCGGCTGGGCACCATCACCGCGGACGGGCCGGTCGTGGCGCTGTTCCGGGAGATCGGCTGGCGCTGGGGCGGGCTGTGGAGCCGGGCCAAGGACTACCAGCACTTCTCCGCCACGGGGCGTTGAGGAGGGCTTGGAGCCTACTGGTCGGGATCGAAGCGGTGGATCGGCCGGTTGCTGATGATCAGCTCCTCGGGAGGCATACCGTCGAGGATCTCTTGCGCGACGGCGTCCTTCTGGATCCACCCCGGCCAGGTCGGCGGCCGGAAAGGGGGCACGTCGGGGCCCAGGGCCTGGGCGGGGAAGCTGGCGTTCCAGTTCTCGCCGACCAGGCCGTAGTCCTGCAACACGTTGCCAGAGAGGTCGAGCAACACGATGTTCTGGATGACGCCGTTACCCGGCGTGTAGCCAACGCGGATCTGCAGCGTGTCGGCCCAGGGGAACGGCAGGTCCAATCCAAGGAAGTGACTGGGACCAGCAAGAATGCCGACGGGATAGGGCGCTTCGGTCCACGTCGAGTTGGCGAAGCCGGCCCGGCACTCCGACCAGACGTCGGCGATGATCTGGTCGTAGCCATCCACCACCCGAGGCGTGGGGTTGACCGCCCGGGAGCGGGTGAGCGTCTGGCCATCCCAGTAGATGCGGTCGCGCCCGCCAGCGACGGAGTCCATGGCGATCCGCCCGTCTTCATGCAGGTGGAGGAGATACTTGTAGTTGGCATCGAGCAGCCCCTCCCTCGTGAAGGCAACCCACACCGTCGCCTTGGAGAAGCTGGCGCAGCGCTGCGAGATCAGGTCCGCCTCCATCGGGTGGTCGGCCTCGGCAGTGGACAGGAGCACGGCGCCGGCAATCAAGCCGGCGCCCAGCACCGTCGCGGCGAGCAGGAATACGGGCTTGCGGGAGATCTCGGGAGAGATGATCACTGATTGGGATCGAAACGGTGGACGGGATAGGGACCCACTACCGTGAGATCCGGGTCGTGTGACGCGGACGGCTGGAAGGTCCAACCCGGCCAGGTGGGCGGCAGGAAGGGGGGCACGTCCGGGCCCAGGGCCTGGGCGGGGAAGGTGGCGTTCCAGTTCTCGCCGACAAGGCCGAAATTGCGGATCACCTGGCCCGCAGAGTCCAGGAGCGCGACCCGGTCGAGTTCGGCCTTGCCCGGCCAGTAACTCACCAGGATCTGTACCTCGTCGGCCCACGAGAACGGCAGTTCGAGCGAAAGCCAATGTCGCGACCTCCCACCCACGCCCGGTGGTTCCGGGATCGCTGTCCACGTCGAGTTGGCGAAGCCGGACCGGCACTCCGACCAGACGTCGGCGATGATCTGGTCGTAGCCATTCACCACCCGTGGCGTCGGGTTGACCGCCCGGGAGCGGGTGAGCGTCTGGCCATCCCAGTAGATGCGGTCGCGCCCGCCAGCGACGGAGTCCATGGCGATTCGGCCGTCCTCGTGCAAGTGCAGAAGATACTTGTAGTTGGCATCGAGCAGCCCCTCCCTTGTGAAAGCGACCCACACCGTCGCCTTGGAGAAGCTGGCGCAGCGCTGCGAGATCAGGTCCGCCTCCATCGGGTGATCGGCCTCGGCAGTGGACAGCAGCACGGCACCAGCGATCAGGCCGGCCCCCAGCACCGTCGCGGCGAGCAGGAATACGGGCTTGCGGGAGAGGAGAGGCATGGAGACTCCGGGGTTCAGAGGGGACAGGTCCAACCATCGCAGTTGTGGTCTGTGGTGCTGGAGGCGCAGGGGGCCTCCTCGTCGGAGATCCAGAGCGGGTGAATCGTTGGCTCTCCCATGTCGCAGTCGCCCTCGTCCACGTGACCATCGCTGTCGCCGTCGGTCAGACAGGCGCTTCGCAGCGAGTCGGGAGCGCAGCGCAGGAGCGGGGTACCGGCGCCAAAGTGCGATGCCAGGACCCCGACGTTGCCTCCCATGTTGACCAGGTTCGGACCGGCGAACATCTGCCACCGCAGGTCCAACTCGCCGCTCCCCACGGCCGAAATGGTGGGGCTCCCCTCCATGACGGCTCCTTCAAGGATGGAGGGCACGACCGCCCACTCGGCCGACACATCCGGCCTGGACATCACGCACTCGTCCAACGTGACCACGGACGGATCATCCGCGTCGCTGCAAGACAGCACATATGGTGCGACCCCCCAGCTCGATACGCCGAACATCTCGCCCTGCACCTGCTGGATCGTGTAGCTGCCCGGGTCGCTGCCGGCACCGGTGTCGCCTGTGTCGCCCGACTCGACGGCGGGGAGGTCAAGAGCAGTCAGGGCCACCATCGGAATCGACAACGCGCCCTTGACCACGAAGGTGCCATAGAAACCGGTGAAGCCGGCCCAGCCGTTGAGCAGGTCCTCCAGGAGGGTCGCATCAACCTGCTCATCGTAGGTCAGACCAGAAGTGACAGATCGCAGTTCGCTCCAGAAGGCGTCGTCGGTGGACCCTTCACCCATGTGCAGGAGCCAGGCCTGCAGCAGAATGTAGGTCGAGGTAGTGTAGATTAGGGTCGTGGAGGCGCTGTCCAGGTCGATGCCCAACCTGGCACCGCTGGCCATGGCCTGGATGATGGGCTCAACCCCCCTCACGGTGTCCACCGACGACAGCCAGGCATCGGGGTAGCGGCTGGCCGTGAGCAGCTCGGGGATGCCCTCCTGGAGCCAACGCTCCGAGGTGTCGAAGGTCAGGCCCACGCCCCACCAGGCGTGGGCAAGTTCGTGCACGGTGGTCTGCCAGGCGACACCGGAATCCGCGCCGGCCGCGCCGTCGTACCAGGCGCTACCGTTGGCAGAAACCCGGTTCACCAGATGGTAGCCATGGGCGCTCCATCCCACGTTGTCCATGGAGGCGGCGGGCTGGCGCAAGTATACCAGGTGGGCATAGCCCAGGGGGTGGGATCCCAGCCGATCCTCCAGCCAGCTCAGGTCGTCGGCCAGGCCCCCGCTGGCATAGGAGGTCAGCGCGGCCATCTGCGCGCTGTCGATGCCGTCGTCGAAGAACACGTGCACGACCGTGCTGGTGGCGCTGAGCACTTCGTCGCCTATGTAGCTCACGCCCTCCAGCACCATGACGGTGTGGTCGATCGGCTGGACCGTTGGTCCGTCCTCGAGTTCGGCCGGCAGGCTGGTCGGATCGACCAAGCGCCCCGCGCCCACCACCGCGGCATCCACGGCCGGGACCACCGTCCAGGTGGCAGAGACCTGCTGGTTGAAGCTGTCGTCGGCGCCCAGGCCGGTGCCCCACCAGGAGGGCAGCGCGTCCAGAAGCCAGCCCCGACGGGCATCGTCACCGAAGGCGAAGGACTTGAGTCCCCGCAGGGTGTCCGCATCCCTCAATCCACTGACGGTTCCCCGATTCTCCGCATGCGCATCGTAGCTGATCGTCAGGTCCAGCTCCTCGCCGTCTGCGACCACGCGGGGCAAGCGCAGCTCGACCACGTAGAAGTACTCGTCCGCGCCGAAGTCCACCACGCGTGGACGCACGGTGAGCCCGTCGTCGTAGACCAGGGTCACGTCCAGGGTCTCCAGGTCTGTCTGGGCGATGGTCGGAAGGTAGAGGGTGCCCAGGGAGGCGCCGCACCGCGTCCCGCCCTCCCCGTCCTGGCAGGAGTGGGTGACGGTGAACTGCTGCTGCACCTGCCAGGTGTCCAGCTCCTCGGTGTCCTGGACCAGGCTCACCGCCGAAGTGCCCATCTCCCAGGTCGAGCCGTCGTTCAACGTGGTCGGGTCGTCGTCGATGGCGACCAGCGTCACCTCGGAAGACTCGCTGCCGCCGAAAATGACGGACCGGCCCGCGAAGGGGTCGTAGACGACAGTGGCGCCGTAGCGGTTGGTGGACTCGTCGATCATCGACGCTGCGCCGGTGACTCGGTCGATCAGCAGGACGTCGTCGGCGCCACCGGCCCCCTGACCGCCTACCACCAGGAGGCGGTCGGCGTCGATGGCCGTCGCGGCGGCGTCGCGGCGGGCGGACACTGTGGGGCTGGTGCTGAGCGGGCTCCAGGTGCTGGTGGATCCGGTGCTGACAGTGCCCACCGAGACGTTGGCGTGGGTCAGGCCGTCGTCCATGTCCACCGCAGCTTGGGTGACGAACCACTCGCCGGGTTCTTCTAGCGGGTTCCCTGTGTAACAGACCTTGCCCCCGGCCATGAGTTGCTCGGTCTGGAGTGGAAAATCGAGCGCCTGCTGGATCGCAACCCCACGGTGAATCGAGCCACCCACGTAGGTCGTGTCCGCCGCTCCCTCGCGCACATACGTTCGGGTCGAGAGATCGAACTGAAGCCCCATGGACACGGCCGCAGCGCCGGAGAGGCCTCTCGTCGCCCCTTCTGGCCAGAGTGTCGCTGCCGAGTACAGCGAGGTCGTGGCGGCCCAACTGGTCTCGGTCGCGCCGGAGCCGGGAGTGAGGACAAGGTCATGCGCCGGGAGAAGCGCTGCCAGCCAGTTGTCGGTGTCCGACTGCGCTTCGATGTAGAGGTCGCTCCAGTTCGCGCAGTCCTCTCCGCTGCAGCCACTGTATCCGCCAAGCACACGGATCCGGTCGTCCACGGGATCGTAGGTGATGGCCGCCTTCGCCCGCCCTGAGGAAACCAGGGCGACTTCGTTCAGCTCCTCCCCATAGGTGCAGAAGGGGTCGTCCGCGCATGCGGGAAAGGCACCCTCGTAGGTGTCTTCGGCATCCACGTCATCACCGCAGTCCTCAGGAGCGGTCCAGGTGTTCACACATCGATCGAAGGTCTCCTGCCACCTGATCTCGCACTCATCATCGTCGTCGAGGCCCACGCAGACGAAGGAGCCCACCCTTTGACAATCGGCCTTGGTCTCAGGGTCCCCGTCTCCGCCCGACGCGTCGATCCGCACCTTCGCCTCGCTGTCTGGCAGCTCGCTCAGGCCATCGAAAGCCGCCGCGCCATCCTCCAGATCCTCCAGCGCCAGGGTCGCCACCGTGCTCACGGTCCAGCGGGTGCCCGCATCCTCGGCGACGCCTCCGACCAGGATGAACTCGCGGTGGTCGGGGACCCACACCATGCCGCCGGCCATCAGGTTCCCATCCACGCCGACGGAAGAAGCCTCGGGCGCAAGCTCGTGCCAGGGGCACAAGGGTACCTGGGCAGAAGGGTCGTCGGCGCCCAGCGGGAGCACACCCAGCGGCTCGCTCAAGGTCCACGCGTTGGTGAGGTCCAGCAGCCACAGGTCATCCAGGACCTGGCCGGTGTCGGTTGCCTCACCCCCGTAGATCAGCAGGCCGCGCTCGATGCCAAGGTCTTCCCCCCCCCCCCGGCGTCAGCCAGCCACAGCAGTTCGTCTCCCGGCCGGGTGTGGAAGAAGGCCGCCTGGTGGTGGCGCCGCGGCTGCGGAGTGGCGCCGCAGCTCGACGTGTCGAGGGTGAAGATGCGTCCACTGGTGCCGGTGACGTCGACATCTTCCCCCTCAGGCTCACTCTCCCAGGTGTAGCCCTTGTCGTCTGGGAAGCAGGCCAGCGGCAAGGCCAGGGTCAGGACGGCGACCATGGAAAGCGGGGCAAGGCGCATCGGCAGTTCCTCCACGTTGAGGAGACTACCAGCATTGCGCCCCCGGCGGCGCGACTTCTCGCCACAGGCGTCCACGCGACTGCGCGAGTCGCACTTCTCCGCCACGGGGCGTTGAGCCCGGCCCCCCGGTTCGATAGGGGCTCCAACCCTGGGAGCCGCGTGGCCAACTACATCGTCATCGAGGGCCTGATCGGCGTCGGCAAGACCTCGCTCTGCCGCATCCTGGAGCGCGAGTGGGGCGCGCGCCTGGTGCTGGAGCCGGCCGAGGACAACCCCTTCCTGGCCAGCTTCTACGCCGACGCCGCGCGCTTCGCCTTCCCGGCCCAGATGTTCTACCTGGCCACCCGCTACGACCAGCAGGTGCGCCTGGCCCAGCGCGACCTGTTCAGCGACCTGGTCGTCAGCGACTACCACTTCGCCAAGGACCGCCTCTTCGCCGAGCAGACGCTGGACGGCGCCGAGCTGGCCCTCTACGACCGCTTCGCCGGCCTGCTCAAGGACCGGGTGCCGCGGCCGGACCTGGTGCTGTTCATGGACGCGCCGACCGACGTGGTGCGCGCCCGCATCCAGCGCCGGGCGATCTCGGCCGAGCAGGTGATCGCCCACACCTACCTGGACAGCCTGCGCCAGCGCTACCTGGAGCTGTGGGCCCGCTACGACGAGGCGCCCGTCTACGTCGTCGACACGACGCGCATCAACTACGTCGACGACCTGGAGGACCGGGCGCGGATGCTCTCGATGATCCGCGGCTGGCTGGACGGCAAGCCCGTGCCCGGCAGCCCCGCGCCCTACCGCCAGCGTGCGACCGGCCAGATCAGCCTCTTCGGCGGGTGATCCTCCAGCGCCCTGCGGGCGCGACGGGGGGCCTGCCCCCCGAACCCCCGGCTACAGGTCCAGCGTGACCAGGCCCTGGCGCGCCTTGTCCCCCAGGACGGTGACCCGGTTCTCCAGGCGCAGCACGCCGCGGGGGCAGACGTGGGCGCACATCCCGCAGCCCACGCAGGCCGCGCGCGTGAAGCTCTGGTTGGACTGGGCGTAGGCCCGCACGTCGATGCCCATCTCGCAGACGGCCGAGCAGTTGCCGCAGGAGATGCACATGTCGGGCTTCACCCGGATGTGGAAGCGGCCGAGCTTCTGCACCAGGCCCAGGATGGCGGCCATCGGGCAGAAGTTGCGGCACCAGGTGCGCGGGCCCAACAGCGGGTACAGGCCCGTGCCGACCACGCCGGCCAGCACGCTGCCGACCAGGAAGCCGTAGACCTGCTTGGTGCCGTCGGCGAAGGCGGCGAAGGTGGGGTGGTCGTGGCCCACCAGGCCCTTCAGCACGACGACGGCGGTCATGAAGACCACGGCCACCAGGACCGTGTGGATGGCTGCCTTCTCGAAGCGCCAGGAGGCGGTCGACTTGCTGGTCAGGTGCCGCCAGGGGTCGCCGAAGGTGTTGGCCAGCCCGCCGCAACCGCAGATCCACGAGCAGTACCAGCGCTTGCCCAGGAAGAAGGCCAGCAGCGGCGAGAGGAGCAGCGAGCCGACCAGGCCGTAGATCGACAGGTACAGGGGGAGCTGCCACAGCGTGTCGGGCAGGAGCAGGTCGTACTTCAGCGGCCAGAAGTAGCTGGGGTAGAACTCGGTCCCGCCCAACAGCGGCATCACGAAGGGCAGGGTCCAGGCCAGCAGCACCTGCACGCCGACGTTGGTGGCGATGCGGACGCGGTGGTAGCGGCTGTTGCCGTGGCGCCGCAGGTAGAAGACGGCCCCGCCGACCATGCCCAGGCTGTAGAGCGCGCCGTACAGGAACCACTTGCTGCGCAGGCCCAGGGCGCGGGCGACCGGCTCCAGGTGGTCGAACCAGTACAGGTCGACGTAGAAGCCGATCAGCAGGGCGGCGATGAGCCAGGCGGGGCCGCCGCGGCTGCGCCAGGCGCTGCGCCAGGGGCTGTCCAGGCCCTGCTGGCCTTGCTGGTCCATGGTGGCCCCCTATCCCTGGGGCGGGCGAGCGAGGGCCCGGGCCGCAGCCAGCCGGTCGGCCGGCACGCGCAGCGGGGGCACCAGCTCGGTGTCGAAGGCGGCCTGCGGCAGGCGCTGCACAACCCAGGAGAGATCGCGCCGCTCCTCGATGAAGCGGGCCAGCACGCTGTGGTCCCACCTGCGCCCCAGCAGGTTGAAGCCGACCACCTGGTCCCCTCGCCCGCAGATCCGGGTCGAGCTGCGGACCCGCCCCTCCTCCACCAGGGTCCACTCCCAGGCCGCCGCGTCGGGCGCGGGGCCGGTCCAGACCTCGCCCACGGTGGTGTACTCGATGTCCATCAGCTTGGCCGAGTTGTAGGGCAGGCCTCGCTCGTAGCGCACCGGGTCACCCAGCATGGCCCGCGCGGCGATCCGCCCCTGGTCGCGGGCCGTGTACCAGAGCTGCTCCACCCGTGGCCGCCCGTCGGCCCCCGGCACGGCGGCGCAGTCCCCCGCGGCGAACACGCCGGGCGCCGAGGTAGACAGGTCGGGGCCGACCCGCACCCCGCCCGAGGGGTCCAGGTCCAGCCCCGCGCCGGCCAGCCAGCCGGTGTTGGGCACCACGCCGATGGCGACGACGACGACGTCGGCGGGCAGCAGGGCGCCGTCGTCGGTGCGCAGGCCGGTCACCAGCCCGTCCTGGCCCTCCATCGCCGCCACACCCCGGCCCAGGTGCACCCGGACGCCGTGCCCGGCCAGCCGCTGCGTGATCCAGGCCCCTTCGGCCGCGTCGATGGCCATGGGCCAGAACCAGTCCTCGCGGATGACGAAGTGCGGCCGCAGGCCCGCGGCCAGCATGACCTCGACCACCTCGATGCCGATGAGGCCGCCGCCGACCACCACCGCCTGCCGGGCGAGGTGGCCCCGCCGCCGCGCCGCGACCGGGCGAGGCTGGTAGGGCGAGTCGGGCGCGCTGCGCTCGAGGTGCGCGTCCGGGCGAGGGGGGGGCCCACCCCGGCTGGGCCCGCCGTGCAGCTCGGCCTCCAGCCAGGCCAGGTCCTGGAGCGTGACGAAGTGGCCCACGCCGGCCAGCTCCGCGCCGGGCCAGGGCGCCGGCCGCGGGCGCGAGCCGCAGGCCAGCAGCAGCCGGTCGTAGGGCAGCTCCTGGCCGCCAGACAGGCGCAGCCGGCGCCCGGCGGAGTCCAGGCCCACCGCGCGGGCCCGCACCCGCTCCAGCGACAGCCGCGCGTAGGCGTCGCGCTCCAGGGGCTCGGTGTCCTGGTGCCGGAGCTGCCCGGCCAGCACGTACATCAGCGCCGTGCGCGAGAAGAAGTGGTCGGACTCCTCGCTGACGACGGTGATCTTCGCCTGGGGCTCGCGGGCCCGCAGCGCCACCGCCGCCTCCATTCCCGCCACGCCGTTGCCGACGATCACGAAGTGCAGCGGAGGTGTCATCCGTCCCCCTCGCCCTGCAGCTTGCGCAGCAGCGTGTTGCGCCCGATTCCGAGCTGGCGGGCGGCCTCGCTGCGGTTGCCCTGGCAGGTGGCCAGCACGTGGCGGATGTAGGCCCGCTCCAGGTCGCGCAGCGGCTGGAGCGGGGCGTGGAAGTCCCCCTCGGCCCCGGGCGCCGAGCCGCGGCCGGGCCGACCCAGGTCCAGCAGGTCGACCGTGATCCGGTCGTCGGGGGCCAGCACCACCGCCGCCTCCAGGCTGTGACGCAGCTCCCGGACGTTGCCCGGCCAGCCGTGCCCGTGCAGGGCCGCCCGCGCCTCGGTCTGCAGGCGCAGGCCGGGCCGGCGGTGGCGCTGGCTGAACTCGAACAGGAAGTGGTCGATCAGGCGGTCGAGGTCGGCGTGGCCGCGATCGCGCAGGGGCGGCAGGAGCAGCTCGACCACCCGCAGGCGGTAGTACAGGTCCTCGCGGAAGCGCCCGGCCGCGACCTCGACCGCCAGGTCCCGGCGGGTGGCGCTGACGAAGCGCACGTCGGCCTGGCAGGGGCGGTTGCCGCCCACCCGGAAGAAGGTGCGCTCCTGCACCAGGCGCAGCAGCTTGGCCTGGACCGTCAGCGGCAGGTCCCCCACCTCGTCCAGGAACAGGGTGCCGCCGTGGGCCGCCTGGACCTTGCCCTCCTGGGCCTGGTCGGCGCCGGTGTAGGCGCCGCGCTCGTGCCCGAACAGCTCGTTCTCGATCAGCTCGGCGGGCAGGGCGGCACAGTCGACGGTGACCAGCGGGCCGTCGCTGCGGGCGCTGTTGTAGTGCAGGGCCCGCGCGAACAGCTCCTTGCCGGTGCCCGACTCGCCGCGGATCAGCACGGTGGCGTCGGTGCGCGCCGCCCGGGCGGTGCGCTCGAAGACCTGCTGCATCGGCGGCGACTCGCCGATGATGTGGTTGAAGCGCCAGGAGAGCGCCTGGCGCTGCCCGGGGCGGAGCTGGCTGGCCAGGCTGCTGGCCCGCAGCAGCGTGGCGATGCGGGCGCAGACCTGCAGCAGCGCCTGCTCGTCCTCGGGGGTGAAGGCCGTGCCGCCCTGGTGGTTGAGGAGCTGGAGCACGCCGATGACCGGGTCGGGCGCGGCCCCGACCGGCGCGGCCAGCAGGCTGCGGGTGACGTAGCCGCTGCGGGCGTCGAAGCGCCGCTCGAAGCGCGGGTCCAGCCGGCCCATGGGCACGTTGAGCACCTGGCCGGTGCGCGCCACCCAGCCGGCCACGCCCTCTCCCAGGCGCAGGCGGATCTCGGTGATGTCCTGGGCCTGCATCACGTGGCTGACCAGCTCCTGGCGCGCGTGGTCGACCAGGTAGAGCGTCGCGCGGTCGGCGTGCAGCCGGGCCGCCGCCTCGCGCACCACGCCGGCCAGCACCTCGTCCAGCTCGACCTCGCGCTCCGCCAGCAGCGTCCGCAGCGTGTCGAGGCTCTCGTCCGCCATGCCGGGACCTCCCGTCCGCAGCGCGCCGCGGACCACCTCCCGGGCATAGCGGGCGACCTGGTGGGCGGCCAGCAGGGGGCCGGTCACGGGGACCTCCGGGCGGAGGGGGAGGAGCGGGAGCCTGGGGGGAGGGTTCGTCTACAGGGCCAGGGCCAGGCCCTCGCGGGCGGCCAGGGTGGCCGGGCGCCGGCCCCGGGCCTGGGCCTCGATGACGGCCAGCTCGTCGTCGTCGCGGCCCGGGTCGTGGTGGAAGAGGGCCAGCCGCCCGACCCCGGCCTGGTCAGCGGCCGCCACGGCCTCGGCCCAGGTGCTGTGGCCCCAGCCGCGCCGGGAGGGCCCGGGCCCCCCCTGGTACTCGGCGGGCGTGTACTGCGCGTCGTGCACCAGCAGGTCGGCCCCCTGGGCCAGGTGGAGCAGGCGCCGGTCGAGGTGGCGCCCGCCGTGCTCGTGGTCGGTCGCGTAGACCACCGTGCGGCCGCCGGCCTGCACCCGCAGGCCCAGGGTGCCGTCGGGGTGGGAGAGGTCGCCGGCCAGCAGGGTGAAGGGCCCCACGTCGACCGGGCGGCCGGGCAGGAGCGGCTGGAAGCGGATCCGCGCCGGCAGCGCGTCGAAGGGGACCGGGAAGCGCGGCGGCGCCATCTGGGCCCGCAGCGCGTCCATCACCGAGCCGCTCTCCCGCGCCGCGCCGAGGATCGTGATCCGGCTGTCGGGGTGGAACAGGGGCGCGAAGAAGGGGAAGCCGACGATGTGGTCCCAGTGCACGTGGCTGAAGGCCAGGGCCAGGTCGACCGGCACGCAGCCCAGGTGCTCACCCAGCGCCCGCAGGCCCGTGCCGGCGTCCAGCACCAGCCGGTCGGCGCCCAGGCGCAGCTCCAGGCAGCTGGTGTTGCCGCCGGTCCGCTGGAAGCGCGGCCCGCTGACGGCGATGCTGCCGCGCACGCCCCAGAAGTGGATCTGCACGGGGACCTCCAGGCTCGGGTTCGCCCCCTGGCAAAGCAGGAGCCGTGCCACGCCGCAAGTCCTCGCCAGGACAGGCACTCGCCGCCCGCCGCCGCGCCACCTGGTCCAGGACGGCGCAGCCTGCTGATCCAGGGTGGACCAGGCGCAGGGGCGTCGACAGCGCGCCCTCTCCCGAGGCATCATCGCGCCCGGTCCCCACTCCGTCGAGGTCGCGATGCCGCGCCTGCCCTGGCCCCTGCTGGCCCTGCTCCTCCTGGCCTGCCCGGGCTCGGACAAGGACCCCGCCGACAGCGGGGGCGGGACGGCGGACGGGGGAGTTGACGGCGGCGGCGACGGGGGCGGCACGACGGGCGACGGGGGCGGCACGGCCGACGGGGGCGGCACCACGGGCGACGGGGGCGGCACGGCCGACGGAGGCGGCACCACGGGCGACGGGGGCGGCGACGGCGGCGGAGAGGGCGACGGCGGCACGCCGTGGGTGGTGTACGACACCGTCCAGGCCACCGACCTGGCCTGGGCGGCCGACGAGGACGTGGGCAGCGTGCTGCGCGTGCAGTGGAGCCAGCTCTCGCCGGCCCATGCCTGGGTCGAGTTCTCCTCGGACGGGGCCACCTGGAGCGCCAGCCCGCGCGTGGTGGTGGAGACCGGCGCCGCGGCCGCCCTGGTGCTGGGCCTTCCCTACGACACGGCCCTGACCCTGCGCGTGGTCAACGACTTCGGCGAGGGCCCGCTCTTCACCGACCCGGTGGAGGCCCGCACCGGCCCGCTTCCCGAGGGCGCTCCCACCGCCTGGGTGAGCGCGGCCGAGACCAGCGGCTGGGACCCCACGCTGCGCTACCTGTGGACCAGCGTGCGGGGGCTGGGGCAGACCTGGCTGGTCATCGTCGACCGCCAGGGCGACCTGGTGTGGGTCCGGCCGCAGCCCGACAGCATCCAGACGTACTGGACCAGCGTCACCCGCGCCGGCGACGCCCTGCTGTGGGATGACACCGACTTCTTCGGCGACGACGACCGGGTCGTCGAGGCGGCGATCGACGGCACCGTCCTGCACACCTATGACACACCCCACCTGCACCACGCCTTTGCCGAGCTGGAGGATGGCGCCATCGCATGGCAGGCCTGGCCCGACGACGGCGTCGAGACGATCGAGCAGGTCGACCTGGACGGTTCCACCCAGCGACTGTTCGAGGCGCCCGAGGGCTGGCACACCAACGCCCTGTGGTGGGACGAGGCCAGCGACAGCCTGTTGTCGTCGTATTACAGCCACCACTCGATCCAGCAGATCGACCGACCCACCGGCGAAGTGCTCGCCACCTGGGGCCAGGAGGGCGACTGGACCTTCTCGCCCTCCGACAGCCGGTTCTGGTTCCAGCACGGGGTGAGCCTGACGGCGGACGGCACGCTGCTGCTGTCCTGTCACATCGCCGAAGACAGCGACGAGGCCGTCGTCCGCGAGTACCGCCTGGACGAAGCCGGCGCCGCGCTGGAGCAGGTGTGGACGGTCGGCGCGGGCGAGGGCATCGAGGCCGCGTACTACGGCGAGGCCCTGCGCCTGCCCGGCGGCAACACCCTGCGCAACTACGGCAGCAACGCCCGGGTGCGGGAGGTGGACCCCACCGGGGCGGTGGTCTGGGAGCTGGAGTGGCGCGACGCGCTGGGCGACCCGGCCGCCCTGGTGGGCCACATGGCCCCCCTGGAGGACCTCTACGCGCTGGCGCCCTGATCGGCGCAGACCCCCGCCACCACCGCGGCGGCCACCACCCGCGCCGCCGCCGCGCCCAGCGCCGAGAGGGCCAGCGGGTCGGGCCCCTCGCCCGCCCCGGTGCTGACGGCGAAGACCACGTCGCCGTCGACGGGGCTGAAGGCCGGATCGATGGCGCGGGCCAGGCCGGCGGTGGCCATGCGGGCCAGGATGGTGCACTGCACCCGCGACAGGGGGGCGTCGGTGACGACGGCGACCAGGGTGGTGTGGCCGCGCCAGTCGCCTTGCAGGTCGGGCCCGGCCCCGCCTGCGAGGGGCCCGCCCGCCACCCAGGCGCCGTCCGGCCCGCGGATCCCGCCGAAGGCGTTGACGGCGGCCACGGCGGCGATGGTCCAGGCGCCGTGGTGCTCGCCGGCGCAGCCGATGCCACCCGGGGCGACGTTGCCGTGGGCCTTGCCGACCCGGGCCCCGGCGCCCGCGCCGACCCGGCCCTGGGCCAGCGGGACCGAGGAGCAGGCCCGCGCGGCGGCGGACCCGGCGGCGGCGGCGGGCCGGTGCGGTCCCGACGGCAGGTCGAAGAGGATGGCGGCGGGCACGATGGGCACGCGGCCGTGGCCGGTGTCGAAGCCCTCGCCGTCCTCGGCCAGGACGGCCATGACGCCGTCGGCGGCCGACAGGCCGAAGGCGCTGCCCCCCGCCAGGCACAGGGCGTGGATCCGACCGGCCAGGTGGGTGGGCTCGAGCACGACCAACTCGCGGCTGCCCGGGGCGTGCCCGGGCACGGCCACGCCGGCCTGGGCGCCGCCGGGGAAGCGCAGCACGGTGACGCCGGTGGTGCCGGCGGGGTGGGTCCAGTGGCCGGCCCGCACGCCCGGGACGGCGGTGGGGGTCAGCCCCGCCACGCCCGCCCCGCCGCCGTGACGGTCACCATCCCCGACTCGGCGTCGTAGGTCACCAGCCCGCCTTCGGTCAGGTCCTCCATCAGGTTGCTGAAGGCGCGGTGGGCGACGAAGAAGCGCTTCTCGCAGTGGTCGTGCATCACGCCCATGTGGGCGGCGCCGCCCTCCTGCTCGGACAGCCACTTGAGCATGCCGGCCTTGGTCTTGCGGCGGTGCTTCTCGATCTTCTCCTGCTGCTCCGGATCCGCCGCGGCCTTGCCGGGGGGGGCGCTTGCGGGGGCCTCCGGCGCAGCGCTTGCGGGCGCCGGCCGGGACGCGGCGGCCAGCGGCGGGGTCGCCGGCCGGGAGGCGGCGGACGGAGACACGCCCGTCGAGGGGGTCGCGGCCGTGGTGGGCATGGCGCCGGCCGGGGCGGTCGCGCCGGTCGGCGTGGTTCCGCGCCCCAGCGCGGACTTGAGGCTCTCCTTCAGGCGGCTGCGCAGGCCCATCTCTACCTCCGGTGCCGCGCCCTATCCCGCAGGCCGCGCGGCGGTCCCGGGGGGATAGGCGGGACCTGCCTCCTGCCCCTCCCCCGCCCCGGCGGCCGCCTGCCACCCCCCGCCCCTCCCCCCGACCCTCCAGGGCGCCCCCACCGCCCCGACCAGGTGCGCGGCACCCCCGCCGGCGCGCTGCGCGACCGCCTGGCCGCCCCCGCCGACCGGGGCGAGCGCCCCGACCCGCCGCCGGGCGCGCGCAACCTGGTCGTGCTGGTGCTGGACAGCCTGCGCCACGACAGCCTGCTGGCCGCGCGCCCCCGGGTGCTGCCGCGCCTGGGCGAGGTGCAGCGCCG
>JAKLKF010000023.1:0-48482 GCA_023150805.1 Myxococcota bacterium | reverse complement strand
CCCTCGCACTACAACCTGCTGATGGGGCTCTTGCCGCACCCCTCGCCCCAGGGGGTCTTCGCCAGCGCCTGGTACCAGGAGGACTTCCGCCGGATGGGCGAACGGCTGGCGATCCCCGGCATGGACATGGCGGGGATGATCCCCCGCCTGTGGCTGCCCGACCACCTGCGCAACACGCTGGGCTATCACACGTCCGCGGTCGTCAGCATGCCGGTGCTCAACCCGCACACGCCGCTGAACAGTGCCTTCGACCGCTACGAGCAGGCGCCGCGTCACAACGACCTGGGCGCGATCATGGACGGTCTGTCCTTCCACCCCGACCGACCGACCTTCTGGCTGATCAACACCGGGGAGACCCACTACCCCTACGCGCCATCGCACGAGCCCGAGTCGGACTGGCCGGTCCTGCAGGGCCTGAACGGTGTCTTCCGGCGGGTGTCCGAGGGCCAGCCCCTGCACCGGGACGAGGCGCCCGCCTTCTTCGACCAGGACCGCCTGGACGCGCTGCGCGCCCGCCAGGTCGCGGCCGCGGCCCACGTCGACGGGCTGGTGGAGCGCCTGCTGGACCTGGTGCCGCCCCGGACCTGGGTGATCGTCACCAGTGACCACGGCGAGCTGTTCGGCGAGGGCGGGTGGTTCGGCCACGGGCCCATCCCCCACGAGAAGGTGCTGGAGGTCCCGCTGGTCGAGGGCCTGGCCCGCTGATCAGCCGGCCGTCAGGCCTTGCGCTTCTCGTCGGTGATGGTCGCCATCACCTCGCCCTCGGCGACCTTCACACCGTCCACCTCGGCCAGGCCGGACAGGCGCCAGACCGCGCGCCGCTCGTAGATCTTCTCGACGGTCAGGATCACCCGGTCGCCCGGGCGCACCGGCTGGCGGAAGCGCAGCTTGTCCAGGCCCAGGAGCAGCACGCCCTTGTCTCGCGCCTCGGGGTGGGCGGTGAGCGCCACCACGCAGGCGAGCTGGGCGAAGGCCTCGGTGATGAGCACGCCGGGCATGATGGGCTGGCCGGGGAAGTGACCCTGGAAGTGCGGCTCGTTCACCGTGACGCACTTCACGCCGACCGCGCGCTTGCCGGGCTCGACCTCGAGCACCCGGTCGATCATCAGGAAGGGGTAGCGGTGGGGCAGCAGCTCCAGGACGGCCTGGATGTCCAGGGGCCCCGTGGCGGCGGAGGTCGGAGGAGAGGAGGTCGGCACGGCCGGCTCCGCGGGCGGGGGAGGAGGGGGGGCGGGGCGCTCCAAGGCGGCGAGTCGGGCCTGGAGCTGGCGCACCTGCTGGCGCAGCTCGGGCAGCTCGCCCAGGACCGAGGCGGCGCGCAGCCACCGGCGGTGCTCGATGGCGGGGATGCCCGAGACCCGGGCGCCGGCGGGCTGGCTGTCGTGCACCACGCTGGCCACGCCGACCTGGCTGCCGGGGCCCAGCTCGATGTGGCCCAGCACGGCGGCCTTGGCGGCCATGATCGACCGGTCGCCCAGCCGGGCGCTGCCGGCGATGCCGGCGTAGGCGACCATCAGGCTGTGGGCGCCCACGTGGGCGGCGTGGCCCACCTGGCAGAGGTTGTCGAGCTTGGCGCCGCGGTGGACCACCGTCTCGCCCATGGCGGCGCGGTCCACGCAGGAGTTGCTGCCGATCTCGACGTCGTCCTCGACCACGGCGCGGCCGACCTGGGGGATCTTCAGGTTGCCCTGGCGGGTGGGCGCGAAGCCGAAGCCCTCGCCGCCGACGACGGCGCCGGGGTTGAGCCACACCCGGTCGCCCAGCACGCAGCCGTCGCAGACGACGCTGTGGGGCATGAGCCGGCAGTCTCGCCCGACGACGGCGCCTGCACCCACCACCGCGCCGGCCTGGATCCGGCTGCCCGGCCCGACCACCGCGCCGGGGCCGACCCAGGCGAAGGCCTCGACGCAGGCGCCGTCCACCGTGGCGGTGGGGTCGACGTGGGCCTGCGGGTCGACGCCGGGGACCACCGCGGGCTCGGGGTGGAAGAGCGCCAGCGCGCGGGCGAAGGCGGCGTAGGGGTCGGCCAGGCGGATGACGGTGTGGCCGTGGGTGGCGTCCTGGGGCCCCACCAGCACGCAGCCCGCGCGCGTGGTCGCCATGAGCCGCGCGTAGCGGCGGTTGCTCAGGAAGGACAGGTGCGCGGGCCCGGCGGTCTCCAGGCCCTGCACGTCCACCAGCAGCCGGTCCGCCTCCCCCTCGACGGTGCCGCCGAGCTGTCGGGCCAGGTCCGCGACCGAGAACGGCCCCGCCGCCTCAGCCGCCATGCTTGGCGTCGTACCGCTTCACGACCTCGGCGGTGATGTCGATGGTGGCCGGCGACCAGACGACGCCGCCCTCGGTCTTCTCCAGCACCACCGTGTAGCCGCGCTCGGCGCCCAGGGCCTCGACGATGACCGTCATGCGGCCGATCAGGCCCTCCATCTCCTGGGCGTAGGCGGCCTGCATCTCCTGCTCGGACTGCATGTAGACCTGCTGGTACTGCGACTGCAGGGTCATGATCTCCTGCTCCTTGGCGGAGCGGGCCGCGTCGCTGAGCACCATGGCCTGCTTCTGGTACTCGTCCTGCAGCGCCATCAGCCGCTTCTCCATGTCCTCGATCGCCTTCTTCTTGGCGGCGAACATGCCCTCCAGGCGGCCCTTGGCGGCGACGCCGTCCCGGACCTGGTTGATCGCCTCCTGGAAGTCGACGACGGCGACCTTGACCTCGGCGTGGGCGGGCGAGGACAGGGCGGGCACCACCGCGGGGGCGGCGGCGAGGGCGAGGCTGGCGAGGAGGACGCGGACGGTGCGCATCGGGGCTCCAGGACGGGAGAGGGCGACCCCGGGGGCCGCGGAACGGGCGCCTATACCTCGCGCAAACCCGGCTGCGCCACCGGGGCGTCCGGCTCGGCCGGGCTCAGAACAGGCTGCCGATGCTGAAGTCGAAGACGGCGCGGCGCTCGTCCTCGCGCGGGTCGACCGGGAAGCCCCACTCGAAGCGCAGCGGGCCCATCGGGCTGAACCAGCGCACGCCGAAGCCGTAGGCGGCGCGCAGCTCCAGCGGGTTGATGTGGCCGTGGCCCCAGGGGTCGCCGAAGGCGTTGCCGGCGTCGAAGAAGACGACCGTGCTGATGCCCGCCTGGCGGACGATCGGCATCTCCAGCTCGAAGTTGTTGATCCAGGTCTCCGTACCGCCGACGATCAGCTTGTCGTCGGCCGCCTGCGGGTCCTCGGAGCCCGTGAAGGTGCTGCGGATCGAGGGGCGGTAGCCGGTGGCGCGGATGCTCGGGCCCAGCCGGTACCAGTCGTAGCCGCGCACCGAGTTGATGCCGCCGGCCCGGTAGCGGTGGATGTAGGGCACGATGGTGCCGTCGGTGCTCCAGATGCTGCCGATGGTGCCGTTGTACTTGAAGATCAGCCACTCGCCCTTGGGGCTGACGGGGTGGTAGGCGCGGACGTTGGCCTTGGCCTCGGCGAAGTTGAAGTCGCCGCCGAACAGGCTGAGCACCTGCTCGTCGCTGGTGCGGAAGCCGCCGGACAGGCTGGTCGTGGCGCTGGCGAAGATGCCGCGCGTCGCGTTGATGCGGTTGTTGCGCTTGTCCACCACCAGGGACAGCCCGGTCGTGCTGGTGCGACCGTTCCGGTACATCTGTCCGCCCAGCAGCTTCTCCTTGTAGGCGTCGACGCTGGTGAGCCCCGTGTCCTCGAAGGTCCAGTCCAGCTCGAGCCGCATGTCGTCGCGCCGATCCAGGTAGCGGCCGACCGCGAAGGAGAAGCCGCGCTGGTACTCGTCCTCGATGAACTGGCGGCTGATGCTGAAGCCGTTGACGCGCAGGGTCCAGCGACTGTCCAGGAAGTAGGGATCGAAGAGCTGGAGGTTGCCCTGCTGGCGCTTGCCCGAGGCGTTGATCGCGGCCGACATCACGTAGCCGCGGCCCAGGAAGTTGTTCTTCGAGACGTTCATCGTGAAGACGAAGTTCTCGAGGTTGGAGAAGCCCGCGCCCACCGAGAAGGAGCCCGTGGGCTGCTCGACCACCTCGACCTTCATGTCGAGCTCGTCGGCCTTGCTGCCCCGCGGGGTGCTGATCTTCACCTCCTCGAAGAAGCCCAGCCGCTCCAGGCGCTGGCGCGCCTCCTTGAGCGCGGAGCCGGCGTAGATCTCCCCTTCGTTGATCGGGATCTCCCGCCGCACGACCTTGTCATATGTCGGGTCGTTGCCGGTGATGTCGATGCGGCCGATGCGCACCTTCTCGCCGCGCTGGATGTCGAAGGTGAGATCGACGACCTGCGCCTCGTCGTCGGCGTCGGTCAGCGGGGTGACGTTGGCGAAGGCGTAGCCTTGGTCGCCGTACAGATCGGTGATCTCCTGGCGGACCAGGTTGAAGACGGACAGCTTGAACCAGTCACCGGTCTCCAGGCCGGGCGTGCGCTCGTTGAACTCCAGCGGGCGGTTCTTCGCCTCGTCGTCCCAGGTCTCGGGCACGGGCGCGTCGCCGTAGCGCTTCTTCGCGCGGTCCCAGCGCTCCCGCACGGTGGCGGCCGTGTCTCCGTCCAGGATCTGCTGCACGGCGTCCTGGGTCAGCCCCTCCTCGGCGACGAAGTCACCGTCCACCTTGATCTTGCCCAGCTTGAAGCGCGGGCCTTCCTCCACCGAGTAGCTGACGTAGATGCTGCGCTTGTCGGGGGAGAGCCAGGCGAGCGGCTTTCCGACCTTGACGTTGACGTAGCCCTCCTCCAGGTAGACCGAGCGCAGGATCTGCACGTCGTTCTCGAGGTTGGCCTCGATGAAGGTCCCGGAGTTCGTCAGCCAGGGCAGGATGCCGCCGGCGCGGGTCGTCAGGAAGCGCTTGATCTTGCGGTCGGGCACCGCCTCGTTGCCGGCGATGTCCACCCGCTGGACCACGACCTTGCGGTTCTCGGTGACCTCGAAGGTCAGCTCGACCAGGTCGTTGCCGAGATCGCGCAGGATCGGCTCGACCTGGACCAGGTAGTAGCCCTTCTCCAGGTACTTCTCGCGGATGCGGCGGACGTTCTCCTGCACCTCGGCCTGGTTGAGCACGCGGAAGGGCTGGATGTCGATCACCTCGCGCAGCGCGTCCTCGTCGAGCTTCTTGTTGCCCTTGAGCTTGACCTCGCGCACGGCGGGCTTCTCGTTGACCCGGAAGGTGACCACCACGCCGGGGCCCTCGGGCGCCGGGGAGACGTCGACCACCACGTCGTCGACGAAGCCCGTGGCCCACACGCCCTCGATGTCGCGACGCACCTTCCAGTCGACCACCTCTTCCCCGGCGCGCAGGCCGATGGCGGCCAGGATCGCGGCCTCCTCCAGGCGGCGCAGGCCGACCACGCGCACGTCGGCGACCTGGCCCATCGCCTTGTCCGGCGGGCCGTCGGCGGCCGGGGCGGCGGCGGTGGGCGCCGCGGTCGGCAGCTCGCGGGTGGTGTCGGCGGCGGGGGCCGGCTCCGCGGGGGTCGGCAGCTCGCGGGCGGTGTCCGAGGCCGCGGGCTCCGCGGCGGGGGGCGGATCCTGGGCGAAGGCGGGGCCGGAGAGCAGGCCGAGCAGGGCGAGCAGCGGAGCGGGGATCACGCGTCCAGCTCCTGGAAGCGGCCGTGCACCAGGCGGAGACGACGGGGGAAGCGAGCGGCCAGCTCCAGCGAGTGGGTGACGACCATCAGGGTCGCGCCCGACTCGGCGTTCAGCTCCAGCAGCATGTCGAAGACGTCGGCGGCGGTGTCGGGGTCGAGGTTGCCGGTGGGTTCGTCGGCCAGCAGCAGGCCGGGGCGGCGCACCAGGGCGCGCGCGATGGCGACGCGCTGCTGCTCGCCGCCGGAGAGCTCCCCGGGGCGGTGGCGCAGGCGACCGCCGAGGCCGACGCGCTCGAGGAGCTGGTGGGCACGCTCCTGGGCGCGCTCGGGCGGCTCACCGCCGATGAGCGAGGGGATCATCACGTTGTGGAGCGCGTCCTGGTCCGGCAGCAGGTGGTGGAACTGGAAGATGAAGCCGATGCGCCGGTTCCGTAGCGCGTCCAGGGCGGCGCCGCCGCGCTGGAACACGTCCTGGCCGTCGAAGCGCACCGCGCCCTGGCTGGGGCGGTCCAGCGTGCCCAGCACGTGCAGGAAGGTCGACTTGCCCGAACCGGACTGGCCGACGATGGCGACCATCTCGCCCGGGGCCAGGCTCAGGTCGATGCCCTGCAGCACGTGCAGGGTCTGCCCGCCCTTCACGAAGCGCTTGTGCAGGTCCTCGACCTGGACCTGGACGCCGGCGGGCGACGATGCGGTGGCGGAGGAGCTGCTCATTCGTAGCGGAGCCCCTCGACGGGGTCGATGCCCGCCGCGACGCTGGCCGGGTACAGCGTGGCCAGGAAGCAGATGAGCACGGCGGAGAGGGCCACGATCACGACGTTGTGGGGCTCCACGACGACGGGCAGGGTGTCCAGGTAGTACACGTCGGTGTCCAGCGGGAACTCGATCAGCCGCAGCCCCTCGCAGCCCAGCAGGCCCAGCACCGTTCCCACCGAGGTGCCGACCAGGCCGATGATCAGGCCCTGGAGCATGAAGATCAGCCGCACCGTGGCCTTGCTGGCGCCCATGGCCCGCAGGATGGAGATCTCGCGGGCGCGCGTGACGACGATGAGGATGAGGGTGCCCACGATGTTGAGGCTGGCGACCGCCACGATGAGGCTCAGGATGAGGCCCATCACGATCTTCTCCAGCTTGAGCGCGCTGAACAGGTTGCGGTTGAGGTTCTTCCAGTGCCGCGTGTAGTAGGGGTAGGGCAGGGCCTGGGAGACGAGATCGGCGACGGGCTCGACCCGGTCCAGGTCTGCGACCCGCGCCTCGATGCCGGTGGCGGCGTCGCCCATCTTCAGGAAGCTCTGCGCGTCCCCGATGGCGACGTAGGTCCACTTGGTGTCGTACTCGTACATGCCCGAGTAGAAGATGCCGGCGACGCGGAAGGGCCGCACGGTCGGCGTCGGCACGCCCATCGGGCCGCTGCCGCCGCCGATGGGGTTGATGACGTGGACCCTGTCGCCCACCGTCACGGCCAGGTGCTCGGCCATCTCGCGGCCGATGATGATGCCGGGCAGGACCTCGGTGTCGTCGACGTCCTGGGCCTGGGCGGGCGGGGGGCTGGACAGGCTGCCGAGCAGGGCCAGGCGCTCCTGCTCGGTCTGCAGCGGGCCGTCGGGGCCGCGGTCGAGGTTGTGCACGACGTCGGTGACGCCGCCGCTGCGGGTGGGGTCGATGCCCTTGAGCACGGCGCCGCCGGCCGACCACTGCGAGCGGATCATCACCTCGTAGTAGACGAAGGGCGCGGCCGCGACGACGCCCGGCACGGCCTGCACGGTGTCGGCCACGCCCTGGTACTGCTCGAACTCGCCGTCCTGGTTGAGCACGACCAGGTGGGCGTTGCTGCCCAGGATCTTGTCGCGCAGGTCGACCTCGAAGCCCTGCATCACCGCCAGCACCATGATGAGCGCGGTCACGCCGATGGTGACGCCCATGATGGACACGCCGGTGATGACGCTGATCCCGGCCTCGCGCCGGCGGGCGCGCAGGTGGGAGAGGGCGACGAGCAGGGCGAAGCGCATCAGCCGGCGTCTTCGGGGCCAGCGGGCGCGGCGCCGGTCGCGGTGGCCGCGGCGCCGACCGGGCGCAGGGTCGGGAACAGGATGACGTCGCGGATGCTGTCGCGGTCGGTGAGCAGCATCACGAGCCGGTCGATGCCGATGCCCTCACCGGCGGTGGGCGGCAGGCCGAAGGTGAGCGCGTGGATGTAGTCGGCGTCGAAGTACATCGCCTCGGCGTCGCCGGCCTCGCGCGCCCGGGCCTGGGCGGCGAAGCGCTCGGCCTGGTCGACCGGGTCGTTCAGCTCGTTGAAGCCGTTGGCGATCTCGGCGCCGGCGATGAACAGCTCGAAGCGGTCGGTGAAGCGCGGGTCGTCGTCGCTGCGCCGCGCCAGGGGCGAGATCTCGGCGGGGAAGCCGGTGACGAAGGTCGGCTGGACCAGGCCGGGCTCGACGTGGGCGTCGAAGTACCACTCCCACCAGCGGCCCATGGTGGTGGGCAGGCTGTCGGGGTCGGCGTCGGGGTGGTCCTGCAGCCAGCGGGCGCGCAGGGCGGCGGGGTCCTTGACCTGGTCGAGGTCCAGGCCCACCGCCTCGGCGATGAGCTGGCCCATGCTGGCGCGGCGCCAGGGGCGGGACAGCGACAGTTCGTGGCCGGCGAAGGGCACGGTGGTGGTGCCGCAGACGGCCTGGGCGCACTCGCTGACGAGCTGCTCGGTCATGTCCATCAGGTCGTGCCAGGTGGCGTAGGCCTGGTAGAACTCGAGCATCGTGAACTCGGGGTTGTGCTTCGTGCTGACCCCCTCGTTCCGGAAGTTGCGGTTGATCTCGAAGACCCGCTCGAAGCCGCCGACGACCAGGCGCTTGAGGTACAGCTCGGGCGCCACGCGCAGGTAGAGGTCGATGCCCAGCGTGTTGTGGTGGGTCACGAAGGGCCGGGCCGCCGCCCCGCCGGGGATCACCTGCATCATCGGGGTCTCGACCTCGACGAAGTCACGGTCCTCGAACCAGCGGCGGATGAAGCGCACGATCGCGCTGCGGCGCTGGAAGGTGCGGCGGCTCTCGTCGTTGACGAAGAGGTCGACGTAGCGGTTGCGGCTGCGCAGCTCGCGGTCCTCCAGCCCGTGGTGCTTGTCGGGCATGGCGGCGATGCACTTGGCGGCGAGCTGCAGGGCCGAGGCGTGGATCGACGGCTCCCCGGTGCGGGTGCGCATGAAGCGGCCGGTGACGTGCACGTGGTCGCCCAGGTCGAGCTTGCGCCAGGCGGCGAAGGTCTCCTCGCCCACGTCGTCCTTGCGCACGTAGAACTGCAGCTCGCCCGAGCGGTCCTGCAGCTTGCCGAAGCCGGCCTTGCCCATCTCGCGCTTGGCCATCAGCCGGCCGGCGAAGGTGACGACGGTCGGGTCGGCCTCGAGCGCGGCCGCGTCCCGCTCGCCGATGAGGGCGAGGGCCTGGGCGGCCGTGTGGGAGACGTGCAGGCCGTGCGGGTAGGGCGGGATGCCGGCCTCGCGCAGGATCTGCAGCTTGTCGAGGCGGGCGGGGTCGAACTCGTACATGGGCGGCGCCTGGAGGGAGCGGGACGGGCGCGCTTAACCCGCGCGCACCGCCCGGCCGGTTCCCACCCGCGCGCTCACTCCTCGACCAGCTCTCCGGCGGCGGCCTGGTCGGCGCGCTGGGCCAGCCAGGCCTCCATGAAGGGCATCAGGTCGCCGTTGAAGACGCGGTCGGTGTCCCCGACCTCGACCCCGGTGCGCAGGTCCTTGACCATCCGGTAGGGCTGCATCACGTAGCTGCGGATCTGGCTGCCCCACTCGATGCGCTTCTTGGTGGCGTTCTGGGCGTCGATCTCGGCCTGCCGCTTGTCCAGCTCGTGCTGGTAGATCTTGGCCGCCAGCATCTTCATGGCCTTGGCCTTGTTCTTGTGCTGGCTGCGCTCGGCCTGGCAGGCGACGACGATGCCGGTGGGCAGGTGGGTCAGGCGCACGGCCGAGTCGGTGGTGTTGACGTGCTGTCCCCCCGCGCCGCTGGAGCGGTAGGTGTCGATGCGCAGGTCGCTCTCCTTGACCTCGACGACGATGTCGTCCTGCACGTCGGGGTAGCAGCCCACGCTGGCGAAGGCCGTGTGGCGACGGGCGGCGCTGTCGAAGGGGGAGATGCGGACCAGCCGGTGCACGCCGATCTCGGCCTTGAGGTAGCCATAGGCGTAGGGGCCGCGCACGTAGAGGGTGGCGGACTTGATGCCGGCCTCCTCGTGGTACTGCTCGTCGGTGATCTCGACCTTGTAGCCCATCTTGTTGGCCCACTGGATGTACATGCGCTCCAGGATCTGGGCCCAGTCGCTGGCGTCGGTGCCGCCCGCGCCGCTGTTGATCTCCAGCACGGCGTCGTTCTGGTCGGCCTCGTCCGAGAGCAGGCGGCGGACCTCGGCCTGGTGGACGCGGTCCTCGAGCGCCTCCAGGGCGGCCTGCCCCTCGCGCAGGGTGTCGGCGTCGTGCTCCTCCTCGCCCAGCTCCAGCGCGGTGACGGCGTCGTCCCAGGCCCGCTCGAGCACCTCGACGCCCTGCACCCACTGCTCGTAGGTGGCCTTCTCGCGCAGGGTGGCGGTGGCGCGCTCGGGGTCGTTCCAGAAGGAGGGGTCGGCCGACCGGGTCTCCAGCTCGCCGATCTTGCGCTTCAGGGTGTCGAGGTCAAAGAGACCCCCGGAGGGACGCGATGCGGTTGCGCAGGTCCTTCTTCAGCTCGTGGTGATCGACGGCCATGGCGGGCTCCCGGGGGAAAGGGGGGAGCGCGGGCGTAACGGAGAGGGGGCGGGCGCGCACGGGCGGCAGGGCTGCGCCTCAGCCCGCGCGCGCGACCAGGCCCTGCCCGCCGCCGAGCAGGGACAGCAGGCGCGCCTCCTCCGCGCGCATGGCGGCGGCGTCCTCGTCGCCGGTCTCGTGGTCGTGGCCCAGCAGGTGGAGCAGGCCGTGCACGACCAGCACCCGCAGCTCCAGCTCCAGCGGGTGGCCCAGCCCGGCCGCCTGGCGCGCGGCCGTCTGCACGCTGATCACCAGGTCGCCCAGCGGCCGGGGGATGCCCGGCGGCAGGACCAGCTCCTCGCCCTCGTCCATCGCGAAGGACAGCACGTCGGTGGGCCCCTCCACCCCGCGCCAGTCCTGGTTGAGCGGCGCGATGACCTCGTCGTCGCAGAGCAGGACGGACAGCTCCACCGCTCGCAGGCCCAGCGCCGCGAGCGCCGCCTCCGCCGCCGCCTGGACCGGGTCGACCAGGGCCTGGTCGACCTCCCCCTCGCAGGAGACGTCGACGACGCAGGCGGGGGCGGGCGGGGTCATGGCAGCTTCTCCGGGAGCTCGGCGCTCGGGTCCTCGGGCGAGGCGGCGCCGGGCGCGGGGGGCGCGGTCGCGTGCTCGCCGCTGTCCTCCACGTGGTCCTCGTAGGAGGGGCCGCCCCGCAGGGGGTTCTGCAGGTCCAGGGTGATGATGGGCGACGCGTCGACCATCGGCCGCAGGCCGTCCTTGGCCGAGGGGATGCCCGGGTACTCGATGCGGTGGTGGTAGATGCCCAGCAGGGTCTCGGTGAAGCTGTCGACGATGCGGTACAGCTCCTGGACCGTCAGCGGGCAGTGCTCGAGCTGCCCGTCGGTGACGGCGTCGTTGACCAGCTTCTGCACCATGGCCCGGATGTTCTGGGCGGTCGGCTCCTTCAGCGTCCGGCAGGCCGCCTCGCAGCGGTCGGCCAGCAGCATGATGCCGGCCTCCTTGGTGTCCGGGATGGGGCCCGGGTAGCGGAACTCGCGCTCGTCGATCACCTCGCCGGGGGCGGCGCGGTCCAGCGCCTTCACGTAGAAGTACTTGATCAGGCTGGTGCCGTGGTGCATCGCGATGCCGTCGACCACCGGCGGCGGCAGCTTGTACTGGGCGGCCATCGCCTGGCCGTCGACGACGTGGGCGAGCAGCGCGCGGGCGGACTGGCGGGGCAGCAGGCGATCGTGCGGGTTGGGGCCGCCGCGCTGGTTCTCGATGAAGTACTGGGGCTGCAGCGCCTTGCCGATGTCGTGGAAGTAGCAGGAGACGCGGACGAGCAGCGGGTTGGCGCCGATGGCCTCGGCGGCCTGCTCGCAGAGCGAGCCCATGATCACGCTGTGGTGGTAGGTGCCGGGCGCCCGCAGCATGAGCTGGCGCAGCAGGGGGTGGTTGAGGTTGGCCAGCTCGATGAGCTTGTAGTCGGTGACGAAGCCCAGCAGCTCGAAGGCGGGGACCAGCACCAGGACCATGCCGCCGGAGGCCAGGCCGCCGAGGAAGGCGAAGGCCACGTCCCACAGGGGCTGGGTGGCGGCGGAGACGGCGGAGGGGGCGTGGCCCAGGTGGACCTGGACCAGGTTGATGAGCAGGGCGGCGCCGGCGTTGACCAGGCCGGTCAAGAGCCCGGCGCGCAGGATGCCGACCCGCTCGGTGGACTGCACGGCCGCGGCGGCGCCGACCAGGGCGGACAGGGCGTAGAAGGCCGACAGCAGGACCTGCTGGTCCATCATCATGCCGGCGGCCGAGGCGATGGCCAGGCAGAACAGCAGGGCCGTCTCGGCGTTCACCAGGATGCGCACGACCATCGCGCCGCCGGCGATGGGCGCCATGTACCACAGGCTGCTGGGGGCCATGCCCATGCCCAGCGTGGCGGCCAGCGGCTCGCTGACCAGGTCCAGGCCGCGGGAGAGCAGGAGGACGAGCAGGCCGACCAGGGCCATCGCCTCGATGTCCCGATCCTTCGTGCTGAAGCGCGCCACCTGGGTGGCGCCGTAGACGTAGACCACGCCGTAGATCAGCGCGCACAGGGCCACCAGGGCCAGGACCACGCCCAGCAGGCCCGGCCCGGCCCGGGTGGCCTGCAGGCCGCGCAGCATGTCGACCTGCTCGCGGGTGAGCACGTCGCCCTCGCGGACCAGGGACTTGCCCTGCTGGACGTAGACCTCCTGCACGCCCTGGGCGTCGCGGGCCTGGCGGCGCCGCTCCTCGGTGAGCAGCTGGTTGTAGGAGAAGTTGGGACGGACGGCCGCGCGGGCCACCGCGACCGCCGCGCGGGAGATGGCCTCGTCCCCGCCGCCGCGCTCCAGCGCGTAGAGGCTGACGGCCTGGCGCGCCTCCTCGGGGGTGCGGACCTGGCCCAGGTCCTCCAGGCTGCCCTCCTCCTGGGTGTCGTGGAGGATGCGCACCACGTGGACCGGCCGCGCCTCGGCCGGCAGCAGGCTGCGATCGGCGATGATGTAGCGCTGGTGGGCGACGCCGACGTACTCCAGGGCCAGCGCCTCGACCTGCGGGTCCCAGCGGGCGGCGACGATGCGCGCCACGTCCTCGGGCGCGATGCCCAGCTCGAGCGCCTTCAGGAAGTCGTGCGCGATGGCCGAGAGCTCCTCCTCGGTCACGTCGGCGCGCCCGGTGGCCTTGGCGGCCAGCAGCCGCTCGCCCCAGGCGCGGCGGGCCTGCTCGAAGGCCAGGCCGATGCGGCCCTGCAGCCGCGCGGCCAGCGTCGCGTCGAAGTCGTAGACCGGCGGCACCGCGGCCTCGGCCTTGCGTTGGCTCTCCAGCGTGCTGGCCCAGTCGACGTAGGAGAAGGCCGTGGTGGCGCGCACGTCGCGATCGGCGACCTCGCCCACCTGGAACTCGCGCGAGGGCACGCGCACGTAGTCGACGACCAGCAGCGCCGAGCCGACGGCCAGGGCGAGCAGGGCCAGCACCCGGCGCGCCGGCCCGCTGGTCAGCCGATCGGCCAGTCGCTGCAGGCTACCCGCCAACCGGGGCCTCGACGGACGGCGGCACCGGTCCGTCCCGGGACTCGGCCCGGTCGTAGGCCCGGATGATGGCCGAGACCAGCGGGTGGCGCACCACGTCCACCTCGGTGAACCGCACGACGGCGACCCCCTCGACGCCGCCGACGATCGAGACGGCGTGCAGCAGGCCGCTCTTCCGGCCGGGCTCCAGGTCGACCTGGCTGGGATCGCCGGTCACGACGACCTGGGAGTTCAGGCCCGTGCGGGTGAGCAGCATCTTCATCTGCTCGGGCGTGGTGTTCTGCGCCTCGTCGAGGATGACGAAGGCGTCCGACAGCGTGCGTCCGCGCATGAAGGCCAGGGGGGCCACCTCGATGACGTCCTTCTCGATCAGCCGCTGGGCGCGCTCGAAGCCCAGCAGGTCGTGCAGCGCGTCGTAGAGGGGCCGCAGGTAGGGGTTGACCTTCTCGACCATGTCGCCGGGCAGGAAGCCCAGCTTCTCGCCCGCCTCGACCGCGGGGCGGCACAAGACGATGCGCCGGACCTGCTGGCGCATCAAGGCGGCCAGCGCCATGGCCATGGCCAGGTAGGTCTTGCCGGTGCCGGCGGGGCCCACGCCGAAGACCAGGTCGTGGTCGCGGATGGCCTGGACGTAGCTGCGCTGCCGCGCCGAGCGCGGGTGGACCTGCTTGCGCCCGGCGCCGATGGGGATGACGTCGCGGTACAGGTCGAGCAGGCGCACCGCCTCGCTGCCCCGCAACATCCGGCAGGCCTGGTCCACGTCGGCGCCGCTGAGCGTGAAGCCGGCCCGCGCCACGTCGTGGAGCTGGACGAAGGTGGCGGCGGCCGCCTGCACCGCCTCGGCCGGGCCCACCAGGGTCACCTGGTTGCCGCGCTGGCTGGCCCGCACGCCATGGCCCCGGGCCAGGATCTTCAGGTTCTGGCCGACCTCGCCGGCCAGTTCGCGCAGCGCGGCACCGTCGTCCACGTCCAGGGTGATCCGGTGGGCGCCCGGGGGGTCGTCCACCGGGACCAGCGCGGAGGAGACCACGCCGTGGCCTGTGGGCTCCGCCGGGGGCTGCGTGTCGATGTCGCACCTCGTGCTGCGCCCACGCCCGGGCACAACATCCCACCCTATCACGCACCCCCGGCGCTCCGCCCCGTCGGCCCGGTGATCCACCTCGCCGTCCGCGTCCACTTAGGAGGCCACCATGATGCCCCTGCCCACCGACGCCCTCACGCCAGAGACCACCGCCCTCGCCGTCGCCGGCGATCGCGGCGCGCTGCGGCTGGTCCTCGCCCACCTGCTGGACTGGCTGCCGGCCTCGGCCCGTCGGCTGTACGGCGGCAACCTCGACCCCGAGGAGCTGGTCCAGGACGCGCTCACCGTCGTCGTCCGCCGCATCGACAGCCTGGGAGAGCCCGCGCGGCTGGACTCCTGGGTGATGGGCATCCTGCGGCGGGTGGCGGCCGATCACCTCAAGAAGCGGCGGCGCCGGCCCAAGGTGCCGGTCGAGGACGTCGAGCAGGTGGCCATGCTCGCGCCCGAGCTGCCCATGCCCGGCAACGAGCGGCGCTCGCCAGAGACCGACGCCTGGCGCCGCCAGGCCGTCGCCATCGGCGAGAAGATCCTCTCCGAGCTGGATCCCGACGCCCGCGAGTCCTTCGTCCTGCACCTGGAAGGCTGGTCGCAGACCGAGATCGCGACCATGACCGAGGTCCCCCGCGGCACGGTTGCCAGCCGGATCCGCCGCGCGAACCGTCACATCCGCGAAGCCAGCCTGCGCCTGGGCCTGATGCCGGGCCAGGCCGACACCCAAGAGGAGGAGGGCCGATGAGCACGCCCCCTCGCGACCACCTGACCATCCTGCCCCTCCCCGACGAGGTGCGCCGCGAGCGCGACCGCGAGGAGCGCGTGGCCGAGCAGCCCCGCGCCGTGCAGGAGTGGTTCGACGCCACCGCCGACGACCGCGCCATGGACGCGCGCCTGCGGGCCTTCGCCGCCGCCCTGGTGCCCGGGCTGGACGCCGCGCCCGCGCTGCCGGACCCCGACGCCTCCCTGGCCACCCTGGACGACCTCGACCCGATCTCCGAGGGCGGGGAGCGGACCGAGGCGCGGGAGGACGCCGCCGCGCGGCGCCTGGCGCGCCAGCCCGTGGTGCTGCAGGAGTGGTACGACGCCGCCGCCGAGGGGGGTGCCCAGGACGCGCGGCTGCGGTCCTTCGCGGCCGAGCTGCTGGCGCGCGAGGTCGACGCCCCGGAGCTCCGGGGAGAGGACACGACCGGTTCCGTGGTCCCGCTGGCGCGGGCCCGCGACGGGCGCCCGGCCGACCCGCACCGCTGGACGCGGTGGGGAGCGGCGGCGCTGGCCCTGGCAGCCGCGGGGCTGCTGGTCCTGCGGGTCCTGTCGCCCGGGCAGGCGACCACCGCCGAGGACGCGGCGCGCGCGTCCATCGGCTCGGCCCCGGACGCGACCGGGAGCGCCGATGTGCGCGGCGACGGCCTCTCGTCGCCCGAGGTGCCCCCGCTGTCGCCGGGCGAGCTGGAGGCCCTGGCGCTCGCCGGCGAGTCGGCGCCGACCTTCGCGGAGGCGGCCTGGCCGTCCCCGGCGCCGACGCCGCGGGCCGAGCGCCTGCCCGCACGGCCGGGCGCGACCGTGCCCGGGGCGGCCCCCTCGCCGGTGGTGGGGACCGCTCCCCTCGCCGATGGGTCCGGGTCGGCCGCGATCCCGTCCACGCCTGCCCCGACCGCGCTGGTCGTGGCCTCGGCCCCCTCCTCCCCGCCCCTGCTCAGCTCGGGCGAGATCGAGGCGGACACCTCGCCCTGGCGCGGCGAGGTGGTCGACGGCCTGGACCTGCGCGTGGACCAGGGCTTCGGCGTGCTGTCGGGCACGCAGGCGGCGCCGGTGCTGGCGCTGTCCAACGACGCGACGGTGCGGGTCGACGTGGACCGCACGGCCGTGGAGCCCGACTTCGCGACCTTCACGATCCGGACGGTCTCGGCGACCGTGCGCGTGGTGGGCACGAAGTACGCGGTGAGCACGGTCGGCAGCCGGACCGAGGTGTCGACGCGGCGCGGCACGGTGCAGGTGGAGTGCGCGGACGGGCGGCGCAAGCTGGTCTCCGAGGGCCAGAGCGCGAGCTGCGAGCCGCAGGCCGATCCGCGGCTGCTGGTCCACATGCAGGCGCTGGACCGGCCGCCGATGCTGGGCCAGGCCGTGCTGACGGCCACCGAGCAGTACGCGCACCTGCAGCGGCAGCGGCAGGCCAGCACGCCCTCGGCCTTCGTGGCGACGGCCGACGTGATGCTGGGACGGGCCCTGGCCAGCGCGGACCTGCGACAGGCGCTGGAGGCGGTGCGGGTCGACGCGATGTGCGACCTGGGCTGGGAAGGCCCGGCCCGACGGGCGGCGCGCGCCTGGGTGGAGGGAGGCGGCCAGGTGGAGCGGGAGCGCGTCGAGCGCATCGCCGACCAGGGCTGCGAGGCGCGGTAGGGCTCGCGGGCGCGGGAGTCCAATGCGTCGCGTGGACGCGCGCAGCCGGGGTCCATAGGCAACGGGACCTCGCTGGAGCTCCCCATGCCGCTCTTCCAGAAGGCCCCCGCGTCCGCGGAGGACCTGGCCCGCAGCCACCCCCTAGAGATCCCGCCGGCCCAGGTGGCCGAGATGAGCGAGGAGGAGTGGTACCAGCGGGCCTACCGCGGCGAGGACGTGCCCCAGCTCACGCTGCGCGCGGTGCTGATGGGCTCGGGCCTGGGCTTCCTGCTGGCCTTCACCAACCTGTACATCGGGCTGAAGACCGGCTGGCACCTGGGCATCGCCATCACGGCCTGCATCCTCTCCTACGCCCTGTGGTCGGGCATCCAGAAGGCCGGCATCGCCAAGACGCCGATGACCATCCTGGAGAACAACTGCATGCAGTCGACGGCCTCGGCCGCCGGCTACAGCACGGGCGGCACGATGGTCAGCGCCATCGCGGCCCTGCTCATCCTGTCGGCGACGCCGGAGAACCCCGGCGGTACCCACCTGGCCTGGCCGGTGCTGGCGGCGTGGACGGTGGCGCTGGCCGTGCTCGGCACGGTGATCGCCATCCCGATGAAGCGGAACATGATCAACCAGGAGCGCCTGAAGTTCCCCTCGGGCCTGGCGGCGGCGGTCACGCTGCAGTCGCTGTACGCCGAGGGTGGCGAGGCCGTGAAGAAGGCGCGCGCGCTGCTGTGGTCGGGCCTGTTCGGCGCGGCCTTCCCTCCCCTGCTGGAGCTGCCGCTGAAGAGCGACGGCGCGGGCGGCAAGGCGCCGCTGGTGCCCTCGTCGCTGAACCTGTTCGACTGGCTGCCGGCGCGGGGCACCAAGGTCGTCGACGGCGAGACGGTCGCGATGAAGCCCAGCGACTGGACCATCGCCTGGGACGTCAACCCCGTGATGGTCGCGGCCGGCGCGCTGGTCGGCCTGCGCACGGCCATCTGGATGGCGGTGGGCGGGCTGGTGCTGGCCTACGTCGCCGGGCCCATGGGCCTGGAGGCGGCCTGGGTGAACCCGAAGGGCGACACGATCACGGCCGTCACCAAGGGGGCCAAGGCCTGGAAGGAGGTCGGCCTGTGGCTGGGCGCGCCGATGATGGTGAGCGGCGGCCTGCTGGGCTTCGCCTTCCAGTGGCGCACCATCGCGCGGGCCTTCAAGAGCCTGGGCGGCGGCGGCGGCGGGGCCGTCGACGCGCGGGTGGCGGCCACCGAGGTGCCGATCGCCTGGTTCCTGGGCGGCCTGGCCCTGGCCGGCTCGGCGGTGGTGCTGATCGCCTGGCGCTTCTTCGAGATCCCGCTGCTGCTGGGCGTGCTGGCCGTGGTCCTGACCCTGGCCCTGGCCCTGGTCGCGGCCCGCGCCACCGGCGAGAGCGACATCACGCCCACCGGCGCGATGGGCAAGATCATGCAGCTCACCTACGGCGTGCTGATCCCGCAGTCGGCGACGGCCAACCTGATGACGGCCGGCATCACGGCGGGCGCCGCCAGCTCCTGCGCCGACCTGCTCAACGACCTCAAGAGCGGCTACCTGCTGGGCGCCAACCCCCGCCGGCAGTTCGTGGCCCAGGCGATGGGCATCCTCAGCGGCACGATGGCCACGGTGACCGGCTTCTACATCCTGGTGCCCGACGCCACGGCGCTGACCGGCACGGACACCGCGCCGCCGGCCTTCCCCGCGCCGGCTGCCCAGGCCTGGAAGGCGGTGGCCGAGGTCTTCCGCGACGGCATCGAGAGCATGCACCCGATGCACCAGCAGGCCATCGGCCTGGGCCTGGCGCTGGGCGCGGTCCTGGTCGTGCTGGAGCAGCTGTTGCCCAAGGCCAAGAAGTGGCTGCCCTCGGCCACCGGCCTGGGCCTGGGCTTCATCCTGCCCTTCCAGTACCCGCTGTCCATGCTGGTGGGCGCGCTCATCGCCTGGGTCTGGCAGAAGAAGGACGCCCAGGCCGCCGAGGACTACCTGGTGCCCGTGTCGGCCGGCGTGATCGCGGGCGTGTCGATCGTGGGCGTCATCGTCGCCTCGCTGAACAACTTCGTGCTGGGCGGCGGGCACTGACCCGCCGCGCCCCCGCCCGCCGGCGCCCTCGCCCGCCGGCGCTCAGCCCTGGACGAAGCTGTCCATGTAGGCCGGGTCCTCGACCCCCTCGGCCTGGGCCGTGACCTGCAGCGGCCGCAGCGTGTCGAGCATGACGGCCAGCTCGGTCGTCTCCCGGTGGCCGATGCTGGCCTCGTAGGCGCCGGGGTGGGGACCGTGCGGGATGCCGGCGGGGTGGAAGCTCACGCTGCCGGGACCGACGCCGCGGCGGCTGGTGAAGTTGCCGCGCACGTAGAACAGGAACTCGTCCACGTCGACGCTGCTGTGCGGGTAGGGGCAGGGGATCGCGTCGGGGTGGAAGTCCACCGCCCGCGGCACGAAGGAGCAGATGAGCGCGCCGCGGGCCTGGAAGGTGCCGTGCCAGGTGGGCGGCAGGTGGACCAGGCCGGCGCGGGGCTGGAAGTGCAGGATGGGGAAGGCCCACGGGTAGACCGTGCCGTCCCAGCCCACGCAGCACAGCGGGCTGTGCGGCAGGGTGAAGCCATGGAAGCGGCCCCCCTTCTTCACCACCAGCGCGCGGATGCCCTCGTCGCGCTCGACGGGCCCCTCGGGCCGCCGGAAGTCGCGGTGGCAGTAGGGCGCGTCCATGGTGAGCTGGCCCACCTCGTTGCGGAACTGGCGCAGCAGCCCCATCCCGCCCAGGCACTCGATGGACAGCCAGTACTGCGGCACCCCCGGGTCGGGGATCAGCCGGTAGACCAGCCCGCGGGGGATGTAGACGTAGTCGTCCTGCGAGAAGCGCAGGTCGCCCAGCACCGAGCGCAGCAGGCCGCTGCCCTGGAAGATGTAGAGCAGGTCGTCGGCGTCCCCGTTGTTGACGTAGACCGGGTCGGGCTGGTCGGGGTGCAGCACCGACAGGACCACGTCCTCGTTGAACAGCAGCGGTGTCCGGGCGTCGACGGGCGCCCCCCCGGTCGGCGGCAGGTCCTGCGTCTTGAAGTGCCGCTTGCGCAGGTCGGTCCCCGCGCCGGCGACCGGGGCCGGCCAGCCGTGGGTCGTGGGCGCGACCCGGTGCTCGTGCGGGCGGTAGCGGTGGTACAGGATGGTGTAGCCGCCGTCGAAGCCGTCGCGGGTGAGGCACTCCTCCCAGAACAGCGCGCCGCCGGCGTCGGGGGTCTCCTTGCGGAAGGCGAGGTGGTGCTTGGGCGGCACGAGCCCTCGCTGCATGCGGTCCAACATCGGGCGCCTCCTTGGTGCGGCGTGAGGAGCGGGACGAGCGCGCCCTACCCTGCCGCCACCGCGTCGGGCTGGCGGTCGGGGTGGGCGCGCTGGAAGGCCGGCAGCGCCTGGGCCGCCTGCTCGACCCGCAGCAGCAGGTCGAGGGGGTCCAGCCCGCAGCCGAAGCGCCGCGCGTTGTAGAGCTGCGGCACCAGGAAGACGTCGGCCAGCGACGGCGCGTCCCCGACCAGGAAGCGACCGGCGTGCGGGCGCGCCAGCTCCTGCAAGGCGGCCAGGCCCGGCTCGATCACCTGCCGCGCCCAGGCTCCCCGGTCGCCTCCGGCCGCCTCCATGGCCGCCAGCACGCGCAGGTTCTGCAGCGGCTGGATCCCGGAGTTCACCACCTCGACGAGCTGGCGGACCACGGCGCGGGCGAAGGGGTCGGCGGGCAGCAGGGGCGGCGTCGGCTGGAGCTCCTCGAGGTACTCGACGATGGCGACCGACTGGCTGAGCAGGCGCCCGTCGTCCAGCTCCAGCACCGGCACCTGCCGCATCGGGTTGCGAGCGGCGTGCGCGGGCAGGTTCTGCTGCCCGCCGTCGGCGACCAGGTGCACCGGCACGTACTCCCAGGGCAGGCCCTTCCACTCCAGGGCGATCCGCACCCGCCACGCCGACGAGCTGCGCCAGTAGCCGTACAGCCGCATGTCCACCTCAGGGCGCCGAGACGACCCGCTGCTCGATCGCGCCGAAGATCGAGTCGCCGTCCGGATCGAGCATCTCGATCCGCACCACGTCTCCCTCCTGCATGTAGCGCGTGCGCGGGGCGCCCGAGGCGATGATCTCGCGCATCCGCAGCTCGGACAGGCAGGAGCTGCCGGTCGCCGGGTCGGCGTTGGCGACCGTGCCGCTGCCCAGGATGGTCCCGGCCGTGTAGTCCCGCGTCTTGCAGAGGTGGGCCACCAGGTCGTGGAAGCTGAAGTGCATCTCGGGGCCCGCGTGTGGCTCGCCCACGCGCTGCCCGTTCAGGCTGGTCCGCAGCTTCAGGTGCACCCGCCCGTCCTGCCAGGCGTCCCCCAGCTCGTCGGGGGTGACGGCCACGGGGGAGAAGGCCGTGGCCGGCTTGCTCTGGAAGAAGCCGAAGCCCTTCTCCAGCTCGGCCGGGATCAGGTTGCGCAGGGTCACGTCGTTGCAGAGCAGCACGAGCTTGATGTGGTCCTCGGCCTGCGCGGCGGTGGTCCCCATCGGCGTGTCGTCGAGCACCACGCAGACCTCGGCCTCGAAGTCGAGCCCCCAGGCCGGGTCGCGCAGGGGGATGTCGTCGGTGGGGGCCAGGAAGGCGCCCGAGCCCCCCTGGTAGACCAGCGGGTCGGTGCGCAGCGTCGCCGGCGGCTCGGCGTTGCGCGCCTTCCGGACCAGCACGACGTGCGTGATGTAGGCGCTGCCGTCGACCCACTCGTAGGCGCGCGGCAGGGGCGAGAGCAGTCGGTCGACGTCCAGCGGCTCGCCCGCCAGCTCGCCCGACTCCAGGGCGTCGGCCAGGTCGCGGAGCGCCGGCTCGAAGACGGCCCACTGGTCCAGCGCCTGCTGGAGCGTGCGCACGATGTGGGTGGCGGGGGTGTAGACGGCGAGGTCGCGGCGGACGACGACGAGGGTGCCGTCGCGGCTGCCGTCGCGAAGGGTGGCGAGCTTCATGGGGGCTCCAAGCGAGGCCGGCGCCTCAGGCGTCCTTGAACTTCTCACGGAAGAGGCGGGTCGCCGCCTGGTTGACCGCGCTGGAGATGTTGCGGTTGCGGGTCAGCGCCTGCAGGTCGCGGCGGTTGAGGTTGCGGATGAAGCCCATCGCGACCGAGGCCGGGCACTTGGGGTTGTTCACCAGCGCCACCTGGAAGGGGTACTTGCGCACCCACTCCCGGTTGGTCGCGATCTCGCGGATGACGTCGTCGGCCAGGTTGCGGTTGGCCGCGGCGGCCAGGCCCTCGCCGTCGCTCATCCGCCCGGACTTCACGACGGCGGCGGCGACCAGCTTGTTGGAGTCCCGGATCAGGATGCCGCGCGACTCCTGGTTGCCCAGGTAGGCCAGCTTGATCTTCTGGCCGGGGCTCATGTCGCGGATGATCCCCTCCATCGAGCGCAGCTCCTCGAGGCTGGCGCGCTCGTCGCGGTCATCGGTCAACAGCCAGGACAGCTCCTGGGTCTCGTCGGCGAAGTTGAACTCGAAGTCGCCGAGGTCGACGGAGGTCCGGTCGAGGTCGATCATCTCCAGGCGCTGGTCCTGGGCCGCCAGCAGGGCCGGCGACTGCTGGCCCGCCAGCGCGGCCAGGATCTCGGCCTCCAGGTCCATCGGGGCCGGCGCCGCGGGAGCGGCAGGGGCCGCAGGCGGCGGCGCGGCCGGGGCCGCCTCGGGCAGCGCGCCCTCCATCCGCAGGAAGCCCTCAGCCTTCTGCAGGTCCCGCTCGGCGGCGTTGGCGTTGGCCCGCAGGTCCAGCCAGATGAGCGGCGTCATCAGCAGCCGCTCGTGGTTGCTGCACAGCTTCTCGCAGAGCGCCGGCCCCGCCCGCCGCGCCACCAGGCGCACCGTGCGGTCGTTGGCCAGCTTGTGCATCGCGAGGCGGTCGTCCAGGTCGGGGTCGACCCGGCTCTCCGCCAGGTACTCCAGCACCTTGGGGTGCGTCCGCACGTGGATGGCGCGCAGCACGTGCTCGACCGGCAGGTCCAGCAGCGAGCGCCCCGCCAGCTCGGCCACCTCGGGGTCGGGATCCCCGCGCAGGACGTAGAGCATGCCGAGCTGCACGTCCGGCGCCACCGGCAGCAGGCCCCGGGCCGCCGCGAGCCGGGCGGGCCGCGGCGCCTGCGGGCTCAGGACATCCCGGAACTCCTTGGGGATGCCCAGCCGGGCGAAGGGGATCTCCTCGGCCATGCGCCTACTCTTCGTCCTCACGCTTGAAGGGCGAGGCGTGCACGATCTTGTCGACCGCCTGGGCGGGGACCTGCTCGTAGCCCTGCAGCTTCATGGTGAAGGAGCCCTTGCCACCGGTCATGCCCTTCAGATCCGGCGCGTAGCGCTGGACCTCGGCCAGCGGCACCACGGCCTTGATCACCGTGTTCTTGCCGCGCGGGTCCATGCCCATCACGCGCCCGCGGCGGCCGGTCATGTCGCCCATCACGTCGCCCATCACCTCGGTGGGCACCACGATGTCCATCTCCATGATGGGCTCGAGCAGCACGGTGCCGCCCTGCTCGAAGGCCGCGCGCAGGCCCTTGGAGCCGGCCATCTGGAAGGCGACGTCCTTGGAGTCGACGGGGTGGTACTTGCCGTCGATGACCTCGACCTTGATGTCGACGATGGGGTAGCCGGCCAGGAAGCCCGACTTCATGCGCTCCCGGATGCCCTTCTCCACCGAGGGGATGTACTGGTTGGGGATGGCCCCGCCCTTGACCAGGTCGACGAACTGGAAGCCGCCGCCGCGCTCCAGCGGCACGATGTTCATGAAGGCCACGCCGAACTGGCCCGCGCCGCCCGTCTGCTTCTTGTGCTTGCCCTCGACGTTCTGCACGCCCTTCTTGAGGGTCTCGCGGTAGGGCACCGGCGGCAGCGCGGTCTCGACCTGGACCTTGTACTTGCGGGCCATGCGCTCGATGGCCATCTCCAGGTGGGCCTGGCCCATGCCGTTGAGCACCAGGGCGCTGGACAGCTCGTCGGTGCTGACCGTGAGCGTCGGGTCCTCCTCCAGCAGGCGCTCCAGCGCGGTCTTGATGCGGTCGGCGTCGCCCTTGCTCTTGGGCGTGATGGTGTAGGACATCATCGGCGCGGGGTACTCGAGCTTCTCGATCTCCACGGGCGCGGCGGGCGCGGCCAGCGTGTCGCCCGTGTGCGTGCCCTTGAGCTTGGCCACGCCCAGCAGGTCGCCGGTCACGGCCTCGGCCACCGTCTCGCGCTCCTTGCCGCGCACGGCGAACAGGGCCCCCAGGCGCTCGGTCTCGCCCGTGTGGGGGTTGAGCACGACCGGGTCGGCGGGCACGGAGCCGCGCAGGATGCGGAGGATCGACAGCTTCCCGGAGAACTCGTCGACCAGGGTGTGCACGACCTGGGCGGCGAAGGGCCCGTCGACCGAGGGCTCCAGGTGCTGGCCGTCGGCCAGCGCCACCCGGGCGCGCTCCAGGGGCGAGGGGAAGGCCCAGGTGATGAGGTCGAGCAGCGAGGTCGCCCCGACGAGCTGGGTGGCCGAGCCGAAGAGCACCGGCACGATGCGGCCGTTCTTCAGCGCGTTGTGCAGGCCGGTCCGCACCTCGTCGTCGGACAGCTCGAAGGTCTCCAGGTACTTCTCGAGCAGCGCGTCGTCGGTGCTGGCGACCGCGTCGATCAGCGCCTCGGCGGCGTGCTGGACCCGGTCGGCCTCGGACGCGGGAATCGCGACCTTGTCGTAGGCGCCGGTGCCGTCGTGCTTGTACACGAAGGCCTTCTTCTGGAGCATGCTGATGACGCCCTGGAAGCCGGCCTGCGCGCCCAGCGGGAGCTGCAGCGCGACGGGGGTCACGCCCAGCACCTCCTCGATCTCGTGCAGGCAGGCGTCGGCGTCCGCCCGGTCCCGGTCCATCTTGTTGATGAAGAGGACCCGCGGCAGGCCGAGCTGGCCGGCGGCGTGGAAGAGCCGCTCGGTGCCGACCTCGACGCCGTCGGGGGCGCTGACCACGATCACCGCCGCGTCGGCGCCGCGCATCGCGTTGAGCGCGTCGTAGACGAAGTTCTGGTCTCCGGGGGTGTCGATGACGTTGATCTTGTGCCCGTCGTGCTCGATCCAGGCCACGGAGGAGGCGATCGAGCCACCGCGCTTCTGCTCCTCGGGCTCGAAGTCGAGGATGGAGGTGCCGTCGACCGTGTTCCCCAGCCGCGAGGTCGCCCCGTTCACGAAGAGCATGGCCTCGGCCAGCGACGTCTTGCCACAGTGCCCGTGGCCCAGCAGGACGACGTTGCGGATCTTGTCGGGAGAGTAGACCTTGAGGGCCATGGTGCGCTCCAGCGAGGAAGGGGGGGTGGCGCTCCACCCTGGGGAATCGTCCGGTCCGCCCACCGGGGAGGGGGGGGCCGGCACAGTCCCGCCGCCTTATCGCCTCCCATCGGCCGGCGCGACGCCCGACCCCGCGGCCGGCGTACGCCCCCCGCGACCGCGCTACCGTGCGGGCTTCTGGTTGCGCTCCCAGAGGATGCGCAGCCCGTGCAGGGTCAGGTCGGTGTCCACCTCGTCCACTTCGTCGCAGGCGGCGCCGATCAGGTTGGACAGGCCGCCGGTGGCGATGCAGGGCACCGGCCCGCCGTCCGGGGCCAGCTCGGCCTTGCAGCGGCGCGCCAGGCCGTCGACCAGCCCGACGTAGCCCCAGAACATCCCGGCCTGCATGCTGGCGACCGTGTTGGTGCCGATCGCCGAGGCGGTGCGCTCGACCTCGATGCGCGGCAGCTTGGCCGTGCGCTCGAACAGGGCGTCGGCCGAGATGCGGAAGCCGGGCGCGATGGCCCCGCCGACGTAGTCGCCGGCGGCGTCCACGCAGTCGAAGGTGGTGGCCGTGCCGAAGTCGACGACGACCAGCGGCCCCTTGTGCCGCTCCAGCGCCGCCACCGCGTTGACGATGCGGTCGGCGCCCACCTCGCGGGGGTTGTCGGTCCGCACGCGCATCCCGGTCTTGATGCCGCGGCCGACGACCATCGCGTCGACGCCCAGGTAGCGGCGGCAGGCCTTCTCCAGGCTGTAGAGGTGCGAAGGCACCACGCAGGAGATCGCCGCCCCGTGGATCTGCTCGGGAGCGAGCTGGCGGTGGGCCAGGAGCTGGAGCATCAGCAGCCCCACCTCGTCGGTCGTGCGCGAGGTGGTGGAGATGCGCCAGTGGTGCGCCAGGGTGGTGCCGTCCAGCGCCCCCAGCACGGTGTTGGTGTTGCCGACGTCGATGACCAGCAGCATCAGGGGCTCTCCGGGGGGGGCTCGGCCGGGGCGCCGTCGCGCTCGTGCTCCAGCACCTGGCGCAGGACGACGACGCCGGTGGCGCGCGGATCGTGGGGGAGGTGCCGCGCGGCGCGCCGGTGCCGGCGCTGGAAGCTGTGGCGGGTGAGCCGCACCACGAGGTCCGGACAGGGGCCGGCCGGCGTGAAGGTGACGTCGTCGACGTAGCGGGTGCCGTCCTGGGAGGGCTCGACCAGGTGCCGGTGCTCGAAGTCCCGGTACAGGGCGTTGCGCGAGCGGTCGACGAAGCGCTGCCCCGGGACGATCTCGGTCAGCTCGGTCACCCAGCGGATCCCCGGCGGGTAGAGCCGGGCCGGGAAGCTGCCCGGGCGCCCCTGCTGCAGGGCCGCCAGGACCGCGGCGCGATCCTCGAAGGCCAGCACCAGGGGCCACAGCTCCTGCGAGAGGCGGTCGAGGTCGGTCTTCAGCGCCCACACCTGCTCGGGTGGGGCGAGGAAGCGGGTCCAGACGCGCAGGCGCCAGGCGAGAGGAGGAGCGGACACGGCCACCGCGGGGCGAGAGGGCGGGCCATGGTAGCGCGGCCCGGTCCGCCCGGCCGCCCAGGCGCCCGCGGGGCCCGCGTGGGAGGATGGGGGGCCGTGCCCGCCCTCTCCCTCCCCCTCCTGCTGTCGATCGCCGTGGGCCCCAGCCGCGCCGACGGGCCCCTGGTCGGCGACGGCGGGCTGCGCGCGCTGGACCCGGTCGGGCCGCCGGGCCTGGGCCTGTCGGCCGCCGACTGCGCGGCGTGCCACGAGCGCGCCGCGGCGCAGTGGTCCCGCTCCCGCCACGCCGTCGCAGGCACCAACCCGCTGTTCTGGGAGGCATGGACCCGCCTGCCCCTGGGCTGGTGCGTGAACTGCCACGCGCCGCTGCGGAGCGGGCAGCAGGCGACCCTGGGCGGCGCGGTGCGGCCCGGCGCCCTGGTCACGCCCGCGGCGCCGGCCGGCGCCTGGCGCGAGGGGGTCACCTGCGCGGCCTGCCACGTGCGCGACGGCGCCGTGCTGACCGCCGATCCCCCCAGCGAGGCGGCCGAGGCGGCCCACCCCACGCGGCACGAGCCCGCCCTGGGCACCGTCGCCGCCTGCCAGGGCTGCCACGACTTCCCCTTCCAGCGCCACGACGCGCCGCGCGGCGAGCTGTGGCTCTCCACGTCGCCGGCCCAGGCCACCGTCGCCGAGTGGGCCACGTCGACCGCGGCCGCCGAGGGTCGACCCTGCCAGGACTGCCACATGCAGGACGCGGGGCACCGCTTCCCGGGCGCCCACGACCCGGAGCTGGTGCGCTCGGCGCTGCGGGTCGAGGTCGGCCCCGGCGGCGCCTTCCGGGTCACCGCGCCCGGAGCCGCCCACCGCGTCCCCACCGGCGACCCCTTCCGTCGCCTGCTGCTGCAGACCTGCGCCGACCGCGGCTGCGGGCAGGTGGTCGACCAGCTCGCCCTGCGCCGGGTCTTCGCGCGCGACGAGCAGACCTGGGTCGAGGTGGCCGACCGCACGGTGCCGCCGCAGACCCCCTCCTCGCCGGCGCGACGCGACCTGGCCCTGTCCGTGGAGGGCGCGACCTGGTGGCGGCTGCGCTACCAGCTCTCCGACGTCCGGCACGAGGCCCTGCTGCCCCCCGACCAGGCCGGCTACACGGTCCACGACGGTCCCCTGCCCTGACGGCCCCCTGGCCGCCCCTCCCCCCCCCAGTCCTCCTGCCCCCAGTCCTCCTGCCCCCAGTGCGCCCATGCCCAGCCTCGCCCTGCTGCTCCTCGCCCGGCTCGCCCCCGCCCTGGCCCAGAGCCCGCCGCCCACCGACCTCGACGGAGACGGAAAGGCCGACGCGATCGTCGTGGAGGAGGAGGGGGTCACCATCGGGGGCCAGCGCGTCGCCTGCGGCGGCATGGAGCTGTGCTCGGTGCAGCTCCACGACATCGCCGCCGACGACGGCCTGCGCGAGGTGCTGGTGATCGAGCTGGGGCCGCGGGACGACGCCAGCGCCCGGCTGTACCGCCTGCGCAAGGGCAAGCTGGTCGAGCTGTCCTTCCGCAAGCCGGGCGACAGCGACGAGTGGCAGAGCGTGCCCTCGGCGGTCAGCACCAGCGGCAACGGCATCGTGCTGGCCGACCACCAGGGCCGCTTCTACACGCAGCGCCAGAAGTACGTCGCCAAGGGCGACACGCTGACCCACGTGCCCCAGCCCTTCTGGTACGCCGGCTTCGAGGTCCACGTCGACCGCAGCGTGCCGGTGGTGCGCAGCCCCGGCGGGACCGAGGTCGTCGCCAACGTCAAGCCCGACAGCGACATCACCGTCCTGCTGGAGTCCGCCGAGCAGGAGGGCTGGTTCCTGGTGAAGCTGAGCACCGGCCTGACCGGCTGGGTCACGCTGGAGACCCTGGCCCAGGGCAGCGACCAGGTGCGGGGCGTCATGTCGGCGGGCTGACGCCCCCCCCGGCGACCAGCTCGACGTCGCCGGCCAGGATCGGCCGTCCGTCGACCAGCAGGGCGCCGTCCTCGCGCAGGCCGGTCGCCAGCCCCTCGACCCCGGCCACGCGCACGCGGCGGCCCAGGGTGCGGCTGCGGCGCCGCCAGGCGTCGAGCGCGCCGGGCGCGGCCGGGTCCACCGCGTCGAGGGCCCGCAGCAGGCGCACCAGCAGCGGCTGGCGGTCCCAGGGGGCGCCGGCCAGGGCGCGCAGGCTGGTGGCCTGGGGCAGGCCGGGGAAGTCGACCTGGTTGACGTTCAGCCCGATGCCCAGGACCAGGCAGCCCACCCGGCCCGGCCGCGGCCCCGCCTCGTGCTCGGCCAGGATCCCGCAGAGCTTGCGATCCTGGCCGTCGACCAGGTCGTTGGGCCACTTCAGCCAGGCCCCGGTGACCTCGGCCAGCGCGGCGGCCCAGCACAGCACGGCCCGGGGCGCCTGGTCGACGGGCAGGTCGGGCGCCAGCAGCACGCTGAACAGCAGGTTGGCGCCCGGATCGGCCTGCCAGGCGCGGCCCAGGCGCCCGCGGCCGGCGGTCTGGGCCTCGGCGACGATGACGGGCAGCGTGCCAGGCAGCGGGCCGGCGGCGAGCAGGTCGCGGGCGACCTCTCGGCCGACGCGGTTGGTGCTGTCGCAGGAGCTGAGCACCTCGACCGGGCGGCCGGTGGCGAGGGTCAGTCCGCGGGGATCGAGGGGAAGCATCGTCGCGGCCTATGCCGGGCCCCGGGGCGGCGGCTACGTTCTGCGGCGCCCCCCCAGGCGGTGGGCGGCCGCTCCTCCCCGCACCCGGGGGTCCCGTGCCCTGGACCCGCTCGTCCGACGAACCGGCCGACGCGCGGGTGCCCCCGCTCTCGGGCGCGGTGATCCTGCTGGGCCTGACCAGCCTGCTCAACGACGTGGCCAGCGACATGGTGGCGCCGCTGCTGCCGGTGCTGCTGGCGACGACCCTGGGCGCGGGGCCCGCCGCCATCGGCCTCGTCGAGGGGGTGGCCGAGGCGGCCTCCAGCCTGGTCAAGCTGGCCGCGGGACGCCTGTCGGACCGGGTCGGCGCCCACAAGGCCCTGGCGGTGGGGGGCTACAGCCTGTCCAACCTGGTGCGGCCGCTGATCGCCCTGGCCGGGAGCTGGCCCGTCGTGCTGGGCCTGCGCTTCGCCGACCGCGTGGGCAAGGGGATCCGCACCGCGCCCCGCGACGCCCTGCTGGCCGCCGCCGCCCCCGCCGGAGCCCGGGGCCGGGCCTTCGGCCTGCACCGCTCGATGGACCACGCCGGCGCGGCCGTGGGCCCCCTGGTGGCGGCCGGCCTGCTCGCGCTGGGGCTGCCGCTGCAGACGGTGTTCCTCTGCTCCGCCCTCCCGGGCCTGGTGGCGGTGCTGGTCCTGGCCCTGGGGGTCCGCGCCCCTCCGATCCCGCGGAGCGGCCCTCCGCCGCCGCTCTCCTGGAGGCTCCTCCCCCTCCGCGCCCGGCGCCTGGTGGTGGCCACCGCCTGCCTGGCGCTGGGCTCGGTGCCCGACGCCTTCCTGGTCCTGTGGCTGGCCCAGGCGGGCCTGCCCCTGCCCGCCGTGCCGCTGGTGTGGGCGGCCGTGCACGGCCTGCGCGCCCTGGTCGCCCTGCCCGCCGGCCGCCTGTCGGACCGGGTGGGCCGCGTCCCGGTGCTGGTCGGTGGGTGGGGCCTGCGTGCCCTGGTGCTGATCGCCCTGCCGTGGTGGCCCGGGCCCGTGGCGGCCGGCGCGATGTTCCTGGCCTACGGCGCCGCCACCGCCAGCACCGAGGGGGCCGAGCGCGCCGTCATCGGGGACGCGGTGGCCCCCGACCTGCGCGGCACCGCCTTCGGGCTGTACCACGCCACGGCCGGGCTGCTGGCCCTGCCGGCCGCCGCCGCCTTCGGGCTGGCCTGGGAGCACCTGGGCGCCCCCGTCGCCTTCCGCGTCGCGGCGGCCCTGGTCGCCCTGGCCGTGGCCGCCGTCCTGGTCGGGCGGCGCGCGGCGGAGCGCTGAGACCAGGAGGCGGAGGCACGCAGATCCCGTGGACCTCGACTACAGTGGCGGCGATGTCGTGGGTGGCCACATCGCTGGGGGCCCTGCTGGCCTGCGCGGGCGGCGGCGACCTTGCGGTCACCCTCAGCCCCGCGGTGGAGACCGTGGCCATCGCCACCTGGACGACCGAGCGCGCCGAGCCCGGCCGGGTGCGCTGGGGCCGGGACGGAGCCTGGGAAGGGGAGCTCTCCGAGGAGGGCGAAGGCGGGACCTCCCACGAGCTGGTGATCGCCGGCCTGTACCCCGACCAGGACTACGACTTCGAGGTGCAGCGCAACGGCGCATGGTCCCGCCGCGGCCGGCGGCTGACGACCGGCAGCCCGCCGGCCCGCCTGGCCCGGCTGGAGGCCGGCGGGGACCCCGACGCCTTCCGCGGCTACCTGCCGCTGGCCATGATCGGCGTCTCGCCCGGCATCCAGGTGGTCGACGCCACGGGCCAGGTCGTGTGGTACCACGCCTTCGAGGACGTCACCTGGCAGGCGCGCCGGGCCCTGTACCAGCCTCGCGACCGCCGCTTCCTGGTCAACGCCCAGGACGGGGACGAGCAGGGCCACCTGCTGGAGATCTCGCTCGACGGGACCGACATCCGCGAGATCCCGGTGCAGGACCACCACCACGACTTCGTGCTCCTGCCCGACGGCGACCTGCTGCTGCTCACCCGGGACGAGCGCGTGGTGGACGGGGTGACCGTGCGCGGCGACCAGTTGATCCGGCAGGCGCCCGACGGCAGCCGCCAGCAGGTCTGGTCGGCCTGGGATCACTTCGACCCCTCGGCCCTCCCCATCGCCGAGGACGGCGACTGGACCCACGCCAACGCGCTCGACCACTACCCCTCGCGCGGCCTGGTCCTGCTGGGCCTGCGCAACCTCGACACGATCCTGGCCCTGGACGACGAGCGCTTCGAGGTCCAGTGGATCCTGGGCGGGCCGTACGGCACGCTGGACCTCGCCGAGGCCTCGGCCTTCAAGCACCAGCACCAGTTCGAGCTGCTCGAAGACGACCGGCTGGTGGTCTTCGACAACCACAGCATCGCGACCGACGACGGCGGCGCCCGGGTCGTCGAGCTGCAGCTCGACCTGGAGGCGGGCACGGCCACCGAGCAGTGGCGCTACCACCACGACCCGCCGCTGCGGGTCGAGGCGCTGGGCAGCGTCGATCGCCTGAGCACGGACGGCACGGTGATCATCTGGAGCACCGCGGGCGAGGTCCAGGTCGTCGACCCCCAGGGCGAGGTCGACTGGCAGCTCAACACCCAGGTCGGGGCCGGGCTGGGCTTCTCGGACCGCGTCGAGAAGCTGTGAGCAGGCGGCCCCTCAGACCTCGATCCGGTCGCGGATGCGCTCGCGCACCTCGCGGGGGCAGCGGGGGCAGGGCTCGCCGACCCTGTCGATGAGCTGCTCGACGGCGCGGGCCGTCGCGGTCTTGCGCACGGGCAGGTCCAGGTAGAGCTGGTCCTCGGCCAGGCGGGCGCGCAGGCCGCTGCCCTCCAGCGTGGCCAGGAAGTCGGGTCGCACGCCGGTCAGCGCGACGTGGACCCCTCGCCCGGCCATGCGCTCCAGGAAGCCCTGGAGCTGGGCCATGCCGACGGCGTCGGGGCTGCGGGCGCGCTTGACCCGCAGCAGGATCACACGGGTGCCGCCCTGGGCCGCCTCCTCGATGTCCTCCAGGTGCTGGGCCAGGCTCTCGGCCGCGCCGAAGAACATCTCGCCCTCCAGCGAGTAGATCCGCACGTGGCCGCAGGTCTCGTCGGTCTGCAGGCGCTCGTGGACGCCCCCCTCGGGGGTGACGACGAACTCGGTGAGCCGCATCTGGCCGATGCGCGGCACGGCCAGCATGAAGGACAGGAAGACGCCGATCAGCACGCAGAACTCGATGCTGATGGCGAAGGCCGAGACGGCGGTGGCGGTGACGATGATGGCGTCGAAGCGCGAGGCGCGCAGGTGGAAGCGCAGGTCGCCCAGGTGGATCATCTTTCCGGCGGTCAGGATGAGGATGCCCGCCAGGGCCGAGCGGGGGATGAACTCGGCGTAGGGCGCGAAGACCAGGGTGATGGCGGCGACGGCGGCGGCGGAGACCACGCCCGACCACTGGGTGCGGCCGCCGGCCTGCTGGTTGATGGCCGAGCGGGTCAGCGATCCCGAGCCGGGCATGCACTGGAAGAAGCTGCCTCCCAGGTTGGCCATGCCCTCGGACAGGCACTGCTGGTTGAGGTCGAGCTTCTGGCGCGTGGTGGCGGCGATGGCCTTGGCCATGGCGATCGCCTCCAGCAGGCCGAGCAGGCCGATGGCCAGGGCGCTGGTGGCGAGGGAGCGCACCTGCTCCAGCTCCAGGTGGGGGACCTGGAAGGAGGGGAGGGCCGCGGGGATGGGGCCGACGACCTTCACGCCCATGCCTTGCAGGTCGACCGCGGCGGACACGCCGGCCATGACCGCGACCACGACGAGCAGCTCTGGCAGCAGAGTCCAGCCCCGCCAGCGCTTCAGCGCGCGCAGGCCCAGGACCATGGCGATGGCGCCCAGCCCGACGGCCAGCGTCGGGACATGGACGGGGCCCCCCTGGGCCAGGGTCCGGGCGAAGCGGACCAGGAAGTGGTCGTGCACGTCGCCCATCGCCCGCAGGCCGAGCAGGTTCTTGGCCTGGTCCAGCACCAACAGCAGGCTCGCGCCGGCGGTGAAGCCCACGATGACCGAGTGCGAGATGAAGCGGGTCAGGTCGCCCAGCCGCGCCAGGGCGATGAGCACCTGGATCACGCCGATGAGGAAGGCCATCAGGACGGCGGCCTGGATCCGGGCGTCGGGCTCGACGACGGCGCCGATCGCCGAGAGCAGGGCGATCGAGATGGCGTTGGTGGGCCCGTTGATGAGCTGCCGCGAGGAGTCGAGGACCGCGCCGATGGCGGTCATCACGATGGCCGTGTACAGCCCGTACTCGACCGGCAGGCCGGCGATCATGGCGTAGGCCATGGCCTGGGGCACGGCGACCGCCGCGACCGAGCAGCCCGCCAGCACGTCGTGCCGCAGGGTGTCGAGGTTGTAGCCCCGCAGCGCGGCCAGGGCGGGGACACGGCGCAGCAGCAGGCTCGGGCCGGGCGAGGATGAAGCGGTGGTGGGCAGGGCGACTCCCAGGCCGAAGGTAGCAGCGGCGGGGAGCCGGCACCGGGTCGGTTAGCTGGGCGCCATGGCGGACCTCATCCCCTTCTCCTCTCCCGGCGCGCTGCCCTCGGCCGAGCGCGCCCTCGACGAGCGCGTCGTCACCCTCTGGCGCCTGCAGCGCCTGGTGAGCCTGGGCCTGGTGGGGCTGCCGATGGCGGTGGCGCTGGCCGTGGGGGTGGGGATGGTGGCGCCCTCGTGGGTGGGCATCGTCGCCGGCGGGCTGCTGGTCGCCTGGCGCCTGGTGATGGCGATGCTCTGGCCGACGCTGATGTACCAGCACTTCCGGTACAGCGTGCGCGAGCACGACCTGCTGGTGCAGAGCGGGGTGTTGTTCCGGCGCTGGTCCTGCGTGCCGCACAACCGCATCCAGCACGTCGACACGCGCCAGGGCCCGATGGAGCGGTGGCTGGGCCTGTCGCGGCTGTCGGTCTACACGGCGGCCGGCATGAGCGCCGACGGCAGCGTGCCCGGCCTGGCCCAGGAGGAGGCCGAGCGGCTGCGCGACCTGCTGTCCCGCCGCGGCGGCGACGATGGGGTCTGAGCCGACCGAGGGCGCGCCGGCGCCGGCCGAGGGTGAGGCAGCCCAGACGCCATGGCGCTCGCTGCACCCGGCCAGCCTGGCGGTGAACCTGCTGCCCCAGGCCTGGCGGACCGCGCGCGGGGCCTGGCCGCTGTTCGTGGCGATCCTGCTCGGCGGCGGGGACCTGGGCCTGCGCGCCGCCGACCTGAGCATCATCCTGCTCTTCTTCGGCCTGACGCTGGCGCGCACGGTCACCCACTTCCTGACCCTGCGCTACCGCCTGCACCAGGGCCGGCTGGAGCTCAAGAGCGGCCTGCTGCACCGCCAGGCCCGCAGCATCGACCCCAAGCGGATCCAGAACGTCGAGATGGTGCAGAACCTGTTCCACCGGGCCTCGGGGCTGGTGGAGCTGCGCGTCGAGACCGCCGGGGACGCGGGCACCGAGGGCCTGCTCTCGGCGCTGGACAAGGCCGAGGCCGGGCGGCTGCGGGACGCCCTGCGCCACGGCCAGCTCGAGGCGGCGCCGGCGGCGGGTCCCCTCGCGGACGGCGCTGCGCCGCCGGTCGTCGACGAGCGCCCCCTGGTCACCCTCTCCGCCCTGGAGCTGCTGGCCTACGGCCTCACCCGGCGCACGATGGGCACCGCCGCCCTGCTCTCGGCCGTCTTCTACCAGGTGGTCGAGCTCTCCGACCCGCAGGAGGCCCAGGACCTGGCGGCCCGGATGGGCCCCAACGCCCTGCTGGCGGTGGTGCTCCTGGCCTTCGCCGCCAGCTTCCTCTTCTCGGCAGGCCAGGCCGTCCTGGCGCACTTCCGCTACCGCCTGCTGCTGGCCGGCGACCGCCTGGTCTGCGAGGAGGGGCTGACGACGCGGCGCCGGGTCGAGATCCCCCTGCGCAAGGTGCAGATCGTGCGGGCGGACGAGCCGCTGCTGCGCCGGGCGATGGGCTACGGCACGCTGATGGTGGAGACGGCGGCCCTGGGGGTGACCGAGGGGCAGGTCCGCCAGGCCGAGGGCGTGGTCCCGATGGTGGAGCGCGCCGAGCTGGGCGCCCTGGCCCGGCAGGCGATCCCCGGGCTGGACCTGGACCCCTGGAGCGCGCCCCTGCTGCCGCCGGCTCGGCGCGCGCTGCTGCGGGACGCCGGCCGCCGCAGCCTGCTGGGCCTGGTGGTGGCCGGCGGCGTCTCGGTCCTGTTCTTCCCCTGGGGCCTGCTGGCGCTGCCCCTGGCGCCTCCCCTGGCCCTGCTGGTGGCCTGGCTGGACTGGAAGCGCCAGGGCTGGCTGGTGACCCCGACCAGCATCGTCAGCCGCCGGGGCTTCTTCGTGCGCCGCACCTGGATCGTCGCCCGCGACAAGGTGCAGAGCGTGCACGTCGGCCAGTCGCCCCTGATGCGCTGGGCCGGGCTGGCGACGGTCGTCGTGCGCGCCGCCGGCAGCGACGTGGACCTGCCCGACATCGACCGCGACCGGGCGCTGGCGGTGCTCCAGGCCCTGTCCGCCGCCGGGCGCTCAGCCCCCCAGCAGCAGGCGGACGGCCAGGACGCTGCCGACGACGCCCATCAGGTCGGCGGCCAGGCCGGCGGGCACGGCGTGGCGGAAGCGGTTCACGCCGACGCTGCCGAAGTAGACGGCCAGCACGTAGAAGGTGGTCTCGGTGGAGCCGTTCATCGTGCTGGCCAGGTTGCCGATGTAGCTGTCGGGACCGTGGGTCTTGACCAGCTCGGTCGTCAGCCCGAAGGCGCCGCTGCCGGACAGGGGGCGCAGCATGGCCAGCGGCAGCACCTCGGCCGGCAGGCCCAGGGGCTCGGTGAAGCGGCCCAGGAAGCCGGTGATGACCTCCAGGCCGCCGCTCTTGCGCAGCATGCCGACGCTGGCCAGGATCGCCACCAGGTAGGGGATGATGGTCGTGGCCAGGGTGAAGCCCTCCCGGGCGCCGGCGACGAAGACCTCGTAGACCTTGACCCGACGGAGGACACCGACCGTCAGCATCAGCAGGATGAGCCCCGGTAGGATCCAGGCGCTCGCGGCCTCGCCCAGTACGTAGACGACGGCGACCAGGCCCACCAGGCTGGCGGCGAAGAGGGCCAGCAGCCCCAGGTCGGGCAGCAGCGTGGCCCAGTCGACCTTGCGCGCGGCGCGGACCTGGGCGTCGGCCTCTTGCTGCGCGGCGGAGGGGCGGAAGAAGGGCAGGCGGCTGAGCAGGATGGCGACGAGCACGCCGGTCCCGGTGGACAGGCTGGTGGCCAGCAGCGTCGTCGGGAAGATGGCGGCCGGGTCGGTCGAGCCGTGCAGCGCGCGCAGGCCGATGATCCCGGTGGGCAGCAGGGCCAGGCCGCTCGTGTTGATCGCCAGGAAGAGCACCATGGCGTTGGTCGCCGTGCCCTTCTCGGCGTTGAGCGCGTCCAGCTCCTTCATCGCCTTCAGCCCGAAGGGCGTGGCGGCGTTGCCCAGGCCCAGCGCGTTGGCCGCCATGTTCATGACCATGGCGCCCATGGCGGGGTGGTCGGGTGGCACGTCGGGGAAGAGCAGGACCAGCACCGGGCGGATCAGGCGGGCCATGAACTTCAGGCCACCGGCCTCCTCGACCACCTTCATCAGGCCCAGGAACAGCGCGATGTAGCCGACCAGGCCGAGCGCCAGCTCGACGGCGCCCTTGGCGCTGTCCAGCGCGGCCTGGCCCACCTCGCCGGGGGTGCCGAAGGCGACGGCGGAGAGGACGGCGATCAGCACGAGGCCGTAGAAGACGACGTTCATGGAGGGCCCGGGGCGGGAGGGGCGGGCGGGCTCAGGCGGCCAGGCGCAGCGCCAGCAGGAGCAGGACGCCGCGCGCGAGCACCCGAGGGGGCAGGGCGGAGAGGTGGAGGGGGCCGAGGTCGACGACGTCGACGGCGGCGCGGCCGCTGGGCAGCGGCGGGGGCGAGGGCAGGCGCTGGTCGGCCCAGTCGCGCGCGAGGGGATCGGCGGGGTCGACGTCGACCACGCACAGGTAGGGGACCGAGCGGCGCAGCTCGGTGTCGAGGCGCTCGTTGTCGAAGTGCGAGGCCAGCCAGGCGCGGGCCGGCTCGTCGCCCAGCGCGGCGCCCAGGGTCAGCACGGCGAGGCAGCGGTCGCGCAGGCCGCCGCCTTCGACCAGGGCGGCCAGGGTGCGCAGGACGGCGCCGCCAGCGGCGATCAGCACGACCCGGTCGCTGTCGCGGGAGAGCGCCGCCTCGACGGGGGCGAAGAGCGCCTCGACGGCGGCGGCGCCGGCAGGATCCGGGCCGGCGGGGGGCACGGCCACCACGCGCAGGCCGGGCACCGCCTCGGCCAGCGCGGCACCCACGGGCTCCGCGACGCCGTCCAGCACGAAGACCACGTCGGCCAGGCGCCGGGCCAGCACCGCCTGGAGCGCAGGGTCCCAGGCCGCGACCTGGTCCCAGCCCGCACCTGGCCCCAGGATGCGGGCGGGGTCGTGGTCGGGCCCCAGCCGGGCCGGATCGCCCAGCAGCTCGTCGATCGCGTGGGCGTCCTCCACGTACAAACGCCGGAAGCGCGCGGCGGTGTCCGGCAGGCGCGCCAGGGCCTCGACCAGGGCGCGCTCGCCCTCCAGCGCCGGGACGGCGACGTCCTCGACCCGGGGATCGGCCAGCTTGCCCACCGCGTCGCGGCCCAGGGGGCTCCAGGGCACGACCCCGAGCACCCGGTCCTGCCAGGCCTGCCGCGCAGGGGCGCCAGCTCCGAGCTCCCGCTCGACCTCGCCGGCGAGCAGCGCCGACAGGCCGACCTTGAACAACCGCTCCCAGTGCAGGCGGGGCGGGCGCGGGATCGACAGCACGGTCGCCCAGACCGCCAGGCCCAGGACCGCCAGCTCGACCCAGGTCTCCAGCCTCACCCCTGCCCCGCGGCCGAGGGCTCGGGGGGGCTCTTCTTCTTGCCCCAGGGCAGCACCGGCCGGTCGGTCCACGCGGGGATCGGCGTGCCCCCCGCCGCCGCGCGCCGGGCGATCAGGTAGAGCGCGGTGTAGACCGCCAGGAACTCCCAGAAGGGCTTCTCGGTGATGGTGAACTCGACGAAGGACCAGGCGAAGTAGCCGAGCATCGCCGCCGGCATGGTCCAGGCGATCACCTCCGCCACCGTGCCCCGGGTGAGCCGGACGATCTCCCGGGCCATCAGCATGATGGCCACGATGAGCCAGCCCAGGAGAAAGAGGCCGACGACACCGTAGTGGGCCAGGAACTCCCAGAAGATGCCGTGGGGGTAGTCGTAGAGGCTCTCGGAGACGAAGTAGTTGTAGCTGGGCAGCAGGTCCTCGTAGCCGCCGGCGCCGATGCCCAGGCCCCAGGTGTCCTGGAACATCTTCCAGCAGACCTCCCAGTTCCACTGCCGGTAGCTCTGGTTGAGCGAGAGGCCGTTGCTGGTGACGCGCGACAGCGCGGCGGCGCCCGAGAAGTTGGCGGCGACGATGGCGAAGCCCACCACGGCCGTGCCCGCGGCGATGCGCAGGAACCACTTGCGGAAGCCGGGGTGGGCCAGGGCGACCAGGAAGCCGCCGATCAAGGTCGCGTAGGCGCCGCCGCGCGACCCCGAGCCCAGCATGCTGTAGAAGATCCAGGCCCCCGACCCGATGAGCCCCAGGCGCAGCCACTTGCTGCGCTCGACCAGGGCCAGGCCGAAGGTGGTGGGGATGATGAACATGAGGTTCATCGCGTACCAGTTGGGCTGCTGGCCCAGCCCGGTCGAGCGTCCGCCGCCCTCGGCCGCCTTGAAGGAGGCGGCCTGCAGGAAGGAGAGCTTGTCGGCGACCAGCGACAGCCCGCCGATGAAGACGCAGGTGAGGATCCAGGTGTAGAGCACCCAGCGGAAGTCGCGCCAGTCGCGCACGAAGGTCAGGATGACCAGCGCGTTGGCGAAGACCAGGCCCAGGGGGATCAGCTCACCGATGGTCTCGGAGACCGACACGCTCCACAGGCCCGACAGCCCGATCCAGCCCGTCATGGCCAGGAAGGGGGTGCGCCAGGGGAAGGCGGACCAGATCCGGGTGCGGTGGAAGACCGCGTAGAAGACGATGGCCGCCAGGCACAGGAACAGGGCCGGCTCGAAGGGGCCGATGCCCATCCGCCCGATGCGGAAGAAGATGGTCGCGCCCGTGGACAGCAGGCGGGCGAAGATGAGGGCCAGCACGCCGAGCAGCGGCCGCTCCATGACGGCGACCGCCATGGCGATGGCGCCCACCAGGCCCAGCGTGATGCGCGGGTCGATGGCCAGGCTGGCCACCAGCCCCACCTCGAGCGCCAGGATGAGCGGCAGCCACACGGGGCCGCCCATCCACTTCGTCCAGCGCTGCAGGGTCTCGACCATGCGCTCCACCACCCGGCTGCCCAGGTCGGGCCCAGCATAGGCCGAGCCGCTCTAAGCCGCCCGGATGCCGCCTGACCATCCCCGACGAGCAGGCCGCACCGGGCGCGGCGCGCGACCGGGCCGTCGCCCGATCAGCGACGGCGGCGGCGACGGGCGGGAGCGGCCGGGCGAGGCGCGGGGCGCACGGGCACCGGGACCGGCGCCGGCTCCTGCGACGGCAGCAGGTCCTCCAGCCACTCCCGGAGGCGGTCGGCCCACTCGGGGAGACCCTCGCGCTCGTCCTGATCGCGCCTGGTCACGGAGGCTCCTCGACGGTGGGAGGGGGGGGCCGGCCCCCGCGGCGCGGAGACCTCTCGACCAGTATAGACCCGCTCCGGGCGTTGGCGAGTCTCCCGCTCGTCGCGCCTGTCACGGTCCGTCCCCACCCCGGCGCTCCCGCTGCTGCTCCCCGGCCGCCGATTCCCCGCCTCTCTGCTGCTGGCGCTGGCCCTCTACCTGGGCCTGGCCGGCGCCACGGTGCGCGGAGTGGGCGTGGTCGGCGAGGTCGCGATCGGCTGGGCGCTCGGGCGCCCTCCGGTGGCGCTGGTCGAGCTGGATCCCCCGCGGGTGGCCGACGGCGCGCCACCGACCGAGGCCACAGCCGCCGCCCCGCCGCCCTCGGCCGGCCACCGCTGGGGGCCCCTGGTCGCCAGCCTGGTGCGCCCCGTCGAGCGCCTGGAGCTGGGTGGGCTGGGGCTGCCGCTGGCGATCAACCGCTACACGGGCGGACCGCCGGACTGGCCGGCCCGGCTGGCCTGGCTGCTCACCCGGCGGATCGGCGCAGTGACGGCCCTGCACGTGGCGCTGGGCGGGGTCCTGCTGGTCCTGGTCCACCGCTTCCTGCGCTTCCGCGGCACCGACGTCGCCGCCGCGGTCGCGGCCCTGGTCCTGGCCAGCGACTGGAGCTTCCTGTTCTACAAGAAGGTCCTGGGGGGCACCGAGGTGCTGCTGCAGGCCGCCTTCCTGCTGGTGCTGTGGGCGCTGTGGAGCCGGCGCTGGGGCGGTGGCCGCCACGGCCTGCTGGCCCTGGGCGTGGGCGTCGGCCTGGGCCTGCTGGCCAAGGCCACCTTCGCGCTCAGCCTGCTGGCGCTCGCGGCCACCGCGCTGCTCACCCGCTGGGACCGGCCCCGCATGGGTGCGCCCGACCTGCACGGCTTGGGCCCCGGCCTGGCCGCCGCCCTGCTGATCCCCTCGCCCCTGGTGATCGCCGGGCTGCACCACCACCTCGCCCTGCCCGCGCCGCCGCCGACCCACGACTTCCCCGCGCTGCAGGTCGAGCGGGTGCTTGCCGCCGTCCAGGGCGGCCCCTCCCCCGCCCGCGAGGGCCTGGCGAACCTGTGGTGGTACGCCAGCCAGCCCCTGGCCTTCTTCGGGCCGGCCTACGGCGTGCAGGACCTGCCGGGCCCCTCGCCCCTGCGCCTGGCCGGCCTGGCCCTGGTCCTGGCCGGCACCGCCCTGGCCTGGCGCGACCGTCACCCCACCCCGGCCGAGGCGCTGCTGCGGTTCACCAGCCTGCTCCTCCTCCTCCAGCTCGGCCTGCTGTGGCTCGTCGCCCGCGACCTGCACCACCTGGCCATGGCCACGCCCACCCTGGCCATCGTCGCCGGCCTGGCGCTCGACCGCCTCGCGGCCGTCGCCACCCCGCCGCGCAGCCCCGCGCGCGCCCGCGTGGCGCTGATCCTGGCCCTGCCGCTGCTGATCGCCGGCGTCCGCAGCCTGGCGCGGACCGACGCCGTCGTGGGCCAGGTCGCCGTGCCGACCTTCCCCCGAGCCGGGCAGGCCGCGCTGGCCGACCTGCTCGCCCGGCACGACGTCCAGCGCCTGCTGGTCGCCGACTACGAGTCCTACGGGATGCTCGAGCTGCGCGCGCCCTCGGTCCAGGTCACCCACGCCTGGCCCGCCGTCGCCCGGCACGGCCCGCGCCCGCCCGCCGGGCTGCTGCCCGCCCTGCTCGGCCAGGCCGCGGGGGGGCACCTGCTGCTCGTGCGGGCCAGCGCCCCCATGGCCTACAACCTGCGGGTCAGCGAGGGCCAGCTCCAGCAGGCCGCCCATGCCGCCGGCCTGCGGGTCACGCGGGTCGAGGCGCTGCCTGCGGACGCCGCCGTCCTGTACCAGGTCGAGGGCCCCTGACGGGGCTCAGATCGCCGCCACCGCCTGGTCCAGCGTGGCCGCCATCCGCGCCCGCTCGGCCAGGAAGGCCTCGAGCGTGGCGCCGGTGAGCTGCTGCTGCTCGAGGTCGTGGTAGTCCAGCGGGTCCACCACCTGCTCGCCCTTGTGCAGCTCGTAGTGCAGGTGCGGCGCCGTGGAGCGCCCGGTGTTGCCCGACAGCGCGATCACCTGGCCCGCGGTCACCCGCTGGCCGGCCTCGACCTTGTTCTCCGACAGGTGCAGCAGCTTGGCGATGTGCCCGTCGTCGAACTGCAGCTCGACGCAGTTGCCGTTGGCCGCCCAGTTCCAGTTCGTGCGGGTCACCGTCGCGTGGGCCGGCGCCAGCACCTCGGCCCCCACCGGGGCCTTGAAGTCCATGCCCTTGTGCTTGGGGCGGTCCTTCAGCAGGGCGGTGATCTGCTCGTAGTGCTGGATCGGGCCGCCCACCAGCCGCCGCTCCACGCCGCGCCCGGTCTCGTCCCAGTAGGTGGCAAACGCCTGCCCCGGCGGCTGCCAGCGCCAGGCCTCCAGCGTCTTGCCCAGCTTGCGGCTGTGGAAGCGCGCGGCCAGGACCTCGACCACCGCCGTCGGGTGCGGGCGCCAGATCACCTCGACGCTGTCGCCCTTCTGCAGGTCGCGGCGCAGGTCGAGCTCCCACACGAACAGCCGCGCGTAGGCCGCCGCCAGCGCGTCGCCCTGCTCGCCCGCGGCGAGCTGGAAGGTGCGCGCCAGGTTCGAGTCCACCGGGGCCGCCGTCACCTGCCAGCCCTCGCCCAGGCTGGCCGGGTCGATCGCCGGCGCCGCGGGGGCCGCGACCGCCTCGGCGGCGGGAGCCTCCGCGTCCGCCGCGACCGCCTCGTCCTCGACCTCCGCGTCCTCGGGCGAGGAGGGGCGGTCGAGCACCATGACCAGGTTCAGGGCCAGGGAGCTGCCGAGCAGGACGTAGAGGAGCCAGGGCTTGCCGAAGGGGGGCTGGATCACGGCGGGCCTCGATGAGCCGCGGGGAGCGGGCGCGGGCTGCGGGGAGATGGAGCGGGGAGGAGGTGGAGGGGACCAGAGCATCCTCCGCCCCCTGTCACCTGTCAAGGAGATCCCTCGAACTCACCTCAAGGTTTCACGCGCCCTGCTCGCTCGGCCCCGCCTCCGCCGCGTACCGGCGCCGGTGCTCCTCCGCCAGCGCCTCGATGCCCGCCACGCAGCGGCGCGCCGCCTCCTTCCAGGCCGCCGCGTCCTCCCCTCGCCCCGACAGATCCGACAGCTCCACCGCCGGCCCGAACATCACGTCCAGCGGGTAGCGCGCGGGCTCCAGGAAGTTGCGCCGCACCTCCTCGGCCAGGTTGTTCTCGCCCCCCAGCACGAAGATCGGCACCACGCGCACCCCCGGGCCCGCCTGCAGGGCCACCCGGCCCACCCCGCGCGTCACGCGCAGCAGCGTGTAGGGATCCGGCCCCTTGTTGCGCGTGCCCTCGGGGTGGATGCCCACCACCGTGCCCGGCGCCTGCAGCTCGGCCACGCAGCGGTCCAGCGCGTACTCGTTGAAGCGCACGCCGGCGCGGCTGCGCAGGATCGGCGGGAACATGCTCATGCCGCTCATCAGGAAGTTGACGAGCGGCCCCAGCGGGTGGTCGTAGAAGAAGGTCGAGCGCACCGGGAAGATCAGCCGCCGCCCCAGGTGCAGCCGGGCGAAGGCCACCGCCATCACCTGGAAGAAGTCGAAGAAGCTGCGGTGGTTGGCCACCAGCAGCACCCGGTCCGTGGGCCCCAGGTCCGCGACGTGCTCCAGGCCCTGCACCCGCATGCGGCGCCCCGTCGCCAGCCAGGTCAGCACCACCATGAAGGTGCTGTTCCACAGCACCGACCACCAGCGCAGGCGCCGCATGAACAGGTCGGCCGCGGCGAAGCAGCGCCGCTCCAGCGAGGAGAGCGGCTCGAGCTGGGCGGCGGTGGGTCGAGGGACGGGCGGGACGGGCACGCGGGGACCGGCGAGGGGCCAGCCGGCCTAACCACCAGGGGCGCGCGGGGGCGAGGGGGGGCGGGGGCGAGGGGGCCGGCTGCCCGATAGGACCCGGCCCCCCCTCCCGTCCCGGAGGCCCCACGGTGCCCGACCCCGACGCCCTGTACAAGGAAGGCTTCGCCCTGCTGCCCCGCTGGCGCGAGGAGGGCCCCGACCTGGAGGCCCGCCGGCAGCGCGCCATGGCCACCCTGCGCCAGGCCGGCGAGGCGGGCAGCCTGGACGCCGCCGTCTACCTGGCCTCCGCCGCCGAGACCGCCGAGGAGCGGCTGCGCTGGGCCGAGGCCGCCGCCCGCGTGGGCGACGCGCGCCCGCTGAGCACCCTGGTCAGCAACGGGGACCACCCGCCCTGGTGCGGGCAGCGCCTGCTCGCCGCCGCCCGCGACGGCCAGCCCTGGGCCCAGGTGGCGCTGGCCGCCGTCTACGGCAGCGGCATGGTCTTCACCGACACCGGCGTCGAGGTCGCCACCGTCGAGGGCGCGTGGGGCTGGCTGCCGGCCGTCGCCGACCCCGACGCCGAGGCCCGCCGGTGGTGGGAGCGCGCCGCCGCCGCCGGCTTCGCCCCCGCCCACCTGGCCCTGGCCCACGAGGACAAGGTCGAGGCCCCGCAGGCCGCCCTCGACCACGTCCGCGCCGCGCTGGCCGCGGGCACCCTGCACCCCGGCCACCGCGCGCAGGCCCAGGGCCTGCTGCTGCGCCTGCTCGACCGCCTCGACGTCGCCCTGGAGGAGCGGATCGCCGTGCGCCGCGGCCTGGCCGAGGCCGGCGACGGCCCCTCCGCGACCTGGCTGGGCGACCACCACCGCAAGGGCCAGGGCCTGCCCAAGGACCTGGCCGCCGCCCGCGCCTGGTACGAGCGCGGCGCCGCCCAGGCCGACGTCGACGCCCTGCGCGAGCTCGGCAAGCTGTGCGAGAAGGGCCAGGGCGGCCCCAAGGACCTCGACCGCGCCCGCGCCCTCTACGAGCAGGCCGCCGAGCTGGGCGCCGACCGCTACGCCCGCGACCGCCTGGTGAAGCGCTTCGGGCTGCAGTGGTACGCGCGGGGGCCGGGGGAGCGGTAGGCTCGCACACCCCGACGCCTCGGCCGTGGAGCTCGACGCGACGGTCCAGGCCTGGTGGGCCGGGAAGCTCGACGAGGCAGTTCCGGAGCGGGCGCGGGTGGTGGCGTGACCGAGGGGGGAGGCTCGCTGGCGAGGTGGGGCCCCCCACACGCACGAAGGCCCGCCACCCGGGCGGGCCCTCGGCCGCTGCGCGCGGTCGGATCAGAGGTTGTACATCATGGTGAAGCAGGGCCGCCAAGCCTTCCTGATATCAGCCACTTAGAGACAATCGCAGGACACAAAGGCCGTCGGGGCGTGTCGTGAGCCGGCCGAACGCGCACAACGCGCACACGCCGACCCGGCCAGACCTGACCGCCCCCGTCCGCCACGACGTCCAGGCCCACAAGCCGGCCAGCCAGGTGGACCTGCGGGTGCGCGTGGCCGACCCGGCCCGCCGCCTGGTCGTCGCGTCTGCCAGGAGCCGCCGCTGGAAGGACCACGTCGCCTGGCTCTACGCCGTGTCTGCGGACGGGAGCACCGCCTGGCTGTGGGCCTGGACCCGCGCCGACGACCGCGACCAGGCCGAGGCCCGCGCGCTCGACCTGCCGTGCATGGGCCGGATGCTCTGGCCCGAGGGGAGGTGCGCATGAACGCGAAGCAGCGCCGGGTCGCCTTGCGCCGGTGGTTCCGTCTCGCGCTGGCCCACGCCTTCGCCGGACATGCGGAGCTGCCCCCGGTCGAGCACATGCCGCTCCAGGAGCTGCTGCGCCTGCCGGTCTACACCTTCTTCCCTCCCACGAGGGTCACGCCCGGCCAACGGTGGCGGAGCGACTTGTTGCACAAGCTGCGCGTCGCGCGGCGTGCGCCCCCTGGGACCCGCCCCGCCCGCTGGATGGCACGGCGCCACCCCGACCAGTGGGTCCTGGCGCGTGTGCTCGACGAACCCCACCCCGACGGCAGCCTGCGCATCGCCTGGTCGCTGTGGGCGCTGCCACCCGACGCCCCCCGGTCCTGACCGTCTCCGCCCCACCCGAGGAGCCCCCATGCCTGGAAACGCTTCCACCCTGGTCCCGGTCGACCGCCTGGTCCTCGACCCCCTGCTCCAGTGCCGCGCCGCGGTCGACCAGGAGGTCGTCGACGCCTACGCCGAGCTGCTGACCGAAGGCGCGCGCTTCCCGCCGATCTCGGTGATCGAGGCCGACGACCAGCTCTTGGTCACCGACGGCTGGCACCGGGCCCTGGCCCACCGCAAGGCCGAGCGGAAGGAGATCGAGGCCGAGATCCACCCGGGCACGCGCCGCGACGCGCTGCTGGCCGCGGTGAAGGCCAACAGCGACCACGGCCTGCAGCGGTCGACCCGGGACAAGCGGCGCGCTGTCCGGCTGCTGCTGGCCGACGCCGAGTGGTGCCGGCTGTCCAGCCGCGACCTGGCCCCGCTCGCCGGCGTCTCGCACGCCTTCATCAACCAGGCGCGCAAGCGGTACGGCCTGAAGCCCGGCGTGCTGCTGACCGACGAGCGCATCGAGGAGGTGGACGGCGAGCTGCCCGAGGTCTGGCGGGCGCTCATGGCCAAGGCGAGCCCCTACGAGCAGGCCGCGCTGGAGGCCATCCGGACCGAGAGGAGCCCCCGCAAGCTGCGGGGCGACACCTGGGGGCAGCGCGGGGCGGCCTTCGACCAGCGACGGAAGGAGCTGGCCCGGTCTGCCTGGCCCTGGCCCGAGGACGAGACGGAGGAGGCCCGCGCAGCGCGCTGGGCGACACTGGACACGGTCGACGACATCGAGGCCGCCCTGCGCAGCGCCGACCTCCCCGGCGGCGACCTTGCCGCCGGCTACGCCCTGCTCGACGCCGCGCTGGAGGCGCCGAACGCCGGGACCTGGGCCGCCGACCGCCTGCGCCGAGCCCTGGACGGCCGCCCCCGACTGCTGGCCGAGCTCGAGGATGCGGTGGCCAAGTCGGAGGCCCACCGCCAGGCCGATCCCTTCAGCCAAGCGCGGGCCATCGTCGCGATGCCCGAACCGAGCGCGCAGGCAGAGGCGGTCCGCCAGGCCGACGCCCGGGTGCTCAACAACCTCGCGGCCCGACAGCTCCACCCCGAGGTCCGGGACGGCGTCTACCGCGCCCGCGTCGTCGGCGACGCCGTCGAGACCTGCCCCCATCCCCACTGCGACGGGTGGGTCCGCCCCGGCAACTACCCGACCTGCATGCACTGCGGGAACAACCCCGACCACCTCCGCCGGAGCTGGACCGAAGGCCTGCGCGCCGCCGCCTGGCTGCTGGAGGCCTCACCCGACCACGGGATGCTCGTGGCGGGCGTGCGCGTCGACGCGACGGCGATCCGGATCCTGGCCGCCCTGGAGGACATCGGCGTCCACGAGCTGCCCCCGGCCCTGTGCGAAGCCGTGCAGGCCTGGCGTGCCGCGTCGCCGGCGACGGTGATCGCCGCCCACGAGGAGGAGGAGCAGGCCGACAAGGAGGAGGATCAGGCCGACGAGGGCAGCGACGACCTGGAAGCCGTGGCATGACCCGCGCCGCCATCTACGCCCGCACCTCGACCGAGCTGGGCCAGGACCCCGATCTCCAGGTCGAGGAGCTGCGCGAGCTGGCCCGCGTCCGCGGCTGGACCCTGGTCCAGGAGCACGTCGACCGCGGCGTGTCCGGCGCCAAGGCGCGCCGCCCGGGCCTGGACGCGCTCCTGCTCGCCGCGCAGCGCGGCCAGGTCGAGGTGGTCCTGGTCTGGAAGCTCGACCGCCTGGGGCGCTCCCTCCCCCACCTGCTCCAGGTCCTGGGCCAGCTCGACGCCAGCGGCGTACAGCTCGTCAGCGCCCGCGACCCCGGCATCGACACGACCACGCCAATGGGCCGGCTGTTGACCCAGCTCCTCGGCGCCTTCGCGGAGTTCGAGCGGTCGCTGATCATGGAGCGCAGCCTGGCAGGGGTCCGCCGGGCCCAGGCCAGGGGCATCCACTGCGGCCGGCCGGTCCTGCCCGTTGACCGAGAGGAGATCGAGCAGGCCATGCGCGCCTGCGGCGGCCTGCGCCCCGCCGCCCGGGCCCTGGGGATCAGCACGGCCACCGCCCGCCGGAGGCTCAAGTGCGCGTAGTCCCCACCCACCTGGTCAACCCCCGCTGGCGCCTGGGCTGGCCCTGCCGGGCCTTCCGGCGCCTGCACCCCCGCACCGGCTGGGCCGTCCAGCTCGTCCGTGTGCGCCTGGCGGATCGGCGGCACGTCGCCCTGGTCATCGGCTGGTGGCCCTGGCGCCGGCTCGCCCGACTGCAGGTCGCCCTCCTCAAGCTGCGCAGCGCCTGGTGGGGGCAGCCGCCTGTGCCCTCCCGCCCGGGACACGCCCTGTTCCTGGAGCTGTGCCACCTGGAGCAGATCGCATGAGGCATCGACCCCGACGCTGGCATCGACCCACGACCAGCACCCCCGATCCCCAACAGCTCCTCTTGCCCGGCGTGCCGGCCTTGCCTCGCGCAGCTCCGCGTCCTGCCCGCATCCTCGGCAACCTGGTCGACGCCGGCGATCACTGGCGCGTCTACGCCTGCACTGCCTGCGGCCGTTCCTGGCAACAGCCGATCTCGGACGAGGAGGAGGGCCTGCAGGCCCTGGTCCAGAAGCGGGCCTGCCCCTGGTGCACGCCGGCCGAGGTGCTGGCCGCCTGGGGCCTGAC
>JAKLKF010000239.1 GCA_023150805.1 Myxococcota bacterium | reverse complement strand
AATATCCTTTGCTCAAGCCGGTCGTGGCGCTGGTGGGCCCCACGGCCGTGGGGAAGTCCGCGGTGGGTCTGCGGCTGGCCCAAGCCTTGGAGACGGAGGTGCTGGCGGCGGATTCCCGTCAAGTCTACCGGGGCATGGACATCGGCACGGCCAAGCCGGCCCCCGCGGTGCGCGCCGCCTTCCCCCACGCCTGCATGGACGTGCGCGAGGTCGACCAGGACTTCTCGGTGGCCGACTTCGTCGACGAGGTCCACGCGGCGCGGGCCCGCGCCGAGCGCGTCCTGGTCGTCGGGGGCACACCCTTCTGGCTGGCCGCCCTGGTCCGCCCCCTCGCCGCGCTGCCGCCCGGCGACCCGGCGGTCCGGGCGGCGCTGGAGGCCCTGGAGGACCCCTGGCGGCGCCTGCAGGAGGTCGATCCCCTCTCGGCCGCCCGGCTGCACCCCCACGACCGGGTGCGGGTCGTGCGGGCGCTGGAGGTGCACGCCTTGACCGGGCGCCCGCTGAGCGCGCTGTGGGAAGAGGGGCCGCGCCACCCGCCGCTGCCGCTCGCCGTGGCCTGGTTGGACCGTCCGGACCTGCGGGACCGCATCGACCGCCGCCTGGTGGGGATGATGGCCCAGGGCTACCTGGACGAGGTCCGCGCCCTGCACGCGCGCGGCTTCGGCCCGCAGCACAAGCCGATGCGCTCGCTGGGCTACCGGCACCTGGGGGAGCACCTGCACGGGCTGCTGACGCTGGACGAGGCGGTCCGCCGCACCGCCCGGGACTCGTGGACCCTGGCGCGCAAGCAGCGCACCTGGGCCCGCGGCATGGGCTGGCCGGCGCTGGACGAAGCGGGGGTGCGCGCCGTCGCGGCCAGCGCCTGGGGCGGGTGAGGGGAGGGGAACCGCGCCTGCTCTTCGCGGCGACGGTCTCCGGCCTGGCAGCTTGTAGGGCCTCACCCTCCGGGCTACTCGCCCCTTGTTGCCAGCGGTGAAGGCGAGGGCCCTTTCGAAGAGGGTACCGTCGAAGAGGGCACCGTCGAGGAGGGCACCATCGAGGACCTGTGCGCCGCCTTCCGGGGCTCCCTGTGAGTGACCTGCCGGCGGTGCTGGGCGGCCTGCACGCCCCCGTCACCCGGCGGGCCTACCTCAGCGCCGGCCTGTCGTTGATGCTGCTCAAGTTCGGGATGGACACCGGCATCGTCCTGGCGGCCACTGGCCAGCTCCTCTCCCCGCTGGCCTACCTGCTGCCCACCTTCGCCACGCGCAATGCCGTGTTCTCGGCGCTGCCCACCTGGGCCAGCGTCGTGCTGATCGCCTGGACGCTGCCCTTCGCCTGGGTGGGCGCCAGCATGTCGGTCCGCCGGGCCCGCGACGCCGGCCTGCACGGCGCGGTCGGCCTGCTCTTCTTCGTGCCCTTCGTCAACTACCTGATGATGGCGACCCTGGCGGCCATCCCCTCGCGGCCAGGGGTCCGCTCGCCCCTCCTGCCGCTGCGGGGCCCCGACCGTGGCCTCGCCGCCGCCCTGACCGGCGTCGCGGCCGGCAGCCTGACCGGCGCCGTGCTCGCCCCCGTGCTCGTCTTCGGGGCCGGGGCCTACGGCATGGCCCTCTTCTTCGGCACCCCGCTGGTCATGGGCGCGATCACCGGCCTGCTCTACAACCTCGGCGGCAAGCGCGGGGCGCTGGCGACCTCCGGGCTGGGCGTGCTGACCGTCGGCATCACCAGCGGGTTGCTGCTGCTCGTCGCCTTCGAGGGCATCCTCTGCCTGGCCATGGCCAGCCCGCCCGCCGTCGTCATGGCCATCCTGGGCGCCCTGCTCGGCCGCGAGCTGGCCGCCGTCGACCGCCGCGCCCTGGCCGCGCCCATGGCCCTCCTGCCGATGTTGGGCTTCGTCGAGCCCCAGGCCAGCGAGCCCCGCCTGCGCATGGTGCAGAGCGAGGTCGAGGTCCAGGCCTCGCCCGAGGCCGTCTGGCCGGTCGTCCTGGCCTTCCCGGAGATCCCCGAGCACGACCTCGCCTGGTACTTCCGCGCCGGCCTGGCCTGGCCCCAGCGCGCCCGCATCGAGGGAGAGGGTGTGGGCGCCATCCGGCACTGCGAGTTCAGCACCGGCCCCTTCGTCGAGCCCATCACGGTCTGGGACCCGCCGCACCGCCTGGGCTTCTCGGTCACCGAGAACCCCCACCCCATGCACGAGCTCTCCCCCTGGGAGTCCATCGACGCCCCGCACCTGGAGGGCTTCCTGACCAGCCACCGCGGCGAGTTCGAGCTGGTGGCCTTGCCCGGGGGAGGCACGCGGCTGATCGGGCGGACCTGGTACACGGTGGAGATGGGGCCCGAGGGCTACTGGGGGCTGTGGACAGACGCGATCATCCACCGCATCCATGGGCGGGTGCTCGGGCATATCGCCACGGTGGTCGAGGCCGGGTGAGCGGTCGCAGGGGGGTGAGGGGCGAAGGTGCCGGGCCCGGGGCAGGGGAGCCCTACTCCGCCTCTCCGACCCACTCGGCCGTCCACATGGTCCGGTCGGGGCAGGGCCAGTAGCCCTCGTGGTTGGTGGCGGTCAGCAGGACACCAAACAGGACTTCGCGGTCGTCGGGGTCGAGGATCCAGCCGTAGATGTAGTGCCAGTAGTACGAGCGGGGCGGCTGGCTGACGGGGGCCAGAGCGGGCCGGCGGGCATCGGGGCGGGGGCGGTCGGTGAGGTTGTCGGTAGGTACGGCGTATGGATTTGCCATGCGATAGATGTCGGCGTTTCGCTCTTCGCTCCAGCAGAAGAAGTCGGCCGAGGCGTTGGTCATGCAGTCCAGACGAACGGGTGCCCGGTCGGTATCGAGGCTCAGGGAGAACGCGCCGCGACCCGAGGAGTCGATGGACGTCTCGGTAATGTCGAAACCAAGACCGAGAGGGACGGGATCGTGGGTGTCAAAGTACTGGTAGCCCTCGTAGAATGTAACGCTCTCCAGACAAGCCTCGGCGGTCATGTGTGCATCGAGGAGTTCCGGGAACTGGAACTCAGAGGGCGGATGCGATGCATCGTGAAACTCGAAGCGACCGACCCTCGGGTTGACGTGGTCCTTGCCTCCCGCGCAACCCACCGGCAGCAGACCCAAGGTCAGGACGAGGCACCCTGGCCTTCGGTCGAGGGTCATCGCTCCATCCAGTCGTCGAAGTCCTGTTGGAGTTGTTCCAGGTCCTTCTGGGTGAAGATCTCGTCGCCCCAGATGTCCTGTCCACCAGAGATGTTCTCCAGGCGCTGGAACTCATAGGTGAAGGAGATCATCAAGCCGTTGATCACCGTTCCCTCAGGTGACTCAGACCCGCTTCCGAAAAGGGTGAAGTCATCGTAGTCGTTCACTCGCCCAAGGATCGCCTGGCCGTCTTGCTGAGCCTTGCAGACGAACTGCTCCTGTCGACGCTCGCAAAGGACGAAGTTCGGTGGCTCACCTTCCTCATCCAGCCTCCGATAGTCGAACCATTCCTTGTAGGAGTAGTAGTCGTAGCGATACTGTAGAAACGCGAGCCCCACCTGATCTTTGGTGCTGTGAAGGACCGCAACGCGAAACCACGTCGGAACCTCTTCCAGCAGGAAGAATGGTCTCTGGTTGTAGAGCCCATACTCCTCCGGCAGATGGTCGCCATCTACGGAGTCATACACACCTTGCTCCAGGTACTTCCAACAACCACCCAAGAGCAGCACCGAAGCCAACCCTACGAGACGTGGCTCCATGTCAGGCCTCCATCGGCGACGAGAAGGAATGGGTCGGAGTCGATGTCCAATCGCCAGGTCTGTCCCGCCGCAGGGATGGTGACCTCTCGGGCGTCTCGGTAGATGGCGTGGGTCACGACTGGCAGTGTCCCTTCGGCGGGGGCCTCGTCCCAGCGATAGCTCAGGGGGAGGAGCCCCAGCCTGTGCACCACCAGTGATGCGCCGCCGGTGGGTACGCACCGAATTGTGACAGTGGAAGTGTCGCGCCACTTGTCCAGCAGCACCAGCCAGACGTACGGGCTGGTGGCCAGACCGGGCAGCCGCACGCGCCGGAACTCGATGACCACGCCATCCAGGAAGCTGGGAGTTCCTGTGGGAAAAGGGATGCCGCCCGCCTCGTACCGCAACACGGGTCGGAACTCCTCGGTTGGCAGGATCAGCCTTGCGCCAGCCCAGCTCCGCAGGATGGATTGGTAGCGCTGGTATGCCAGCCAACTCAAGCGTGGGTGTGCCGCTTCGAACCCCGTTCCATCCTTGTCTTTGCGCAGACCAAGGCCATACCACTTGGGAAGGCCCGGCTCTTCCGATGATGGCAGATCCGCTCTCCACGTATGCCAGCCCGCCACCGTAGCGCCTCCAGCGGCCGCACCAGCTTGGCGCCGGATCAACTCCTGCGCCTGGTAGAGCTGCAGCGCGGGAATGTCCCCACGGGCCGACATGCCGGCGGGGTAGGCGTCAAAGACTTCCTCGGCACCGTACTTCAGCACGCTGATCCCCGTCTCGAACATCGTGACGTCGATGTCCAGACCAGCCTGGGCCAGCGCTGCGTACATCTGCTCGAGCTCCCAGCTCAACCGCGAGACGTGCTGCGGCCCGACCACGCTTCCTGGGGCCTCCCGTTGTCGGTGGTACCAGTGAAGGTCCACACCATGGACCAGCCGGTCTCGTTGGTTACCGGCCTGCTCTGCGAAACTGGTCACCAGCGCCCGGAAGAAGTTGATCTTCC
>JAKLKF010000238.1 GCA_023150805.1 Myxococcota bacterium | reverse complement strand
GTCCCGCACACCAGAGGTTCAACGCCAGGTAGGCTTCCTGCTGCTCGCTGGTCTTCGCTACGCATCGCTTCTCCAGGCTCCACTCGCCTGTGTCATGGCGGCTGGGATGGCGCCGGTAACCGGGGCGTCCTCGGTACCGGACCAGGTTGGGGGGCAGGCCACCTTCAGTCCGCTGTCATGCCGGTGGGATCGCACTCGGTGTCCTTCACGTACTCTACGTAACCCTTGCCATTGATGCACTCGCATGGGATTCCCACCAGCGCCACACGTTCGTTGTTGTCATGTACATGGCAGACCCATAGATCACCACACTCATCGCAGAATGCGGCGAAATCTTCGCTTGGGAGCCCTACATCCTCGCAGGTCGAATAGGTGAGATTCGGGCAGTCAGGGCCACGTCCCGAGTCGTCGGTGTGGGACTTGTCCGCGCAGGCGCCCATCAGGAACAACAGGAGGGGCATAGGTCTGGTTTGGCGAGTGAGCGGACTGCAGCTCGCCGCAACGGGCCCGCTCATCCTTACGACCTTCCCGCGCACCATGGGTTCAACGCCAGGTAGGCTTCCTGCTGCTCGCTGATTATCGCTACGCATCGCTTCTCCAGGGTCCATTCGGCTGTGTCATGGCGGCTGGGATGGCGCCGGTAACCGGGGCGTCCTCCGTACCGGACCAGGTTGGGGGGCAGGCCACCTTCAGTCCGCCGTGTCGGACCACGGGTCGCATTCGGTGTCCTTGACGTACTCCACATAGCCCTCATCGTTGATGCAGTCGCAGGGGATGCCAACCCGTGTGACTCGTGCAATTTCGTCATGTACATAGCACACCCACAGATCCCCGCAAGCATCACACAGGGCGGCAAGATCATTGTTCGGGAGCCCAACCTCCGAGCATGATGAATAGTTGAGATTCGGACAGACAAGCTCCTCCCCGGTGTCGTCGTCGCCCACCTTGTCCGTGCACCCGAGTCCTGCGATAGCCTGCAGCGCCAATGGCAAGGCACATGCGGCGTGGACCATGCCGCTTCGGACTGCTCGTCGCAGGAGGTTCATCATCGTCCCGCACACCAGAGGTTCAACGCCAGGTAGGCTTCCTGCTGCTCGCTGGTCTTCGCTACGCATCGCTTCTCCAGGCTCCACTCGCCTGTGTCATGGCGGCTGGGATGGCGCCGGTAACCGGGGCGTCCTCGGTACCGGACCAGGTTGGGGGGCAGGCCACCTTCAGTCCGCTGTCATGCCGGTGGGATCGCACTCGGTGTCCTTCACGTACTCTACGTAACCCTTGCCATTGATGCACTCGCATGGGATTCCCACCAGCGCCACACGTTCGTTGTTGTCATGTACATGGCAGACCCATAGATCACCACACTCATCGCAGAATGCGGCGAAATCTTCGCTTGGGAGCCCTACATCCTCGCAGGTCGAATAGGTGAGATTCGGGCAGTCAGGGCCACGTCCCGAGTCGTCGGTGTGGGACTTGTCCGCGCAGGCGCCCATCAGGAACAACAGGAGGGGCATAGGTCTGGTTTGGCGAGTGAGCGGACTGCAGCTCGCCGCAACGGGCCCGCTCATCCTTACGACCTTCCCGCGCACCATGGGTTCAACGCCAGGTAGGCTTCCTGCTGCTCGCTGATTATCGCTACGCATCGCTTCTCCAGGGTCCATTCGGCTGTGTCATGGCGGCTGGGATGGCGCCGGTAACCGGGGCGTCCTCCGTACCGGACCAGGTTGGGGGGCAGGCCACCTTCAGTCCGCCGTGTCGGACCACGGGTCGCATTCGGTGTCCTTGACGTACTCCACATAGCCCTCATCGTTGATGCAGTCGCAGGGGATGCCAACCCGTGTGACTCGTGCAATTTCGTCATGTACATAGCACACCCACAGATCCCCGCAAGCATCACACAGGGCGGCAAGATCATTGTTCGGGAGCCCAACCTCCGAGCATGATGAATAGTTGAGATTCGGACAGACAAGCTCCTCCCCGGTGTCGTCGTCGCCCACCTTGTCCGTGCACCCGAGTCCTGCGATAGCCTGCAGCGCCAATGGCAAGGCACATGCGGAGTGGACCATGCCGCTTCGGACTGCTCGTCGCAGGAGGTTCATCATCGTCCCGCACACCAGAGGTTCAACGCCAGGTAGGCTTCCTGCTGCTCGCTGGTCTTCGCTACGCATCGCTTCTCCAGGGTCCACTCGTCCGTGTCGTAGGCCACCGTGATGGCGCCGGTGCGCGGGTCGTAGACCGACCCGACATATGTCTGCCAGGCGCGGCGCAGGCAGAACGAGCTGTTCCCCCCCGCGCGACCGGCCGTTTCCACCTCGCAGGTCCAGCACAACATGCCATCGCTGGGGTCCTCTGGATCCGGCGTGAAGCCGGCGAAGGGCCCGTACTCGAAGACCCCCTCCTCTGTCCACCAGCCGTAGACTTCGCTGTCGCATGCGCCCCCGCCGTTGCTGTTCGCCAGGATCTCCCATCCGCCACCGAACTCGTGGGCGAGCGCCGCGAACGGCGTGGTCGTTCCTTCCAGTTCGCGTGGGCCGGTGTCGTCGACGCCCTCGAACACCCCCGACGAGAAGTCGGCGGCGCTGGTCCGGCTGGTCACCTTCGCCAGGGGCAGGCCCAGGCGCCCCACCACGTGGCAGTACCAGGCCCGCGCGGCGATCTCGAAGCAGCACCCGAACTGGCAGTGGCCGCCCTGGCCCATGTAGATGTGCCCGATCTCGTGGATGAACAGGCGGGGGAGCCAGGTCAGCACCGAGAGCGCGTACCGACCCAGGCGGACCGCGTGCACCTGGTATTCGCGATCCCCGGTGAACTGGTAGTAGTCCCAGGCGATGCGCGCGCGGTGGAGGATGCGGTCCGCCAGGAAGCCCGACCAGGCCAGGTAGGTCGGGTGGGTCACGATCTGGAAGCTGTCGGTGCTCGGAGAATAGCCGTTGTAGCTGGCTGGCTTCTCAGGGGTGCTGAGTCCTGTCTCCGCGAGGTATGTCCTCGACGCCTCGTCCCATCCGTCGTCCCAATCGTCCCAGTCGTAGTCAAAGGGCCGTCCCTCCTCCCCCCCATCCCCCTCTCGCTTCGCCCACCGCCCACACTCCCGCGTGCGCGTGCCACAGGCGACGTCGTGGCTGCGCTCGAAGCGCGCGTCGGTGGCGTCGAAGTGCACGGTCAGCCGACAGCGCGTGCCCTGGCTGTCGCTGGTCAGGCGGTTCTGGAACAGGCTGCGGGCGAAGTCCCCGAAGCCCTCGCAGCGCTCCGGCTCCACCGCGTTGCCACCTCGCGGCTGGAACTCGTCCTCGATGCCGTCGGCGTAGGCCACGATCATGCGGACCATGGTGCGCCACGCCGCGCGGTGGCTGCCGTCGCCCTCGCGCCAGAAGAAGGAGCGATCGGCCACGCTGGAGAGCGCGTAACACCCCAGCATCCCGTCGATGTTGTCTTTGCCCAGGCCACGATGCGCGCGGGCGGCTGCGGTCAGCTCGGGCCAGACCCCGGCCAGGCAGTCGCTCACGCTGCTGACCAGCACGCCGCCCGCGTTGCTGCCCTCCAGCCCGGCGTACTCCGCCAGCCAGCGCAGGTACCACGCCCTGGGCACGGAGAACTCCACGGCGCGGTAGGTGACGACCTCTCGCGCGAGCAGGTCGGTGCCGGGAAAGGACGACTCCAGGATGGTGGGATCCAGGGTCTCCAGCTCCCCCCCGCCGCGGCCTGGCTCCGCCGGACGCAGGCCGGACAACAAGGTGGGTCGACCGGCCCTCCGCCAGGCGGTGAGCTCGCGGCAGATGTCGCCATCGTCGACGACACCCCTGCCTGCCAGGGCGGACAGGGCGGTGGGGGCCCGCGCCGGTCGCAGGCGCACAGGCGCGCGTCCGCTGTGACTCCGGGCCAGGTTGTCCCGGGGCAGGAGCAGCCCCAGGTCGACGGGCAGCCCCACCCCGCAGTCTGCGCCCATCGCGCGTGGACCCGGCAGCTCCTGCGCGCCTGCCAGCCCGCGCAGAGGCCCGGGACGACGGACCGGACTCCCCCGCGAGGGGGATGGACCCGAACAGCCGCATCCGCCGGCAACGCGCCCACCACCGCAGGCACATCCTGCGCCGTGGTTCCCGCAGGCGGTGCCTGCGCCCCGGTGCCCGCAGGCCGCGCCCACGGCGCTACTCCTTGGCCACCAGGTCGATGAGCACGACCGGGGCGCTGGCGACGTTGGCGTCGGTCCGCCACCGCACGAAGCGCAGGAACTGCGTGATGTAGACGAAGCTGCCGCCTTGGGAGAGATCCCACGTGGCCGTGCTCAGCGGCCGAAAGGCGCCTTCTTCGTTCACCGCGGCGTGCTCGATGAGGATGTTGCCGGCGCCTGGCTTCAGCACCCGGCAGTCGAAGGCCACCTCCTTGAAGCCGCCCAGGTCCACGACCTTGTCCGACTCCTGCACTTCGTTGGGCTTGGGGCTGTAGGCGTCAAGGAGGCGCAGGTACCGTCCCGCCATGGGAACCTCGCAGCGAGGGGGGTTGACCCGCCCGGACCGACGGGTCCAGGCCTGCCCCGACAGTATCGGATCGAGAGAGAGAGAGAGTGCAAGGGGTATGCCACGGGACATGCCCCCCGTCGTCACCCACGGCTTCCAGGCCAGCGTCACCCAGGTGGAGCGGGCCTTCACCGAGGCGCAGGTGGTGGAGATCTACCGGCAGGGGGGTCCTTCCACCTGGGCCTGGACGACGCGGCCGTCGGCGTCCAGCCACAGCTCGGCCTCCCACGACTCGGTCTTGTCGTACT
>JAKLKF010000237.1 GCA_023150805.1 Myxococcota bacterium | reverse complement strand
CCGGCGCCCCGGCCGCCCCCCCGCCCCCCGAGGACGAGCCCGACGACGTCGACGACGGCGCTCCTTCCTTGGCCGCCGAGGGAACGAGCCCCTACCGCGCCCGGCCCGCCGAGCCCGCCGCCGGCGAGCTCGACGCCCTGCGCGAGAAGCTGGCCGCGCTCGAGGCCCGGTTGAAGCGGTAGGCACGCGCATCCGCGCGGTTAGTCGCCCTTCGTCCCCGGAGCGCCCGTGACCCGACCGATCCCCGCGGCCGACCGGCCCGTCGTCCTCTACAAGACCGAGCGCTGCCCCTACTGCGTGGCCGCCGGACGCTTCCTGCGCGAGGTCAAGCGCGTCGCCGACGCCGACATCGCCGAGGTCGACCTGACCGGCGACGACGACGCCCGGATCGAGCTGGCCCGGGTCAGCGGGCGGCGGACGGTGCCCCAGATCTGGATCGGGGGCCAGCACGTCGGCGGCTACGACGACCTGCGCGCGCTCGACGCTCGCGGCGCCCTCGACCCGCTGCTGCCCCGGCGCTGAGCCGGATCTCGCGGGGGCCCCGCCCCGCTCGAAAAAAACCGCGCCCCACTCTTGACGTATCAAGACTCCCGGGTTCCAATCGTGTCGCGGGGCTCCCCCAGCCTCGCTGGCGCCACACCCCAGGCGCCTGACATCCCTGGCTGCGGCGGCGGGCGGCGATGTGCTTCCGCCCGCCGCCCCCTGCCACCCGCGGCGCACGCTCCCCGCGCCCGGGCCTCCTCCCTCCCTCCGCTTCCCGCCACCCCGTCCCCCCCTCCTCCTCCCCCCCGCGTCCCCATGCCACAGCCCGCGTCCTCTCCCTCCGGAGGGATCCCCGCCGTCAGCGTGCGCCCCGTGCGGGGCCACGACGGCACCAGCGTGATCCTCTCGCTGGACGCGGCCCTGCCCTGGGAGCGCCTGCGGGACGAGATCGTGCGGGTGCTGGGCCAGACGCCCGACCGCTGGCGGCACGGCACGGCCCGCCTGGACCTGGGGGACCGCGACCTGGAGCTCTTCGACGTCCGGCGCCTCGTCCACCTGCTGCGCGACGAGTTCAGCCTCAGCGTCACCGGCCTGTACAGCAGCGAGCGCGCCCTGCACCGCTACGTCGCCCGCGAGCTCAAGCTGCAGGTCTTCGTGCGCGATCCCTCGGGCGACTGGACCGCCGACGAGCTGGCCCGTGTCGGCGAGGAGGAGGATCCGACCCGCCCCGCCGGCCACGTCGACGTCGTCGTCCTCGACCAGGTGGGCGACGCCGACGAGGGGACCGGCAGCGACGCCGGCGAGGTGACCCGCCAGACCGAGCTGTCCCGCCCGGCCGCCGCCGAGGACGCCGAGACCGCCCTGCGGGTCGACCCCACCGCCGCCGCCGTCGAGGACCCCTCCGAGGTGGTCTTCGAGGTCCCGCCCTCGCTGCTGGTCGAGCCGACGCCCGTCAGCTTCCAGGGCGGGCGCCGCCTGCTGCCGGTGCACCGCACGCTGCGCGGCGGCCAGCGCATCGCCTTCCCCGGCGACGTGCTGGTCTGGGGCGACGTCAACCCCGGCGCCACCGTCGAGGCCGGCGGCAACATCCTGGTGCTCGGCAGCCTGCGCGGCCTGGCCCACGCCGGCGTGCACGGCGACGAGCGCGCCGTCATCGTCGCCTTCGACCTGCGCCCCACCCAGCTCCGCATCGCCACCCGCATCGCCTTCCCGCGCGAGGGCTCCCGCGAGGACGGCGGCCGCGGCCCCCGGCCCTTCCGGCCGGAGATCGCCTGGGTCAAGGGCGAAGACATCCTGATCGAGGACTACGCCGGGCGGCTCCCGGGCCCGCCCTCCCTCGTCGTCCACCCGCCGCAGCCCGCGGCACCCCCCGTCGAGCCGGTCGAGCCCCCGACCGTGCTCGACCACACGGAGTGATCCATGAGCGAGTGCATCGTCATCACCTCGGGCAAGGGCGGCGTCGGAAAGACCACGACGACGGCCAACCTCGGCGTCGCGCTGGCCCAGCAGGGCAAGAGCGTCGCCGTGGTCGACGCCGACATCGGCCTGCGCAACCTGGACGTCATCCTGGGCCTGGAGAACCGGATCGTCTACGATCTCGTCCACGTCATCGAGGGCGAGTGCCGGCTGAAGCAGGCGCTCATCAAGGACAAGCGGCTGGAGAACCTCTGCCTGCTGCCCGCCGCCCAGACCCGGGACAAGAACGCCGTCACCCCCGAGCAGATGCGCGACCTCATCGCCAAGCTCAAGGAGACGCACGACTACGTGCTGGTCGACTGCCCCGCCGGCATCGAGCAGGGCTTCAAGAACGCCATCGCCGGCGCGGACCGGGCCATCATCGTCACCACGCCCGAGGTCAGCGCCATCCGCGACGCCGACCGCATCATCGGCATGGTCGAGGCCGCCGAGCTGCCCGAGCCCCAGCTCATCATCAACCGCTTCCGGGCCAAGATGGTCCAGGCCGGCGACATGATGAACAAGGACGACATCCTGGAGATCCTGGCCATCCCGCTGCTGGGCGTGGTGCCGGACCACGAGGACATCATCGTCAGCGCCAACCGCGGCCTGCCCGTCGCCTTCGACGAGGAGAGCCTGGTGGGCGAAGCCTACCGCCGCATCGGCCGCACCCTGGCCGGCGAGGCCGACGTGCCGATGCTCGATCTCACCGTCCAGGACAGCTTCTGGACGACCGTCAAGCGCTGGATGGGCCTGAGCCCGGCGCGGGAGGTGGCCCGATGAAGGACCTGTTCAACCGCTTCTTCGGCGGGCGCAACGCCGGCCGCAGCAAGGACGAGGCCAAGCAGCGCCTCAAGTTCCTGCTCATCCACGACCAGGTGGACCTGACGCCGGCCCAGCTCGAGACGATGAAGAACGAGATCCTCGAGGTCATCGGGCGCTACGTCGAGATCGACGCCGCCTCGACCGAGTTCAAGCTCGAGAAGGCCGAGGACTGCATCGCGCTGGTCAGCAGCGTGCCAGTGCGCCGCGTCGTCGAGCGCCCAGCCAGCGCGCCGCCGACCTCGGGGACGCCGGTCCCGGCCTGATCGTGGGCATCTTGGGAGGGGTCGGCCAAGAGGCCGGCCCCTCTGTCGTCCTGTCCGGGTAGGCTGGAGGGCTCGGAGGCCCCATGCTCGCCTGGTTCATCCTCGCCACGTCCGCCCACGCCGCCACCTGGTACCTCGACGCCGACGGCGACGGCTTCGGCGACCCCGACCTGCACGTCGAAGCCGCCACGGCCCCTGACGGCTACGTCGCCGACGCCAGCGACTGCGACGACGACAGCGCGTCCAGCTTCCCCGGCGGCACCGAGACCTGCGACGGCTCCGACAACGACTGCGACGGCGGTGTCGACGACGACGACGTCTGCCCCTGCGACGTGGAGCAGTACGGCGACCACGCCTACATGCTGTGCGAGACCCTGACCGCGGTCGCCGACGCCCAGGCCTTCTGCCAGGACTACGGCTACAACCTGGCCACCCTGTCCAGCGCCGCCGAGAACTCCTGGCTGGACAACCAGTGCGACCTGCGCTCCACCGAGAAGTGGTGGCTGGGTGGCAACGACTCCGAGGTCGAGGGCACCTGGGCCTGGGTCGACGGCAGCGACTGGGTCTACGACAAGTGGTACACCGGCGAGCCCAACGACGTCGGGTCCGGCGAGGACTGTCTCCAGCAGAACCGCTACGGCGACACCTTCTGGAACGACGAGCCGTGCAGCTCGGCCTTCCGCTTCGTCTGCGAGTCGGGGACGGTGCGCACCCTGTACGTCGACGCCGACGGCGACGGCTACGGTGACCCTTCCAGCACCACCATCACCAGCAGCGACGACTTCGACGGCTACGTCGACAACGCGCTCGACTGCGACGACGCTGTGTACGACGTCAACCCCTCGGTCGCCGAGACCTGGTACGACGGCATCGACGGCGACTGCGACGGGGAGAGCGACTACGACGCCGACGGCGACGGCCAGGACAGCGACCTGTACGGCGGCGAGGACTGCGACGACGCCGACGCCACCACCTATACCGGCGCCAGCGACACGTGGTACGACGGCGTCGACAGCGACTGCGACGAGCAGAGCGACTTCGACGCCGACGGCGACGGCTACGACAGCGATCTGTACGGCGGCGAGGACTGCGACGACGGCGACGGGGACGTCAACCCCGGCGAGAGCGAGACCTGGTATGACGGCGTCGACGCCGACTGCGACGGCGAGAGCGACTTCGACGCCGACGGCGACGGCTACGACAGCGATCTGTACGGCGGAGAGGACTGCGACGACGGCGACGGTGGGATCAACCCCGGCGAGGGCGAGACCTGGTACGACGGGGTCGACGCCGACTGCGACGGCGAGAGCGACTACGACGCCGACGGCGACGGCTACGACAGCGACGACTACGGCGGCGACGACTGCGACGACAGCCTGAGCCTGGTGAACCCCGGCCGGCCCGAGACCTGGTACGACGGCACCGACAGCGACTGCGACGGCGAGAGCGACTACGACGCCGACGGCGACGGCCACGACAGCGACGAGTACGGCGGCGACGACTGCCTGGACAGCGACGACGGCGTCTACGCGGGCGCGTCGGACACCTGGTACGACGGGGTCGACAGCGACTGCGACGGGGCCAGCGACTACGACGCCGACGGCGACGGCTTCGACTCGGACCTGTACGGCGGAGAGGACTGTCTCGACAGCGACGACGGGGTGTACCCCGGCGCGTCGGACACCTGGTACGACGGCGTCGACAGCGACTGCGACGGCGAGAGCGACTACGACGCCGACGGCGACGGCTACGACAGCGACCTGTACGGCGGCGACGACTGCGACGACAGCCTGAGCCTGGTCAACCCCGGCCGGGCCGAGACCTGGTACGACGGCACCGACGGCGACTGCTCCGGCGGCAGCGACTACGACGCCGACGGCGACGGCCAGGACAGCGACCTCTACG
>JAKLKF010000236.1 GCA_023150805.1 Myxococcota bacterium | reverse complement strand
GCCCGCCGCGGGGTATCCACCGGGCCCTCCCCGAAGCTGCGGGCCTGCTCGGCCGTGATGTAGCCTTCCTCGACCATGGCCTGGAGCACCAGGCCCCGGCGCACCCGCGCCGCCGCCGGGTCCCGCCGGGGCGAGTAGCGGCTGGGTGCGGGGATGAGCCCGGCCAGCAGCGCCGCCTGGCCGGCGTCCAGCTCCTGGGCCGACAGGCCGAAGTAGTCCTGGGCCGCCGCCTCCAGGCCGTAGTTGCCCGCGCCCAGGTAGACCAGGTTGACGTACAGCTCGAGGATCTCGTCCTTGCCGAGCTGCTTCTCCAGGCGCCAGGCCAGCAGGGCCTCGATCAGCTTGCGCTCGTAGGAGCGCTCGTTGCCGACCACCAGGTTCTTGACCACCTGCTGGGTGATGGTCGATCCGCCCTCGCGGATGTCGCCGGCCAGGACGTTGACGACCATCGCCCGCGCAATGCCCCACAGGTCGACGCCCGGGTGCTCGAAGAAGCGCCGGTCCTCGGCGGCGATCACGGCCTGCCAGGCCACCGGCGCCATCTCCTCCCAAGGCAGCCAGATCCGCCGCTCGACGTAGAACTCGTCGATGAGGGCGCCGTCCTTGTCCTGCACCCGGCAGGTGGTGAGCGGCCGGAAGCTGCGCAGCCCCTCGATGCGCGCGTCCAGCTCGGGCACCACCCGCGCGTCGAACCAGGCGCGGGCCCCGGCCAGGCCGGCGAGCAGCAGCACCAGCAGCAGGCCGAGCACCTGCAGCGCGCGGACGAGGCGGCGGGACCTCACGGCGGCCCCAGGACGGCGCCCGGCAGCAGGGGCGCGGGCGCGCAGGCGCAGTCCCCGGCCGACCAGCAGGCCGAGGGGGTGCCCAGCACGACCACCTCGCCGTCCCAGGGCACGGCGACCGGCGCGTCGGCCCCGCCGGGATCGGGGCAGAGCACGCCGCCCGTGCGCAGCAGGACGGCGGTGCCCAGCGCGGCTTCGTCGCGGGCGACCGGGGCGGTCGGTGGCAGGCCGGCCGCCGCCTCCAAGGCGCCGGGGCAGCCCTCGGCCCAAGGCTGCAGCCGCTCGGCCTGCAGCCTGGCGGCGACCAGGTACTGCACGGCCGAGCGGTCGGCGCGCGCAGCCAGGTCCACCAGCGCCTGGTCGTCGGCCGCGACCAGCAGGGGCTGGAGCGTCGCGGCCGCCTGGGCCCGCCGGATCCGTCCCAGCTCGGCCCGGGCCGACTGCAGGCGGGTCCACCACGCCACGCCGAGCAGCTCGGCGCGCAGGGCCAGGCTCGCGCTGTGGGGCGAGCAGTCCGGCGCCGCGCCCAGCGCCTGCCAGGCGTTCTGCGCCCGGGCGGTGGCCAGGCCGACCGCCTCGGCCTGGGAGAGGAGCTGGTCGGCACGTGCGCGCGCGCGGTCCAGGTCGGCGGGCGAGGGCGCCAGCAGCTCCTGGACCGGGTCCGCGGCCAGGGCCCCCGGGACGAGCAGCAGGGGGATCATGGCCCCACCCGGCGCGGCAGCAGCGCGAGGGGGTGGAGCGGGTCGACCCGCGCCAGGTCCCGGGCGCAGGCCAGCGCCTCGGGCTCGTGTCCCCGCGCCCGCCAGCTCGCCACGCAGGCGGCCAGCGCGTCGGGGTCCCAGGGCGCCTGCGCCTGGACCGCCAGCGCCTCGACCAGGGCCTGCTCGGGCGCGCCGGCGTCGAGCAGCAACCGCGCGCGCGCCAGCCTGCGCGGGGGCTCGGGCGCCCCCTCGATCAGGGCCGCCGCCGCCGCCGGGTCGGCCCGCCGCGCCAGCGCCTGCATGTCGGCCGCCAGCCGGGGATCACCCAGGCCGGTGGCCGCCGCGCCCGCCTGCTCCCACGCGCCGACCGCCGCCGCCAGCGCCAGCTCCTGCGCCTGGGTACCGGCGCCGGGTGCCCGGAGGCGCAGCTCGGGGATGAGGGCCAGCGCGCCCGCGAGATCCTGCTGGGCCACGCGCAGGTCCACGCGCCGTTGCACCGGCTCTGGGTCCTGGGGCGCCGCCACCTGCCAGGCCAGCAGCAGCCGCTCCAGCTCGTCGGGGCGCAGGCTGCCGGTCGCCTCGGCCAGCCGCACCTCCAGGGACAGCCGATCGGCCCGCGCCGCGTCGACGCTGCGAAGCCGGTCGACCTGCCGCCGCGTCACCTCGGGTGCGCCCGCAGCCAGGCCCGCCTCGGCCAGCGGCAGGGCGAAGCGCAGGTCGTCGGGCGCCGCGCCGCGCACCGCCTCGAAGCCCCGCAGGGCTGCCGCCGCCTCGCCCGCCGCCAGCGCCAGGGCCGCCGCGTCGGCCAGCAGCACCGGGTCGGAGGGGTCCAGCGCGGCCGCCCGGTCCGCCATCAGTCGGCGCGCCGCGAGCGAGCCCGACAGCGGCGAGCGCGCCCGCAGGTACCAGGCCGTCGGCATCGCCGGGTCGAGGAAGGTGGCGCGCGCCAGCGGATCCCGCTGGTTGTGGCCCAGGTCTTCCAGGGCCGGAGGCGGGCGCAGGCCGTAGACCACGCCGGCCGCCCGCCCGGAGATGAGCACGGCGTAGTCGTCGGCGCTCTCGGGCGCGGCCCAGGCCGAGGGATCGGAGAGGGGCTCCCGGTCGAGGCTCTCGCCGACCCACGTGGCGACCTGCGCGGCCAGCGCGGTGGGCTGCAGCCGGCTGCCGGTCACCTCGTGCCCGTCGCAGGACGGGCCCTCGCACAGCGACAGGCGCACGGACAGCTCGTCGCCCCGGCCGTCCACCTGGACCTGCAACCGCCACCGCGCCGCCGGCGCCACCGTCCCTGCCAGCCCCGGCCGCGGCTCGACCCCTGCCACCTCCGGCAGCACCCCCTCCAGGTCCGCCAGCCGCCGCTCCAGCAGCGCGGTCAGCAGCGCCGCCGTCTCGTCGGGCCGCGCCACGCCCTCCGCCACCTGCACGGGCGCCAGCTCGACCGCGACCACCCGGGTCCAGGGCACCCGCGCCGCGAGCGTCTCCCGCACCGGCAGCACCGGCGCCTCGCAGGCGAGCAGCAGCAGGAGGAGGACCACGGGCGCAGGATACCCGCGAGGGGGCGGGGCTGGCCCGCCCGGGGCTACTCCAGCCGCTCCAGCACGGCCTGCCCGGCCTGGGCCGTGCTGAGCCGGCCGCCCAGCTCGGGCGTCACCAGGTCGGCCTCCAGGCAGGCGCGCACGGCGCCGCGGATGCGCGCCTCCAGCGCGGGCCGGCCCAGGAAGGACAGCATCATGCCCGCCGTCAGGATGGCGGCCATCGGGTTGGCGATGCCCTTGCCGGCGATGTCGGGGGCGCTGCCGTGCACGGGCTCGAACAGGCTGACCCGGCCGGGGTGCAGGTTGGCCGAACCCGCCAGGCCCAGGCCCCCCTGGAGCACCGCGCCCAGGTCGGTCACGATGTCGCCGAAGAGGTTGTTGGTCACGATCACGTCCAGCGTCTGCGGCGCCCGCACCATCTCCATGGCGAGGACGTCCACGAACAGGTGCCGCGTCCGGATCCCCGGGTACTCGGCGGCGACCTCCTTGAAGACCCGCTGCCACAGGTCGTGGCCGTGGCGCATGGCGTTGGACTTGTCGCTCATCAGCACCTCGCGGCGACCGTGGGCGACGGCGTACTCGAAGGCGGCGCGGATGATGCGCTCGACCCCCTTGCGGGTGTTCATCTCCGCCTCGATCGCCACCTCGTCGGGGGTGCCCCGCTTGAACTGGCCGCCGATGCCCGTGTACAGGCCCTCGGTGTTCTCGCGGAAGACGATCATGTCGACGTCTTCGGGGCCACGGTCCTTGAGCGGGCAGCGCCGGGCGTCCAGCAGCTGCACCGGCCGCAGGTTGATGAACAGGTCGAGCTTGAAGCGCGACCCCAGCAGGATGTCGCGGGCGTGCACGTTGCTGGGCACCCGCGGGTCGCCGAGCGCGCCCAGGTAGATGGCCGCGTACTCGCTGCGCCACCGCTCCAGGGTCTCGTCGGGCAGGGTGGTGCCGTCGCGCAGGTAGCGATCGGCGCCGAAGTCGAAGCTCTCCAGCACCAGGTCGGGCGCCAGGGCCTGCAACACGCGGCAGCCCTGTTCCAGGACCTCGGCGCCGATGCCGTCTCCGGGCACGACGGCGATGCGGGGGGCGGGGGTGGTCATGGCGGCCTCCAGGCGGGGGGCGCAGCCCTAACCGGGGCGCGGCGCGCCTACTCGCAGCCCGTCGCCTGGCAGGCGAAGGTCGTGGGCGCGTCGGCCCGCGACCAGCCCTCGCCGGCCACGTCGTCCGGCTCGTTCTCGCCCGACGTGCCGCCGAAGCGCACCCCCTCGCCGGTCAGGCGGCCGCCCAGCAGGAACACCCCTCCCCCGCGGCTCGCCGCGTTGCCGCCCAGCTCGACCTCGACCAGGGCCAGGTCCTGCCCGGCCAGCCCGCCACCGTCCTCCTCGGCGCCGTTGTCCCGCAGCGCCACCTGCGACAGCGTCGCCTCCACCCCGTAGACGCCACCGCCGCGGGTCGAGGCGTTGCCTTGGATGCTGCCGCCGGTCCAGCTCGCCCCCTCCAGCCAGGCGCCGCCGCCGCCCTCCAGGGCCACGCTCTCGGTGAGCAGCGTCGTTGCGTCCGCCACGACCCGGGCGTCGACCCAGGCGCCGCCGCCCCGCAGCGCCACGCAGGCCGACAGCTCGCTGCCTTGCAGCGCCAGGTCGTGCGCGCAGAGGCAGCCCCCCTCGCTGGCGGAGACGTGCCCGGAGAGCACCGTGTCCACCAGCGTCGTGCTGCCCGCCTGCGGCCCCGCCAGGCCCCCGCAGCGGTCGGCGGCGCAGTCCGTCACCACGACCCCCTCCAGGCGCAGCGCGTCCGCCTGTCGGGCGTCGAGGCAGCCGCCTTCGTCCCCCTCTCCGCCCCAGAGGGTGAAGCCGGAGAGGAAGAGGGTGCCGCCTAGCAGCCTGTAGCCCGTTGGTCGAGCGACACCCCAACCGACCATGCGCAGGGGCGGAGGCCGCCCGGGTCGGA
>JAKLKF010000235.1 GCA_023150805.1 Myxococcota bacterium | reverse complement strand
GTCGTCCACCTCCTCGCCGTCGAGCATGCCGTCGTCGTCGCTGTCCTCGTCCAGCGGATCGGTCCCGGTCTCGTCGACCTCCACGTCGTCGTCCAGGCCGTCGCCGTCGCTGTCGACGCCGCTGTCCACGCCGTTGCAGTCCTGGTCGATCCCGTCGCCCTCGATCTCGGCGGCCTCGGGGTTCACACCCGCGGCGAGGTCGTCGCAGTCCAGGCCCCCTTAGAGGTCGCTGTCGAAGCCATCGCCATCGGCGTCGTAGTCGCTCTCCCCGTCGCAGTCGGCGTCGACCCCGTCGTACCAGGACTCACCGCGGCCGGGGTTGACCAGCGAGGCGGCGTCGTCGCAGTCCAGGCCCCCGTAGAGGTCGCTGTCCTGCCCATCGCCGTCGGCGTCGTAGTCGCTCTCCCCGTCGCAGTCGGCGTCGACCCCGTCATACCAGGTCTCGGCTTCCCCGGGGCCCACCGTGGCGTCGGTGTCGTCGCAGTCCTCGCCCCCGTGGAGCGCGCTGTCCCAGCCGTCGCCATCGGCGTCGTAGTCGCTCTCCCCGTCGCAGTCGGCGTCGACCCCGTCATACCAGGTCTCGGCCCGCCCCGGGTTGATGAGGGAGGCGGTGTCGTCGCAGTCCAGGCCCCCGTAGAGGTCGCTGTCGTAGCCATCGCCATCGGCGTCCTAGTCGCTCTCGCCGTCGCAGTCGGCGTCCGTCCCGTCGTACCAGGTCTCGGTCGCGCCGTCGTACACCCCCTCGTCGCCGTCGTCGCAGTCCCGGCCCCCGTAGAGGTCGCTGTCCTGCCCGTCGCCGTCGGCGTCGTAGTCGCTCTCCCCGTCGCAGTCGGCGTCGACGCCGTCATACCACTCGTCCACCGCCGCGGGATTCACCGTGTCGTCGCCGTCGTCGCAGTCCTCCCCTCCGTAGAGGTCGCTGTCCCAGCCGTCCTCGTCCGCGTCGTAGTCGCTCTGCCCGTCGCAGTCGGCGTCCACCCCGTCATACCAGGTCTCGGCCTGGGAGGGGTTCACCTCGCTGGCGCCGTCGTTGCAGTCGAGTGCATTGTCCGAGTAGCCGTCGAACGAGTCGCTGCTGGTCAGGGTGGCGCTGGCCGGGTCGCCGTAGCCGTCCCCGTCGGCATCCACGTAGAGCGTGCGCACCAGGCCCGACTCGCAGACGAAGCGGAAGGTCGAGGTGCAGGGCTCGTCGTTCCACACGCCGTCGGTGTAGCGGTTGTGCTGGAGGCAGTCCTCGTTCCCGCCGGAGTCGTTGGGCTCGTCCGCGTGCCAGTTCTCGTAGACCCAGTCGCTGCCGTCGACCCAGGCCCAGGTGCCCTCGGTCGTGCTGTCGTTGCCACCCAGCCACCACTTCTCGGTGGAGCGGGCGTCGGCCTGCCCGTCGACCCAGGTGTCTTCGTCGGCGCTGGAGAGGGTCGCCAGGTTGTAGTCGTAGTCCTGGCAGAAGGCCTGGGCGTCGGCCACCGCCGTCAGGGTCTCGCAGAACATGTAGGCGTGGTCGCCGTACTCCTCGACGTCGCAGGGACAGACCTCGCCGTCGTCGATGCCCCCGGCGCAGTCGTTGTCCGAGCCGTCGCAGGTCTCGGTCCCGCCCGGGTGGCTGGCGGCGTTGTCGTCGTCGCAGTCGCTGGCGTCGCCGACGTAGCCGTCGGGGGCGGTGGCGTCCTCCACGTGCATGGTGGGATCCCCGTAGCCGTCTCCATCGGCGTCGGCGTACCAGGTGGCGGCGTGAGCGGCGGACGCGAGGATGAGGAAGATCTGCACGGGGCCTCCAGGTCCTTCAGCATAGCGCCGGCTGGGACACTCCGTGACCGTTCGCCCGCCCGCCCGCGCCTCCCTTCCGGGTGCGCCCGCCGGCGGCTATCTGCACGGCGTGATCGACCTGCTCGCGCTCTCGCCGGAACAGATGGCCCGCACCCTGGCGGAGTGGGGCCAGCCGGCCTTCCGCGCCCGCCAGCTCCACGCCTGGATCCACGAGCGCGGCGCCCGCTCCGTCGACGAGATGAGCGACCTGCCCCGCGCGCTGCGCCAGCACCTCGCCCGGCACGCCACCATCGGCACCCTGGCCCAGGTCACCGAGCAGCGCTCGGCCGACGGCACGCTCAAGCGGCTGTACCGCCTGCACGACGGCCCCCTGATCGAGTCCGTGCTGATGCCCTACGACGACGGCCGCCGCACGGCCTGCATCAGCAGCCAGGCCGGCTGCGCGATGGGCTGCGTCTTCTGCGCCACCGGGCAGATGGGCCTGACCCGCCACCTGTCGGCGGCCGAGATCCTGGAGCAGGCCTGGCGCTTTCATGCCGAGCTCAAGGCCAGGGGAGAGCGCCTCTCCAACGTCGTGCTGATGGGCATGGGCGAGCCCTTCCACAACTACGAGGCCGCCGTGGACGCGGTCCGCCGCATCGTGGGGGAGCTCGGCATCGGGCAGCGCCACGTCACCATCAGCACCGTGGGCCTGGTGCCCGCCATCCGCCGATTCGCCGCCGAGGGGCTCCAGGTCACGCTGGCCATCAGCCTCCACGCGGCCACCGACCAGGCCCGCGGCGCGCTGCTCCCCGTGAACCGCCGCTGGCCCATCGGGCAGGTGCTGGAGGCCTGCCGCGCATACCAGGCCGCCACCGGCCGCCGGGTGACCTTCGAGTGGGCCCTCATCGCCGGCCAGAACGACGCCCCGGACGAGGCGCACCGCCTGGGCCGCCTGCTGCGTGGGCTGCGCTGCCACGTCAACCTGATCCCCCTGAACCCCACCGCCGGCTACGGCGGCGCGCCCACCGCCCAGGCCGACGCGGCGGCCTTCATCGAGATCCTCGCCCGCCACGGGGTGCCCGCGACCCTGCGGCTGCGGCGCGGCATCGACATCGACGCCGGCTGCGGGCAGCTCCGCGACCGGGTCCTCGCGGCGTCCGGTCCGTCACCCGCGCCCGACCCTACCGGGGCAGGTGCTCGTGAAGCTCGGGACCACCCCGATCCTGGAGCCCCGGCGGCGTCGCCTCCCCGCGAATGAGGCGGCTGCTGCGCTCCCAGGTCAGGTAGCTCCAGGCCCACTGCACGAGCACGGCCAGCCGGTTGCGGAAGCCGATGAGCTGCACGAGGTGCACGGTCAGCCACATCATCCAGGCCAGGGTGCCGTGCATCTGCACCCTGCCGATCAGGGCGATGGCCCGCGAGCGGCCGATGGTCGCCATGCTGCCCAGGTCCCGGTATCGGAAGGTCGCCGTGGGCCGTCCGTCCAGGCGCGCCCGCAGGTTGTCGGCGGCGAGCACGGCCATCTGCATCGCCACCTGGGCCACGCCGGGCAGCGGGCGCCCGTCGGCGGTGTCGTGGGCGAAGCAGGCGAGGTCGCCGATGACCTGGACCTCGGGGTGACCGGGCAGGGAGAGGTCGGGCTCGACCAGGACCCGCCCGGCCCGGTCCAGCGGTACACCCAGCGAGGCGCCCAGCGGCGCGCCGGCGACCCCGGCCCCCCAGAGCACCGTGCGGGCGGCGATGCGCTCGGTCCCGCCCTCGCCGCCGAGCAGCACCCCCTCGGCGTCGACCCCGACCACCGGGCGGCCGGTGACCACCTCGACCCCGATCTCCGCGAGCTGTCGCAGGGCGTGGGCCCGCAGGCGCTCGGGGTAGGCGCCGAGCACGGTGGGACCGGCCTCGACCAGCACCACCCGCGTCATCGCCGTGTCGATCCGCCGGAAGTCCCGGGACAGGGTGTGGCGGGCGATCTCGGAGAGGGCGCCGGCCAGCTCCACCCCCGTCGGGCCGCCGCCCACGACGACGAAGGTCAAGAGCCGGCGCCGCTCTTCGGGGTCGTCCGCCCACTCGGCCCGCTCATAGGCGAGCAGGATCTGTTGCCGCATCTCCAGCGCGTCGTCGAGGGTCTTCAGCCCAGGTGCGTGCGGCGCCCACTCGTCGTGGCCGAACCAGGTGTGGGTCGCGCCCGCCGCCAGCAGCAGGTGGTCGTAGCGCAGGCTTCCGTCGCGCATGTGCAGGGTCCGGCCCGGAAGGTCGACCGACAGGGCCTCGTCCAGGCGGACCTGCACGTTGTCCTGGCCCGCGACGATGCTGCGGATGGGCTCGGCGATCTCGCCGGGGGAGAGTCCGGCCGCGGCCACCTGGTACAACAGGGGCTGGAAGAGGTGGTGGTTGCGGCGATCGACCAGCGTGATGCGCACGGGCGCGCGGGCCAGGCGGCGCGTGAAGCCCAAGCCGCCGAAGCCACCGCCGACGACGACGACGTGGGGCAGGTCCTGTGCGGTTCCCGGGGCGCTCGACACGCCTCCCCGGTAGCCCGCTGGCGGCCGGTCGGCAGCGGTGGCCCGTGGCGGCGACGCACGATGTACGATCAGGACGTCCCCGCGAGGTGCCGCCGTGCCCGTCTCCGGTGCTGCGACCTTCATGATCTCCGTCCGCAACGAGCTGGGCGTCGCCGTCGGGCACGCCGATGGGTTGACCGAGGAGCGGGTCAGCTTCCACGTCAACGTGCCCCTGGGCCTGGGCGAGAAGGTCGAGTTCCGCCTGGAGCTGCCAGGCGCCGACGACACCGTCCTGGGCTGGCTCGTCGTGGAGTCCGGCCAGGGGCCGCCGGGCACGCTGGTCCACTACCGCGGCCGCGTGGCCGAGCTGGACCCGGGCGACGTGGCCTGCTTCCAGCGCTGGGTCCAGGCCGTACGGGAGGGCCACGTGGCCCTCGACCTGCGGGGCGACAGCAAGCGACAGGGTGCCTTCGTCACCATGCACGGGGCGACCGACGAGGAGACCCAGACCGCGCTGCGCCGGATGGACGAGCGGCGCAGCCGCCTGTCGCGGATCACCCAGGTGGCGCCGGTCAGCGAGGAGCCGACAGACGAGATCTTCATCGCCTGCGCCTTCGAGTCGGTGCCGGTCGGGACGGTGCCCATCCAGGTGGGGCCGACCCCGCCGGTGCCCGCACCCCCGGCGCCGTCTTCGCCGGCGCTGGCTGCCCGCCCGGACCGCGAGTCGTCGGCAGAGGCCCGCGCCCGGCTCCTGCACGAGCTGCTGGCCGAGGCCGACGCCCGGACCCGCAGCCCCGGGGCCGGGGTGGCACCGTCACGGTGACGCAACGCTTCGGCTCCGCTCTGAACTTGAACCTTCACTTCC
>JAKLKF010000234.1 GCA_023150805.1 Myxococcota bacterium | reverse complement strand
TGGCGGCGGCGGCGGCCTCGGCCTTGGCGCGCTCGGCTGCCGGTTCGGGCACTGCCGGTTCGGGTGCGGCTTGGGGCGCCTCGGGCTGCGCCACCAGCAGCCGCGCCGGCTCGGCCTCGGCCTCGGCGCGCGCGGCGGCCTCCTGGCGGGCCCGCTCCCGACGCTCGGCCTCGGTCAGCGGGGCCTCGGGCAGCACCACGTCGCTCATGGTGACGGTGCCGCAGTTGTTGCAGCCCTCGCCCTCGGCGCACTGCTCCCCCAGCTCGGCCACCAGCAGGTCGGGGTTCACGCAGACCTCGACCTCGACGTCGGCGGTGCGCACCCCGCCCAGCCGCGTCCGGGCGTCGGCCGGCAGCCGCACGTCCACGGGCATCAGGTGGATGCCGGTGAAGTCGGGCACGACCTGCTCGTCCACCAGGAACTCGACGGGCTGGCCGCCCACCGCGCGCAGGGCGGCGCGGACGCGCACCTGGACCGCCGTCGGCTCGACCCCGGTCACCGAGCGGAGCTGGTCCCGCAGCTCGGCCAGCAGGTGGGCCGGCTCCCGGTCGGTCGGCGGAGACTCGACCCGCAGCCCGGCCACCAGCAGGTCGGCGGGGCGGCTGGTCCGCCGCTCGGCGCGGTTGTTGCCCTCGAACAGCTCGGTCACCTTGTCCCGGGGATCGGCCTCGACCACGACCTCGACCGAGGCGCCCGCGCCACGGATGGTCAGGTTGAAGCGGTACTCCTGGCCCTCGGGGATCTCCGGCAGCTTCAAGTAGCGCTTCACGCCGTCGCTGCTCTGCACCACCACGTCGTCCCCGCCGCCGTAGGTGGAGGTGCCCTGGTTGCGGACGGCGGCGTCGACCTGCAGCACGCCGTTGTCCAGGTCCAGGCGGTAGATGGTGGCCACCAGGTCGGGCAGCGGTCGGTCCTGCGCGCCCGCGGGCAGGGCGGCGCTGGCCGCGAGCAGGGTGGCCACCAGGCCGGAGAGGCGGCGGAGGCGGGGCGGGGTGGTGAGAATGGGGCCTCCTCCCTCGCAGGCGAGGTCGGGGTCGTGCTGGCCACGCCCTGGGGAGCTGGACCCTCCTCCGGGCGCGCGTGTCGCGAATTGTCAGGCCCCGGAATGTACCAAGCGGGAGTCGCCGGGGGTACCATCCTGTCGAGGGTGGCGGATGTGGCCGGTCCCGGCGGCCCTCCGGCCGACCGGCGCAACGTGCTACATGGCGCCCAGGAGGCATGGCGATGCGCGATCCCAAGCAGGTGTCCGGCACGGCCGAGGGGCAGGCCCTCATCTACGACTGGAACGTGGAGGGCACGCACGTCTCGCCGCCCTACCGCCCGGTGCGGGTCCACGACGAGACCCTGCGCGACGGCATCCAGAGCCCCTCGGTGACCGATCCCTCCATCGAGGACAAGCTGCGCATCCTGCGCCTGCTGGACCGGCTGGGCGTCGACAGCATCGACGTCGGCCTGCCCGGCGCGGGCAAGCGCGCGGTGGACGACGTGCGCGTGCTGCTCGCCGCCATCCGCGACGAGAAGATGCGCATCCAGCCGGGCTGCGCGGCGCGCACCCACGCCGCCGACATCGCGCCCATCGTGGAGCTGTCCCAGGAGGTGGGCATGCCGATCGAGGTCATGGCCTTCATCGGCACCTCGCCGGTGCGCAAGCTGGCCGAAAGCTGGGACGACGCCCTGCTCGAGCAGCGCACGCGCGAGTCCGCCCGCATGTCGGTCCAGGCCGGGCTGCCCTTCACCTACGTCACCGAGGACACCGTCCGCAGCCACCCCCACACGCTGCAGCGGCTGTTCAGCGCCGCCGTGGAGGAGGGCGCCAGCCGCCTGTGCCTGTGCGACACGGTCGGCCACGTCGACCCGCGGGGCGTGCGCAACCTGATCCTGTGGACCCGGGACCTGCTCAGCGGCCTGGGCACCGACACGGGCATCGACTGGCACGGACACGACGACCGTGGCTTCGGCCTGATCAACGCCCTGGTCGCCGTGCAGAGCGGCGCCGACCGGGTGCACGGCACCGTGCTGGGCATCGGCGAGCGGGTCGGCAACACCCCCCTGGACCTGTTCCTGGTCAACATGAAGCTGGTGGGGGCATTCCAGGGCGACCTGTCGACCCTGGGCGAGCTGGTCGACCTGGTCAGCCAGGCCTGCGAGGTGCCGATCCCCACGCACTACCCGGTCTTCGGACGCGACGCCTTCCGCACCGGGACGGGCGTGCACGCCGCCGCCGTGATCAAGGCCCTGCGCAACGGCGACCAGCGCCTGGCCGACCAGGTCTACTCCGGCGTGCCCGCGGCCTGGTTCGGCCGGGAGCAGGAGATCGAGATCGGCCACATGGCGGGCGACAGCAACATCCTGTTCTGGCTGCACCGGCGCGGGATCGAGGCCGACCCTGCCCTGGTGGCCGAGATCCGGGCGGTGGCCAAGGCCGGCAGCCGGGTGCTGGAGACCGCCGAGGTGATGGCCATCGTCGACCGCCACCGGGCCCAGACCCCGGCCTGAGCGCGGTCGGCGCCGTCGGGGCGCTCAGGGCTGCGGCGGCGGCTCGTCCGTGCGCTGGAGCGCGGCCTGCACGCGGGCGCGGGCGGCCTGGTCCTGGGCCGACGCCTCGGCGTGCGCCTCCTTGCGGGCCTGGACCAGGCGGCTGTTGTTCTGCACGATGTGGAAGACGAAGAGCAGGGCGATGACCCAGTTGACGTAGTGGGCCAACCCCGCCAGCCCCGGCACGCCGAGCACGATCATGAAGCAGGCGGCGGCCAGGTTGACCACCTGCACCGACCAGAACAGGCCGCGGCGCTGGTGCCAGCCCGGCAGGTGGACCAGGAAGCGGTTGACGGCGAGCACGGCGACGACGCCGACGAGGATCCAGGTGCCGAGGTCCACGGGTCAGCCGGGCAGGAGGGCGAGGTTGTCGATCAGGCGGGTCCGGCCGACGAAGGCTGCCACCAGGGCGCGGGCCGGGCCGTCCACGCGCTGCAGCGGAGCCAGGCTGTCGGGGTCGACCACCTCCAGGTAGTCGACGCGGTCCGCCTCGAGGTGGGCCAGCGCCTGGGCGCGCAGCGCGTCCACGTCGCGCTCGCCGCCGGCCACCGCCGCCTGCATCCCGCGCAGGGCGCCCACCAGGCTGCGGGCGCGCGCCCGCTCGTCGGGCGAGAGGTAGGCGTTGCGCGAGGAGAGGGCCACGCCGTCCTCGTCACGGACCAGCGGGCCGCCCAGGATCTCCACCGGCAGCGCCAGGTCGCGCACCATGCGGCGCACGACGGCGAGCTGCTGCCAGTCCTTCTCCCCGAAGACCGCCAGAGCGGGCTGCACCAGCCCGAACAGCCGGGCGACGACGGTGGTGACCCCGTCGAAGTGGGTGGGCCGGCTCCTGCCGCACAGCCCCTCGGTCAGCCCCGCGACGTGCACGGTGGTGGCGTGCCCGGCCTCGTACAGGTCGGGCGGCATGAACAGCAGGTCCACGCCGTGCGCCCGGCACAGGGCCGCGTCGCCCTCGGGGTCCCGCGGGTAGCGGTCCAGGTCCTCGCCGGGGCCGAACTGCAGGGGGTTCACGTAGATGCTGACGACCAGGTGGTCGCAGCGCGGCCGCGCCAGGTCCATCAGCGAGGCGTGACCCCGGTGCAGGAAGCCCATGGTCGGCACGAAGCCGACCACCTGGCCCCGGGCCCGCCGGTCGAGCATCGCGGCCTGGACCTGCCGCGGGTCGGAGAGGATCTGCATGGGCGACCGGGAGCGGGAGGGATCAGTAGAGCCGCGCGATCTTGCTGTTGCGGCCCTCGCGGTGGAAGCTGTGCTCCTCCGCGGGGAAGCTGCCGTCGCGCACCTGGGCCACGTAGTCGCGGAAGGCGCCCACCATCGGCGCCTCCAGCTCGGCGAAGCGCTTGACGAAGCGGGGCTTGAAGCTGCTGTCGAAGCCCAGCAGGTCGTTGCACACCAGCACCTGCCCGTCGCAGTCCGCCCCCGCGCCGATGCCGATGGTCGGGATGTGCAGGCGGGCGGTGACCTCGGCCGCCAGCTCGGCCGGCACCATCTCCAGCACGACGCAGAAGGCGCCGGCCTGCTGCACGGCGAGCGCGTCCTGCACGAGCTGGCGCGCGGCCGCCTCGCCCCGACCCTGGACCCGCCAGCCGCCGGTGGCGTGCACCGACTGGGGGGTCAGGCCGACGTGGGCGACCACGGGGATGCCGGCGGTCACGATCAACTCGATGGCCGGCGCGGAGCGCTCGCCGCCCTCCAGCTTGACCGACTGGGCGCCCGCCTCCTTCACCAGCCGCCCGCTGCTCTGCAGGGCCTGCTGCGGCGAGAGCTGGTAGCTCATGAAGGGCAGGTCCACCGTCAGGTGGGCGTGCTGCAGGCCGCGGCTGACGCAGCGGCCGTGGTAGACCATGTCGTCCAGGGTGACCGACAGGGTGTCGGCGTGGCCCTGGATCACCATGCCCAGGCTGTCGCCGACCAGCACCATGTCGACCCCGGCGGCGTCGGCCAGGCGGGCCATGGTGGCGTCGTAGGCGGTGACCATCGCGATCTTCTGGCTGCCGGCCTTCATCCTCTGAAGGTCCAGGACCGTCTTGCGCGGCATCGATGTTCCGGGTCGAAGGCGGAGGATGCTCCGCCGTGGGGGCGACCTCCCGGCCCGGGAGTGGGTCCAGGGGTCTGGGGCGCAGGGCGCCCTGCCCGCAGTATTGCCCGAGGGGGGCGGTACGCAAGCGGCGCGGGGGTTTGACGAGGCGGCGACGAGGCGGCATCATGCGACCATGCGCGCCTCCGGGGATGACGACAGCCGCCTGCCGGGCCCCTGGAGGGTCCGCTTCGGGGGCACGACCTACCGGGTCAAGGACCAGGACGCCCTGCGGCGCCTGGAGGAGACGGGCAAGGTGCCGGCCGACGCCCAGGTCCAGGTGCCGGACGAGGAGGCGTGGATCGGCCTGGACCAGGCCCTGGGGCGCGTGTCGCCCGCCCCCGCCGAGGCCGCGGCCGACCCCTGGTCGCTGTGGGAGGGCCTGGACGACGACGCCACCCCGCCGCCGCCCGCCGTGGCGCCCTCCCCGCCGCTGGCCGCCGCGGCCCCCGCCCCGCCGCCGGCCGCCGCGGCGGGCCCGGTGGACCTGGCGCAGCGCGATGCCGAGTAAGGAGACCGGGATGCTGACCCTGCTGGTTGCC
>JAKLKF010000233.1 GCA_023150805.1 Myxococcota bacterium | reverse complement strand
CTCCGCCCCCTTCGGGGGCACCTCCCCCCGCTGGCGCGGTGGGAGGGACGTAGGTACCGGCTTGTTCGCGGGATGGGGACGGTGCGAGGTGGATCCTGTGGACCGGCTGGCCCCCCTCCGCTCCTGTTCTAGCACCGCTAGCTAGCCTATCACCGCTAGCTCGCCTAGCACCGCTAGCCCACCCGCTCCCCGCTGTGGTACAGCCACCGCTCCCCGACCCGGCGGAAGCGGCTGTCCTCGGCCATCTCCGCCTGCTCCTGGCCGCTGACCAGCACGGCGCGGAAGGAGACCCGACCTTCGTCGCCGTCCTGGCTGTGATGCAGCAGGCGCAGCTCGCGGAAGCGGGTGCCCTGGCAGAAGCGCAGGATCTCCTCCCGCCAGGCCTGGGGGGCGGCGCCCCACTGCGGGCCGGTGGGGTCGGTGGTGTCCACGATGTAGTCGACCAGGCCCAGGGCGTAGGCGGAGAACCGGCTTCGCATCAGGGCCTGCGGGCTGGGGGCGGGCCGCCCCTGGTGCCACGGCTGGCAGCAGCGCTTGTACTTGCGGCCGCTGTGGCAGGGGCAGGGGCGGTCTCCGGGCCGGCCGCCGGCGGGCGTCTCAGCCATCCGTGCGCACGTACTCGAACTCGACGGGCTGGCCGTGGATGCCGCGCTTGGGGGCGGCGATGTAGTTGGCGAACTTGCCGGGCTCGAGCACGGGCTTCATCAGCGACTTGACGTAGGCGCGGTCGGCGTCGGTGGGCAGCCAGACATCCGCCATGCGGTCCCACTCGGCCTGGGAGATCAGGTTGCCCTGCGGGTCGAAGCGGTGCTCGGAGTAGATGCCCTGGCGGCGGTGGAAGCGGTTGTGGGGCAGGTGGATGCGCTCGGACACCCCCTCCTCCTCCAGGGCCTTGTTCCAGCGCGCGACGACGCGCTCACAGTCCTCGGCGTAGTCGGCGCGCAGCACCTCGTTCATGGCGTTGCGCAGGGCGACGTCGTGGCCGACGATCTTGTCGCCCTCGACGTAGTCGACCCGCCGGGTCTGGTGCAGGGCGCCGTGCTCGGTGTAGTCCTTGGCCTCGCGCCACCGGCCCTTGAGCCCGCTGGCGAAGTAGTCGGCGGCGTTCGTGCTGACCTCGCTGCCGAACAGGTCCAGGCAGTAGCTGAACCAGTAGTTGACGTACTTCTGGATGGTCGGCAGGTCGATGCCGCCCACCCCGCGCACGTCGCCCTCGGGGGCGGTGCGCTGGAGCTGGGCGGCGCGGCGGATGATGCGCTCCATGCCGGTCTCGCCGACGAAGAGGTGGTGGGCCTCCTCGGTGAGCATGAAGCGGCAGGTGCGGGAGAGCGGGTCGAAGGCGCTCTCGGCCAGGGCGCCGAGCTGGAACTTGCCGTCGCGGTCGGTGAAGCAGGTGAAGCAGTGGAAGGTCAGCCAGTCCTCGCAGGGCTGGTTGAAGGCGTCCAGGATGCGCGGCTTGTCGGGGTCACCGGCGCGCCGGGCCAGGAGCTCGTCGGCCTCGTCGCGGCCGTCGCGGCCGAAGTAGGCGTGCAGCAGGTAGACCATGGCCCACAGGTGGCGGCCCTCCTCCACGTTGACCTGGAACAGGTTGCGCGCGTCGTACAGGCTGGGGGCGGTGGCCGCCAGCCAGCGCTGCTGCTCGACGCTGGCGGGCTCGGTGTCGGCCTGGACCACGATGATGCGCTTGAGCACGTTGCGGTACTCGCCGGGGACCTCCTGCCAGACGGGCTTGCCGGCGTGGTCGCCGCCGGGGATCACCCGGCCGGGCTCGGGGTCGGCCAGGAAGATGCCCCAGCGGTAGTCGGGCATCTTGACGTAGTCGAAGTTGGCCCAGCCGCCGGGCTCGGTGCTGATGGCGGTGCGCAGGTAGACGTCGTTCTCGGAGAAGACCTGGGGGCCCACGCTGCGCCACCAGTCCAGGTAGGCCGGCTGCCACTTCTCCAGGGCCCGCTGCAGGCGCTTGTCATGCGACAGGTCGACGTTGTTGGGGATGCGCTCGTCGGTGGCGATGGTGGACACGATGGCCTCCAGGGGCGGGGGAGAGGGGTCTGTTCAGGTGCGGTCGAAGTCGAAGACGGGGCGCTCGGGGTGACCGTACATGGTGAGCGCGCCGCGCTCGCCGACGGCGTTGGGGCGCTGGAAGATCCAGTTCTGCCAGGCCGACAGGCGGCCGTAGATCTTGGTCTCGCAGGTCTCCGCGCCGCCGAAGCGCAGGTTCTGCTCCATGCCGGTGAGCGCGTCGGGGGACAGGCTGGCCCGCTCCTCGACGGCGATGCGCACCTCGTCCTCCCAGTCGATGTCGTCGGGCGAGGCGGTGACCAGGCCCAGCTCCTCGGCGACCGACGCGTCGATCTCGTCCTCTTGCTCGAGCACGGCCTCGACGGCGTCGGGGTCGCCGGGGAAGCGGGCGTCCAGGCGGGAGAGGCCGGTGGCCATGGGGAAGACGCCCTGGTTGGCGTCGGTGAGCAGGACGGTGTTCTGCCCGTCCTCGTCGGCGAACATGTACTGGCGGTCGCAGGCCAGGGCCAGCTCGAAGAGGGTGCCGACGAAGGCGCTGCCGGCGTCGATGATGGCGAAGAGGGTCTTGCTGGTGTTGTCCAGCCGTCGCAGGGTGCGGGCCTGGAAGAGCTGGACCTCGCGCCAGAACCAGTCACCCTCGGCGCCGTCGATGACCTGGCGCTCGTGGGCGAGGAGCTGCTGCCGGTCGCCGCGGGTCTGGACCAGGATCAGCCCGACGCCCAGGTGGTTGAGCCGCAGGCGCAGCAGGGCGTCGTCCAGCTCGCGGAAGGCCTGTAGCGACCAGGTGGTGGCGTCGCGCCGGGGGGCGTCGCTGGGGCCGGACAGCGTGATGGTGGCGACGCGGCCGTCGTGGCCGAGCTGCACCTGGACGTGGTCGTAGGCCCAGCCGGTCTCGGTGGCGCGGCGGGACAGCGGGGGCAGGGGCACGCCGGGGCCCTGGCGCTCGGGGTGGGCGGCGGCGACCTGGGCGGCCAGCTCGGCGGCGCGGGCGGCCGTGCCCTGGGCCCACTGCGAGCGCGGCCAGGAGCGGTCGACCAGGTCGTGCTTGACGGCGTCGCGGGCGCGGAAGCCCTCGGCCTTGGTGCAGAAGACGTCGGCGATGTCGCGGCGCAGCTTGCGCTTGTCGGTCAGCCGCGTCAGGCCGCCGGTGCCCGGCAGCACGCCCAGCAGGGGCACCTCGGGCAGGCTGACGGCGGCGTTGCCGTCTTCGATGAGCCAGATCTCCTCGCAGGCCAGGGCCAGCTCGTAGCCGCCGCCGCTGGCGGTGCCGTTGAGCGCGGCGACCCAGACCTGGCCGCTGTGGGTGGTGGCGTCCTCGATGTTGACCCGCGTCTCGTTGGTGAACTTGCAGAAGTTCACCTTGAAGGCGTGCGGGGCCATGCCGAGCATGCGGATGTTGGCGCCGGCGCAGAAGACCTTGCTGCCCTCGGGGCCGGTCACCTTGACCACGCGCACCTGCGGGTGCTCGAAGCGCAGCCGCTGCGTGGCGTCGGCCAGCTCGATGTCCACGCCCAGGTCGTAGCTGTTCAGCTTCAGCTCGTAGCGGCCGGGCCACAGGCCCCCGTCCTCGTCCACGGCCATGGTCAGCGTGGCGACGGGCCCGTCGATCTGGAGCTTCCAGTGGCGGTACCGGTCGGGGTGGGTCTCGAAGTCGACGGGCGGGTAGGCGAAGTCGTGGCCCATGGGCGCACACCTCCATGGGGGGTGGGGACGCAAGCACTATAGTGCGAGAGCATCGGTCGTCCAACCGATATGAAGTGCATTATAGTGCTGGTCATGGATCCCCATAGCCTGCTGCCGACCCTGCTGCCGACCCTGCTGCCGACCCTGCTGCCGATGATCGGCGAGCGCCTGCGCGCCCGCCGCCGCGACCGCGGCCTGACCCAGGCCGACCTGGCCCGCCGGGCCGGCGTCTCCGCGCGCTTCCTGGTCCAGCTCGAGGGCGGGACGGGCAACATCAGCGTGCAGCGCCTGGCCGAGGTCTGCCAGGTGCTGGAGCTGCCGCTGTCGGAGCTGTTCGCGGGGCTGGGGCCGGCGGCGCCGCCGCGGGTGGCGCTGGTCGGGCTGCGCGGGGCGGGCAAGAGCACGGTGGGCGCGGCCCTGGCGCGGCGGCTGGGCGCGCCCCTGGTCGAGCTGGACCAGCGGGTCGAGGAGGAGGCCGGGATGACCCTGGCCGAGCTGTTCGAGCTGTGGGGCGAGGCGCACTTCCGGCAGGTCGAGGCGCGGGTGCTGGAGCGGGTCCTGGCCGCCTCGGGGCCCCTGGTCCTGGCGACGGGCGGCTCGATCGTCACGGCGCCGGAGACCTGGCGGCGGCTGCGGCGCTCCTGCCGGACCGTGTGGCTGCGCGCCTCGCCCGAGGCCCACCTGGAGCGGGTGCGCGCCCAGGGCGACCTGCGGCCGATGCGCGGGCGGCCCGACGCGCTGGCGGAGCTGCGGGAGATCCTGGCCGATCGGGCGCCGCTCTACGCCCAGGCCGACCTGGCGGTGGATACGGAGGGGGTCGGTCTGCCGGCCGTGGTCGAGCGCATCGTGGGCGACCTGGTCGACGGCACCGGCTGAGCCCCGGAGCGCCCGTGTCCGACTACATCTACACCGTGCGCTGCACGCTGCTCGACGAGGACGTCGCGCGGCGCTGGCTGCGCTGGCTGCAGCAGGAGCACCTGGCCCAGGTCTGCGCCGCGGGCGCCCTGTCGGCCGAGGTCATCCGCCTGGAGGAGCCGGGCGAGGACCAGCCCGGCGTGGACTACGAGGTGCGCTACCGCTTCGCCTCGGGCGAGGCGCTGGACCTGTACCTGGAGCTGCACGCGCCCCGGCTGCGCGAGGAGGGGTTGGCGCGCTTCCCGCTGGAGCTGGGGTTGCGGTACCGGCGGAGCTGGGGGCCGGTGGTGGGGCGGTGGCCGGGGTGAGGGGGGGAGGGGCCTCCTCGCCGAAGGGGTTCTCCTCCTTCCCCTTCCCGCCACCGTCCTGGGCGGCGGCGGGCCCGGGGAGGGGGCCGGCGGCCAGGGAGAGGAGGGCGAGGAGGGCGGCGATCGGGGGGCGCATGCCTCCCCCATTGTACGGGCGGGAGGGGCTTCCCCTCCCCACCTCCGGTATCCTCCCGTCCATGAGCGAGGAGGGCGGTCCCCCGGCCGCGACGACCCCGGCCCCGGGCCGCCCCGGGGGGGCCCTCCTCCTCGCCGCCGTCGCCTGCTCCGGCGCCGCCGTCATGACCGTGGAGATGACCGCGGTCCGCGCCCTCCAGCCCTTCTTCGGGTC
>JAKLKF010000232.1 GCA_023150805.1 Myxococcota bacterium | reverse complement strand
GGCCTGCTGCTGGTGGCGCTGGTGGGCCTGTGCCTGGTCGCGACCTTCTGGAAGAAGGAGGCGACCGCGACGGTGGCCGGCCACACCTGGGAGCGCAGCATCGAGGTCGAGAAGGAGACGACCGTGCGCGAGTCGGCCTGGAAGGAGGACCTGCCCTCGGGCGCGCGCAACGCCCGGTGCAGCCGGGAGCAGAAGGGCACCGAGCAGGTCCCCGACGGCGAGGAGTGCACCGTCGTGCGCAAGGACAAGGGCGACGGCACCTACGACAAGGTCAACGAGTGCAAGACGAAGTACCGGGACGAGCCGGTGTACGGCGAGAAGTGCAGCTACGAGATCGACAAGTGGGTCACGGCGCGCACCGAGCGGGCGGCGGGCACCAGCACCAGCGACAAGGTGGGCTGGCCCACCGTCCGGCTCGGCGCGGGCGAGCGCGAAGGCAGCCGCCGGGAGTCCTACGTGGTGACCTTCACGCTGGAGGGCGGCGCGTCCGAGACCTGCGACACGACCCAGCAGCGGTGGGCCAGCCTGCAGCCGGGCTCCCGCTGGAAGGCCCGGGTGGGCGTGTTGGCCGGAGGCATCGACTGCGACGCGCTGCAGGCGCTGTGAACGCGCCCGTCAGGACAGCGGCGTGAAGCTCCACGCCTTCTTGAAGGCCGTCACCGGCTCCAGCACCTCGGCCAGGAAGGCCTGGTGCGCCGGGTGCGGCACGTAGGCCTCCATCGCCTCGAGGTCGGCGAAGCGGATCTGCAGGCAGAGATCCCAGCTCCGCGCGCTCTGCGCGTCGGCGGCCACGCCCACGGCGACGGCCTGCACGCCGGGCACCTGGAGCAGCCGCTGCCGGCAGGTCCGGGCCAGCGCCTCCCGGGCGGGGACGTGCTGCTCGTGGAGCTTCAGGTAGACGTGGCGCTCGACCATGGGGGCCTCCGGGGCGGCCGGCCTATCCGCCCGTGGGCCCCCGCGAGAGGGCTCGCCGCCGCCGCCGCCGCCGCCGCTTGCGGGACAGCTCGTCGCGCAGCTCGGCCAGCAGGGCCTCGGCCGCCTCCGGCGACCAGGGGTCCAGGTCCATGACCCGGTCGGCGTAGGGGCGCGGCAGGCGCAGGTGGTCGCAGACCCGCACCGCATGCCGGCGGCGCCGCCGACGCTCCTTGCGCTCCTCGTCCCGCACCGCCCTGAGGCAGGCCAGGGCGGCGTCGTAGGTCCAGGGCTCCAGCGCGTCGGCCCGCAGCGCGTGGCGGGGGTCGAGGCCCAGTTCGGCGCACAGGCGCAGCGCGTAGCGCCGCCGGCCCCGCCCCACGGGGAAGCGCAGGGCGACCGTGGCCCGCTGCTCGGCGTCCACCCCCTCCATCAGCACGCCCAGCGGCGAGCGGTCGGCGCCCTCGCAGACCATGGTGCGCAGGCCGTCGGCGGCGCGCAGGCGCAGCAGCTCCTTGAGCATGCGCAGCACGGCGGGGCGCCGGTGCAGGAAGCAGGGGCCGTCCAGGATCAGCGCGGGGTGCTGCCGGATGTCCTCGCGCCAGCCGCGGCGACGGGCCTGGGTGGTGAGCGCGTCGTGCAGCACGTCGCCGGTCAGGTGCAGCGGGGCCGGGTGGTCGAGCAGGCGGCGCGCGACGGCGGACTTCCCGACGCCGGGGGGTCCCAGCACGAAGACGACGGGGCGCTCCTGCGCGGCGCGCGGCAGGGGCCGGCGGCCCAGGAACTCCGAGGAGGTGCCGGAGACGAAGGCCACCTCGACCCGCCGCCGGCGCCGCTTGCGGCGGGGGCCCTCCGCGGGCGGACCCTGCCCCGCCGATGCCGCAAGGGGCGGCGCCGGCTCGACGAGGGTGGGATCGGGCCCCGTGCCTTCCATGTCTCCCGCTGCGGGCCCTGGCTGGCCCCTCCGGGTGTGCACGGCCGCCGTGCACGCTCGCGCGCCGGCCAGGGTAGGCCGCCGCTCCTCCGCGGTCAATCCGGTGAGGCCTCCGAGGGGTTTCGCCTCGGTGGCCCCGCAAGCCACAGGCGCTCTCGAAGCGCCGCACGCTCAGCCGAGCACGCTCTTGGCGATCACCAGGCGCTGGATCTCGCTGGTGCCCTCGTACAGCGTGGTGATCCGGGCGTCGCGGTAGAGCCGCTCGACCTCGTACTCCTTGCTGTAGCCGTAGCCGCCGTGGATCTGCAGGGCCTTGTCGGCGCAGTAGTTGGCGGCCTCCGACGCATACAGCTTGGCCATCGAGGCGGCCTGCCCGCACATCTTCGCCTGCACGTCCAGCGGCGCGTCCCAGTACTGGTCCTTGAGCGCGGCGGCCTTCCAGGTCAGCAGGCGCGCGGCCTCGATGCGGGTGGCCATGTCGGCGACCATCCACTGGATGGCCTGCTGCTGGGAGATGGGCTTGCCGAAGGTGACCCGCTGGTTGGCGTAGGCCACGGCCAGGTCGAGCGCGCGCTGGGCGATGCCGAGGGCCTGGGCGGCGATGCCGATGCGGCCGCCGTCCAGGGTCGCCATGGCGATGGAGAAGCCCTTCTTCTCCTGGCCCAGCAGGTTCTCGGCCGGCACGGCCAGGTCCTCGAACACCAGCTCGGAGGTGCCCGAGCAGGCGATGCCGAGCTTCTCCTCGACCTTGCCGACCGCGTAGCCCTTCCACTCCCGCTCCAGGATGAAGGCGCAGACGGTGCGGTGGCGCTGCTCGGGCTCCAGGTTGGCGTAGGCCACGCAGATGTCGGCCTGCGGGCCGTTGGTGATCCACATCTTGGTGCCGTTGAGCCGGTAGCCGCCGCCCTGTCCCTCGGGGACCTTGTCGGCGCGGGTGGCCTGGGCGCCGGCGTCGCTGCCGGCGTTGGGCTCGGTGAGCGCGTAGCAGCCGACCTTCTCGCCCTGGGCCAGCGGGGCCAGGTACTTGCGCTTCTGCTCCTCGGTCCCGAACTTCAGGATGGGCCAGCCGGCCAGCGAGTTCTGCACGCTCATGACCACGCCCACGCCGGCGTCGGCGTAGCAGACCTCCTCCAGGGCCAGCACGTAGGACAGCACGTCCATGCCGGCGCCGCCGTACTCGGGCGGCACGAACATGCCCATGAAGCCCATCTGGGCCATGGTCTCGAACTGCGCCTGGGGGAAGGCGTGGGTGCGGTCGCGCTCGGCGGCGCCGGGCAGCACCTCGTTGCGGGCGAAGTCGCGGGCGAGGTCACGGATCTGCTGGTGATCCTCGGAGAGCTGGAACATGGCCATGGCTGGCTCCTGCAGGGGGGGAGGGACAGGGACGCGGGAGAGGCTCAGGTCCCGGTGAAGGCGGGGGCGCGGCGGGCGAGGAAGGCGGCCATGCCCTCCTTCTGGTCGGCGGTGGCGAAGCACAGGGCGAACAGGGCGCGTTCGGCGGCCAGGCCGCTGTGCTGCTCGAGGCCGTCGGTCTCGGCGACGGCGCGCTTGCACAGCCGCACCGCCAGCGGGCCCTGGGCGGCGATGGTGGCGGCCAGGGTCACCGCCGCCGCGCGCACGTCGCCGTCCTCGACCACGCGCAGGGCCAGGCCCAGCGCCACCGCCTCGTCGGCCTTGACGTTGCGGCCGGTGAGCATCAGCTCCAGCGCCCGCTGGCGGCCGACCCGCCGCACCAGGCGCTGCGTGCCGCCGAAGCCCGGGATGACGCCGAGCTTGACCTCGGGCTGGCCGAAGACCGCCGTCGGGCTGGCCAGCACCAGGTCGCAGGCCATGGCCAGCTCGCAGCCGCCGCCCAGCGCGAAGCCGTTGACGGCGGCGATGGTGGGCGCGGGGAAGGCCTCCAGCAGCTCGAAGATGCGCTGGCCGCGCTCGGCGAAGGCGAGGGCCTGGGCCGAGGACATGCCGGCCATCTCGGAGATGTCGGCGCCGGCGGCGAAGGCGCGGTCGCCCTGGCCGAAGAGCACCAGCGCGCGCAGGCCGCCGCCGGGCTCCATCGCCAGGCGGGCCTGCTCGACCAGCACGCCCTCCAGCTCGCCCAGGAGCTGGCTGTTGAGCGCGTTGCGCGCCTTGGGGCGGGACAGGCCCAGCAGGCCGACGCCGTCCTTCTCCTCGAAGGTGATGCAGTCCATGTCGCCCTCCTACTGCTGGCTGTAGTCCAGGCCCTGGTGCAGGACCTCCATGATGGCCAGGCAGGTGTCCAGGCCGATGAAGTCGGCCAGCGTGAGCGGGCCCATCGGCACGTTGGTGCCGAGCTTCATGCCGGTGTCGATGTCCGAGACGCTGCCGATGCCCTCGTAGAGCGCCTGCACGGCCTCGTTGATGTAGGGCATCAGCACGCGGTTGACGATGAAGCCGGGCATGTCGCGGCCGAGCACCGTGGTCTTGCCCAGCTTCTCCGCGACGGCCTGCACGACGGCGTAGGTCTCGTCCGTGGTGGCCAGGCCGCGGATCAGCTCGACCAGCTTCATGACCGGCACCGGGTTCATGAAGTGCATGCCCATGAAGCGCTCGGGCCGGTCCGTCGCGCTGGCCAGCATGGTGATCGAGATGCTGGAGGTGTTGCTGGCCAGGATGGCGTCGGGGTGGACGACCTTGCAGAGGTCGCGGAAGATGCGCAGCTTCAGGTCGGGGTTCTCGGTGGCCGCCTCGACGACGAGCTGGGCCTGGCCGAGCGCGGCCAGGTCCGCCGTGAAGGTGATGCGACCCACGGTGGCGTCGGCCTCGGCCTGGGTGAGCGTCTCCTTCTTGACCTGGCGGGCCAGGTTCTTGGTGATGGTGTCGCGGGCGCGGGCCAGGGCGGCCTCGGAGACGTCGGTCAGGACGACCTGGTAGCCGCTGGCGGCCGCGACGTGGGCGATGCCGTTGCCCATCTGGCCGGCGCCGACGACGCCGATGGTCTGGATCTCGGAGAAGCTGAGCACGGTGCACCTCGGGGCCCGCAAGGGGGGACGGTCGGGGAAGGGGCCGGTCTAACCAGTCGCCGACATAGGATGGGGCATGCCGCTCACCGACGCGCCGCCCTGGCTGCGACCGCCGCCCGCGCCCCCCGAGCAGGGGCCAGCGCCCGCCCCGGACGCCGACCCGGCCCCCACCGCGGCCCTGCAGGCCGGCGAGGTGGCCTGGCTCGTCGGGCCCGCCGACAGCGGCCTCACCTCGGCCGCGGCGGTCCTGGCGCAGGCGTGGCCCGGTCCCGTGCGCGCGGCCAGGCTGACATCATGTCGCACCTCCGCCGACCTGGTGCTGATGGTGGGCGAGGCGACCGGCGCGCTGCCCCCCGGCGAGGAGGGCGCGGTCGCCGCCGCGCTGCGCGCCCTGGGGCCGGTCCTGGTGGTCCTCGACGACGCCGACCTGCCCGAGCGCGCCGAGGCGCT
>JAKLKF010000231.1 GCA_023150805.1 Myxococcota bacterium | reverse complement strand
GCCGGACCCCTCGCTGGTGCCGCCGGCGCCGTGGGCCCTGCGCTGGGTGGACGGCAACGGCAACGTGGCCCGCGCCTGGCTGGACAGCCCCGACGCCGTGGCGCGCCTGTCCTGGCACCCGGTCCGCCCCGAGACCAGCAGCAGCGGACTGTACTCGGGCGGAGAGCCCCGGCTGGAGCCGCTCGACGCCGCCGGTGTCTCCGAGCTGTGGGCGCTGGCGCGCACGGTGCAGTGGGCGGCCCCGCGGGCAGAGACCCGGATGATGGGCACGGGGCTGTTGACCCTCTCGGGCCCCGCGGGCGAGGAGCAGGCGCTGGTGGCGCCGGGCCCGGCCACCGCGGCGCTGGACGCCTGGCTGGCGGGGGGTTGAGGCCGCTCCCCCCCACCCCCACCTCGCGCGACAGCCCGCCGCGCGCCGCCGCCCTGCCCGGCGCTATCCTCGCCCGACCTCTCCTCCCCGGTCGGCCCGTGCCCCTGCTCGCCCTCCTCCTGCTCTCCTGCGCTCCCTCGGACCCGGCCGCCCCGCCCGACGGACTGGTCCTCACCCTCGACGTCGCCGTGGACGCCGGCCTGACCGACCTGGCGCGCCAGGCGGTGCTGGCGGTGCCGAGCTGGCTGCAGGACGACCTGGCGGTCTCGCTGGCCGCGCTGCAGGAGACGACCCAGGACGAGCTGGGCGCCCTGATCGTGGACCTGGACGAGCCCTGGCTGGTCGACGAGGTCGCCTTCCCCGTCGCCCACATGGACCCGACGGTGCTGGAGGACGAGGACTTCCACCCGCAGCTGTTGCTGGACAACGCCCGCTTCGTGCAGGCGCGGGACGCCGACCTGGCCTACGTCGAGCTGGTCGAGGTGGGCGAGCAGGGGGTGGACGCCGACTGGTACACGACCGCCCGCTACCAGGTGGGGACCCTGGAGGGGGGCCGGGAGGAGCGCACCATCGCGCGCGACACCTACTACTGGTACCTGGTCCACCCCCGCATCGAGGACGAGCTGCCCTACTACGTGGACGGCTGGGCCCCCTGCGGCAGCAGCGAGTGCGCCTCGACCCCCGAGGACGGCATGCTCTGGCGCGAGTTCCTGTGGCAGGGCGCGCAGGAGGAGTGCCCGAGCCACCGCGAGTGCCCGGTGCTCTCGGAGTACCTGGGCCCCCAGGTGGACCTGCTGTGGGAGCAGCGCGCCTACACGCGAGAGGACAACGGCGCCATCGGGGCGATCATCCAGTGGCAGCAGGCGGCGATGGTCTTCGGGGCCGGCGACGAGCGGCCGGTGCAGCCCAACCGGATCTACGCGGTGGGCTGCGGCAACTGCGGCGAGTGGGCGGACATGGCGACCGCGGCGGCGCGCACGGCGCTGATCCCGGGGCACAACGTCGGCGCCCGGGCGAACGATCACACCTGGAACGAGTTCTGGGACGACGGCTGGCAGCAGTGGGAGCCGGTGAACACCTACGTCCTGCACTGGACCTACTACGCCGACGCCAACGGGGACTACTACCGGACCCGCGACCTGGTGGACAACGACTGCGACGGGGTCACCGACGACGGCGACGACGCCAGCGACAGCGACCTGGACGGTGTGAGCGCCGCCGCGGGCGACTGCGACGACACCGACGCCGGCCGCTCGCCCCTGCTGGCCGAGGTGCAGGGCAACGGCGTGGACGACGACTGCGACGGCGTGGCGGACGCCGGCACGGACGAGGCGGACGCGGACGCCGACGGCTTCGCCATCGCCGACGGGGACTGTGACGACACCGACGCCGGCGTGCACCCCGGGGTCGCGGACCCGGCGCGCAGCAGCAACATCTGCTTCGGCATCACGGACAGTCGGCCCGACACCCTGATCGGCACCTCCCGCACGCCGGACTACGCCAAGGCGGCCACGTTGCGCTTCACTGTCCAGGACGGCGACGGCCGCCCCGTCGACGGCGCGCTGGTCAGCGTCATCGGCAACTGGTCGGTGTACGGCTACCCCAGCAAGCCGGCCTGGGCGAGCGAGGGGCACACGGGCCCCGACGGGGTGGCGGAGATCCTGGTGGGCGAGGGCAACCCCTACGGCTTCATGGTCGCCTCGGCGGCCGGCTTCGATCCGGAGGAGGGCTACTTCTACGGCAACCAGGTCCAGGACGCGGTCGCCGGCCAGGTCTACGAGCTGTCGGCCATCGTGGACGGAGAGCTGCCGCCCCTGCCGGACTGGCAGGGGGTGGCCGTCGAGGGCGCGGCCGAGGCGACGGTGTCGGTGGCCATGCGCCTGGAGCGCGGCCTGACCGAGGTCGACGGCGCCTACCGCGGCGTGGCGCGGGCCGAGGTGCTGGGGGTGCTGGCGGACCTGGCGGTGGTGGACGAGGCGGGCCTGCAGGCCCTGCTCGACGGCCAGGAGCAGGTGCCCGTGGCCGGCGTGCAGCAGGCGGCCGCCGAGACCAGCCTGTCCCTGGACCTGCCCCTGGACCGGAGCTGGTACCTGGTGGTGCGCAACAGCCACCACGTCGCCACCACCGTCCTGGGCGACCTGGAGGTCACGGTCTCGCCGGCCGGCGGCGCCACCTTCGAGACCGTCCAGGTGACCGAGCGCCTGCGGGTCGGGCCCCAGGCGTGGACCGCCTTCGCGCTGCGGGCCGAGTAGGAGGCCGCCCCCCCGGCGCGCCCGTCGCAGGGCTGTCACTTGCGGGTCCGCCCGTGGATCGGCTACTTCGCGGGGCCCCGGCGAGCCGGTGCCCACCGGTCCGCCCGACCCCAGACCCCGATCCCCACCGAATCGCTGGAGACACCGTGAGCGAGCCCAAGAGCAAGAACATCACCTGGCATGGCACCAACGTGGAGAAGGCCGAGCGCGAGCAGGCGCTGAACGCCCGCGGCTGCGTGCTGTGGCTGACCGGCCTGTCCGGCTCCGGCAAGTCGACCATCGCCTACCGCGTGGAGCAGCTCCTGCTCGAGCGCGGCAAGTTCGCCTACGTGCTCGACGGCGACAACATCCGCTACGGCCTGAACAAGGACCTGGGCTTCTCGCCGGCCGACCGGACCGAGAACATCCGCCGCATCGGCGAGGTGGCCAAGCTCTTCGCCGACGCCTGCGCCGTGACCTCGACGGCCTTCATCAGCCCCTACCGCGCCGACCGCGACCAGGTCCGGGCCATCTGCCCCGCCGGCACCTTCATCGAGGTCTACGTCGACACCCCGATCGAGGAGTGCGAGAAGCGCGACCCCAAGGGCCTGTACAAGAAGGCCCGCGCCGGCCTGATCCCCGAGTTCACCGGTGTGTCGGCCCCCTACGAGGCCCCCGAGAACCCCGAGATCGTGCTGAAGACCGCCGGCCGCTCGGTCGACGAGTGCGCCGCCGAGCTGCTCAACTACCTGATCGACAAGGGCTTCGTCACCGCCGGCTGAGCCGGTCGGGGCCCTGCAGCCTCACCCGCCCGCCGCCGCGAGCAGCCGCGTGACCAGGTCCTGGAGCGCGGCGCCGCGGTCGGTGTGGCGGGTGGTCTGCTCTGGGCCCACCAGCAGCACCAGGCTCTGCAGATCGCCGATGACGTTGGCGAAGACCAGGTCGCTGCCGCTGCGCAGGAGCTGGGCCCGGGCGATCTGCTCCAGGTCGGGCTCGTCGGTGTCGGGTGCCGCCGCCTTGAAGCTCACCAGGTGGCAGCCGGGGGCCCAGCCGCGGACCCGGTCGAGGATCTTGGGCGTGGGGCGCAGGCGCAGGACCAGCTCGGGCGCGCCCGAGGGGATCTTGCCGGTGTTGCGGTCGAAGATGGCGTAGTCGCCCACGGCGGCGGCGTGCACCACGACGGCGTCGGGGCGGGAGAGGAGCCACTGCTCCATGCGGCCGAGCAGGTCGAAGGTGGAGCCGTACTCCTGGCAGGCGACGTGGCGGGCGGCCTGGGGCAACTCGGCCTGCAGGCGCAGCCAGGCCTCGGGGCTGCCCAGCAGCGTGACGTCCAGGCCGGCCTCGGCCAGGGCGGCGGCGATGCGCCCGCCGGTCCGACCGGAGCTGTGCGCGGTGATGTAGCGCATGGCGTCGATGGGGTTGCGGGTGGCGCCGGCGGTCACCAGGACGGGTCGCATGGGGCTGTGCTCCTTCGGCCCCCGCTAACGTCGCGGCCGGCCGCCTCGCTGCGATAAGGGGGCCCGCTCGCTCCTGGAGGCAGCCATCTCCTCGTCCTCGCACGCCCCACCTCCGCCGGCCGACGCCGTCGACGTCCTGGCCAGCGCGCAGCTCGCCCACCACTTCGGCCCGCCTCCCACCTGGGCGGTGGTCCTCGGCAGCGGCCTGGGCGTGCTGCTCGACCGGCTGGAGGGCGCCACGGTGGTGCCCCACGCCGCGCTCGGGTTGCCGTCTCCGGGCGTGGCCGGCCACGCCGGTGTGCACGCGGTCGGCGTCCTGGGGGGGGCGCGGGTGCTGCTGGTCAGCGGGCGCCTGCACCTGTACGAGGGGCACCCGCCGGCCACCGTGGTGGCGGGGGTGCGGGCCCTGGCGCGCTGGGGGGTGAAGCGCCTGGTGCTGACCAACGCGGCGGGCTCCTGCCGGCCGGACTGGGCGCCGGGCACCCTGATGCGCATGGTGGACCACATCGACTTCACCGGCGGCAACCCGCTGGTCGGGCCCAACCGCGACGACCTGGGGCCGCGCTTCCCGGACCTGGCGCGCGCCTACGACCCCGAGCTGGGGGCCCGGGCGGACGCGCTGGCAGCCGGGATGGGCGTGCCGCTGCAGCGGGGGGTCTACGCCGCGATGCGGGGGCCCTCCTACGAGACGGCGGCCGAGGTGCGGATGCTCGGTCGCGTGGGCGCCGACGTGGTCGGCATGAGCACGGTGCCCGAGGTGATCGCGGCGGTGCACGCCGGCGTGAAGGTCGTCGGCTTCAGCGTGGTGAGCAACCTGGGCACGGGCCTGACCGACGAGGTGGCCGACCACGCCCACGTGACCCGGGTGGTCAGCCAGGCGGTGGGGCCGCTGGCCGACCTGGTCACGCGCCTGGTCGCGCTGGACTGAGGCCTGGGCGCGCTGGACGGCCTGACCCGCGTGCCGGGGCCCACGCCGCGCTACCGGGTGGGCCTCTCGGGCGGGCGGGGCACGCCCCTGGTGCTGCTGCCGGGCATCGAGGGCGACGGGCGGGTCTGGGCCCGGGTGGGCGGCCTGGCGGCGGACCGCGAGGTGCAGGCCTGGGACCTGCCGGCGGGTCGGGACCTGGACGAGCTGGCGCGGGCGTTGCTCGCGGCCTGCCCGCGGCAGGTGATGCTCGGCGGGGCCAGCCTGGGCGGGCTGGTGGCCTGGCGGGCGGCGCTGCTGGCGCCGGAGCGGGTGCGAGCGGTGGTGGCGCTGGGCAGCCTGCCGGCGCCGGCGCACCGGCCGCGGGGGCTGGCGGCGGCGGCGGCGGCGCTC
>JAKLKF010000230.1 GCA_023150805.1 Myxococcota bacterium | reverse complement strand
GACGCGCCGGGGCGCCCGTGAGCGGAGCTCACGTCCCCGGAGGGGGGGGCCGCATCGCGGCCGGGGGGAACCTGGAGGGGTTCCCCCCGGGGAGGCGCCCGTGAGCGCGGGGCTGCTGGCGCCGGCGGCCCTGGCGCTGCTGGCGCTGCTGGCGGGGCCGGTGCTGGCCCACCTGACGCGGCAACGGCCGGCCGCGCGGCAGCCCTACGGGGCGATGCTGCTGCTGCAGCGCCTGGCCCGCAAGCAGCGGCGCCGGCGGCGGCTGCGTGACCCCTGGCTCCTGCTGCTGCGCCTGCTGGCGGTCGCCCTGGTGGTCCTGGCCGTCAGCCAGCCCGAGCTGCGGTGGCCCGGGGCCCCGCCGCGGGTGGGCGGCACCGGCGCCCTGGTCGTGATCCTGGACGACTCGCTCTCGATGGACCTGCGCCAGGGCCTGCTCGCCGGGGCCGCCGCCCCCGCGGAGGCCCAGGGTGAGGCCACGGGCACCCTGCTCAGCGTCGCCCGGCAGCAGGCCGTCGACCTGGTGCGGGGCCTGCCCGAGGGAACCCTGGTCGGCGCGGTGGTGCTCAGCGGCGAGGCCCGGCGCCTGACCCCCCAGCTCTCGACCGACCGCGGCGCGGTGGCCACGGCGCTGGAGGAGGTCCGCCAGGGCCAGGGGGGCACCGACCTGGCCGGCGCCCTGCGGGAGGCGCGGCGCTTGCTGGGCGGCACCGGCGGCGAGGTGGTGGTCTTCACCGACGAGGCCGGCCCCCTGGCCGTGCCGGCGGCCCGCGAGGAGCTGGCCCTGCTCGGCGCCCAGGGCGGGGCCCTGGTCCCGCGCCCGATCCGCGCGGCCCGCCCCGCCAACCTGGCCGTCGTCGACGCCAGCTACGGCGACGGCCCCGAGGGCGGCACGGTGCGCGTCCGGGTCGCCAACTACGGGGCCGAGGACACCGAGGCGCCCGTGACCGTGGCCCTGCCGGACGGCGCTGAGATCACCGCCTTCGTCGACGTGCCCGCCGGCGAGCTGGCGGAGGAGGTGGTGACCGTGCCCCGCGTGGCGGCCGGGGGCGTCGGCCTGGCCCGGGTGCGGGACACCGCGCTGGCCGCCGACGACGCCTTCGCCTTCCACCTGCCGCGGGTCGGCGCCAGCCGGGTGCTGGTGGTCGACGGCGATCCGGGCCCCACCCCCACCGCCAGCGAGGTCTACTTCCTGGAGCGCGCCCTGGCGCCCTGGGGGGCGACCGCGGCCGCGCGCGGGGGCGTGCTGCCCGACGTCACCAGCACCGCCGGGCTCGCGGCGCTGGATCCGGCCGTGCACCGCGTCGTCTTCCTGGCCAACGTGGCGGACCCCTCGGGCCTTGCGGCGCCGCTGCTGGACTTCGTGCGCGGGGGAGGCGGGCTGGTGCTCAGCCTGGGCAGCAACGTCACGGCCGACCGCTACAACGCGGCCCTGGCGCCCCTGCTGCCCGCGCCCCTGCGCCAGCCGCGCGCCCTGGTGGCCGTCGGCGAGGAGGGCGAGCCCATCGCCCTGCCCGACACGGCCCTGCCCCTGTTCGCCCCCTTCGCCCGGGGCGGCCGGGCGGCCTTCGGCAAGGCCCGCGTCGCCCGTATCTTCACGCTGGAGCCCTTCCCCGAGGGCGAGGAGACCTCGACCCTGCTCTCGGTGGAGGGGGGCCTGCCCCTGCTGGTGGAGCGCAAGGTCGGCCAGGGCCGGGTGCTGCTGTGGGCCTCCACGGTCGACCTGGGCTGGACCGACCTGCCGCTGCAGGCCGTGTTCATGCCGCTGGTGCAGCGGATCACCAGCTACCTGGGCGGCGAGGCCGGCGGCGGCGAGCTGCGGCGCACCGCCCGGGTGGGCGAGACGGTGGCCATCGAGCTGCCGGACTCGGCCCTGGACGTGACGGTCACCGGCCCCCGCGGCCCGGTCGCAGCCCCGGTGCGCGGCGGCGCCGTCACCTTCCGCGTCGACGACGCCGGCGCCTACGTCGTCGAGACCCCCGGCGCCCCGCCGCTGGCCTGGGTCGCGGTCAACGTCGACCCGGCCGAGAGCGACGTGCGCCCGGGCCCGACCCTGGTCGAGACGGCCGCCGAGGTCGATCCGGACCGCTTCCTGCGCCGGGTGGCGCTGGCCCCGTGGCTGCTGGCAGGGGGCCTGGTGCTGGCCCTGGTGCAGGCCCTGGTCGCCGGGCGGCGCGGCCCCCCGGCCGAGGACGAGGGCGCCGCGCCGCCCGTGGAGGTGTCCGCTGCCTGAGCGCCCCCGACCCTCCTGGCTCTCGCCGGCCTGGACCCGCCGCGCCCTGCTGCGCGCGGGCGGGCTCGGCGCCGCCGCCGCCGCCGCGGGGCTGCTGCGCCCGGGGGCCGCCCACGCCCTGGGCGCCGGCAGCCAGTTCCGCATCTGCGAGCTGTCCCTGCCCGGCGGCACCACCAGCCGCCCCGAGGCCTGGAAGCGGCTGCTCTTCGAGGTGGTGCAGTCCACCAGCGTCGAGTGCGACCCCTCGCCGGTCTCGCTGTCGCCCGAGGACCCCGAGCTCTTCGCCCACCCCTTCGCCGTCCTCGTCGGCACGGGCTCCCTGCCCGAGCTGACCGATCGTGCGGCCGAGCAGCTCGTCCGCTACCTCTCCTACGGCGGCTTCCTGTTCGTGGACGACGCCAGCGGCAGCCCCGGCGGCCCCTTCCACCGCTCGGTGCGGGCCCTGACCGCGCGCCTGTTCCCGACGCGCCCGCTCTCGCCCCTGCCCGGCGACCACTCGATCCTGCGGGCCTTCTTCCTGCTGGAGCAGGCGGTGGGCCGCACCGCCCAGCAGGGCGCCTTGGAGGGCGTCACCATCGGGCCGACCTCGCCGCTGGTCTACTGCGGCGACGACCTGTCGGGGGCCCTGGACCGGGGCGCCGACGGCCGCGACCGCTACCCGGTCAGCCCCGGCGGCGAGTCCCAGCGGCGCGAGGCGCTCAAGCTCGGCGTGAACCTGGTGCTCTACGCGCTGACCTCGAACTACAAGCACGACACCGCGCACGTCCTGGAGCTGATGCGCGAAGGGCGGCTGGAGTGACGGCGCTGCTGGGGCCGGCGCTGGGAGAGGGCGGCAGCCTGACCTGGACCTCCTCGGACGCCGTCGTGGGCCTGGCGATCCTGGCCGCCGCCGTGGCCTGGCTGTGGGCGTGGTGGACGGGGCGCGCGGTGGGCGCGGAGGCCCGCGGGCTGCGGCGGGCAGAGCTGGTCGCGTGGGCCCTGGCCCTGGCCAGCCTGGTGGTCGCCGTCGCCGGGCCCGTCTGGGTCGAGGAGTCCGGCCGCCGAGAGCCCGGCAAGCTGGTGGTGCTGGTCGACGGCAGCGCCTCGATGGGGGTGCGGGAGGGCAACGCGCCGCGGGGCGAGGCGGTCGCGTCGATCCTGGAGGCGCTGCCCTCCGAGGCCGAGGTCTTCACCTTCGACGAGGACCTGCGCTCGGGGCCCCCCGCGGGCTGGACCGGCCGCGGCACCGATGTCGGGCTGGCCCTGTCGGCGGTGGCCGACCGCTACCTGGGCCAGCAGCTCCAGGGCGTGGTGCTCATCACCGACGGCCTGGACCGCGGCAGCCTGCGCCGCGAGCTGGCGCGGGCCGACGCCGAGGGCCTGCCCCTGTCCGGGATGGTGCCCGCGCTGCCCGGGCCGCTCACCGTCTACGCCGTCGGCCAGGCCGAGGAGCTGTACGACGTCGCCATCGACGAGGTACAGAGCGGCGGCTTCGCCTTCCTGCGCACCCCGTTCACCCTGACCGCCCGGGTCCGCGGTCCGGCCGGCAAGCGCCTCGTGGTCACGCTGCAGCGCGAGGGGCGGCTGGTCGAGGAGAAGGAGCTGAGCCTGGGCCCCGAGGGGACGGGCGAGGTGGGCTTCACGGTCCGGCCGACCAAGGTGGGCCGCTTCGCCTACGAGCTGTCCGTGCCGGTCGAGGAGCAGGACGCCGTCCCCGGCAACAACCGCTACCCGGTCGTCATCCGCGTGGTGCGCGACCGCACCCGGGTGCTCCAGGTCACCGGCAGCCCCTCCTACGACCAGAAGTTCCTGCGCCTGTTCCTGAAGGAGGACCCCAGCGTCGACCTGGTGAGCTTCTTCATCCTCCGCACGCGCCAGGACATGGGGGCCGGCTGGCACGGCGACGAGCTGTCGCTCATCGCCTTCCCCTACGAGCGGCTGTTCAGCGAGGAGCTGCAGACCTTCGACCTGGTGGTGCTGCAGAACTTCGACTACGCGCCCTACTTCGAGTGGTCGGCCGACGGCCTGCTGCAGAACCTGGCCGACTACGTCCAGCAGGGCGGCGCCCTGGTGATGACCGGCGGCGACCGCAGCTTCGACCTGGCCGGCTACGGCGAGACCCCGCTTGCCGACGTGCTGCCCGTGCGGCTGGGCGTGACCGGCCCCCGCACCGACGAGGCCCGCTTCCGGCCGGTGTTGACCACCGCGGGCCGGGCCCACCCGCTCACCCGCCTGGGCGCCACCCCCGAGGAGAGCGACGCCGCCTGGCAGCGCCTGCCCGAGCAGGACGGCCTGAACCGGGTGGTCGGCCTGGCCCCCGACGCCGCCGCCCTGCTGCAGCACCCCACCCTGCGCACCGAGCAGGGGCCCGCGCCGGTGCTGGCGGTGCGCGAGGTCGGCCGCGGCCGCAGCATGGCCCTGATGGTGGATGCCTCCTGGCGCTGGTCCTTCAGCGAGGCGGCCCAGGGTCGCGGCAACCAGGCCTACCTGCGCTTCTGGAAGAACGCCCTGCGCTGGCTGGTCGCCGATCCCGAGGACCAGCGCATCGTCATCGTCCCGGCCCGCGAGAACGTGCTGCTGGGCGACGAGGTCCGCATCGTGGTGAAGGTCCGGGACGCCGGCTACCTGCCGGTCGCCGGGGCCAAGGTGCGCGGCGAGGTCACGGCCCCGTCGGGGGAGTCGACCCCCTTCGAGCTGGTGACCGACGCCGGGGGCGAGGCGCCGCTGGCCTTCGCGCCCGTCGAGCAGGGCGCCCACCGGGTCGTCGCCCGCAGCGAGGGGGTGCCCGGCCAGGGCGAGACGGTCTTCGCGGTGAGCGACCGCGACCCCGAGCTGGTCGAGATCGTGCCCGACGGCCGGTTCCTGCAGCGGCTGGCTCTCGCCTATGGCGACCGGGCCACGCTGCGGCCGGCCGGCAGCCGCCAGGGGCCGGTGCTCGACCCCGGCGCCGGGCGCGAGGTGATGGACCGGCGCGAGACGGCCCTCGCCAGCGCGCCCCTCGTGGCCGTGCTCTTCGGCCTGCTCTCCAGCCTGGCCTGGTTCCTGCGCCGCCGCGCGGGAGCGCGGTAGACGAGAGGGAAGGGGGGCAGGTGCCGGGGGGGCAGACCACTGGATGCGGATCCACATTGTAAAGGAATAACGCCAGCTTTCAGCTTCCGTCACCCCACCGGACCAGCTAAGTGGTTGATACCACTTGCAGGCGAGAGTCAGCTCGCCTGCA
>JAKLKF010000022.1 GCA_023150805.1 Myxococcota bacterium | reverse complement strand
AGGACCTGATGAACGAGTCCGTCGTGCGCGGCAAGTTCATCTGGGAGGAGAACAACTGCATGGGATGTCACACCATCCTGGGCGAGGGGGCCTACTACGCCCCCGAGCTGACGAAGGTGGTCGAGCGCCGCGGCGAGGTCTGGCTGCGCACCTTCCTCAAGGACCCGGCGGCGATGTACCCGGGCCAGCGCCAGATGGTCCAGTACCACTTCACCGACGAGGAGATCGAGGACGTCATCGCCTTCCTGGACTGGGTCGGCGGCATCGACACCAACGGCTTCCCCGCCGAGCCCGACATGGCGCCGCCGGTCCCCCAGGTGATCGCCAGCGCGGCCGCCGCCACCGGCCACCCCGCGCCGGAGATCTTCGGCCAGGTCTGCCAGGCCTGCCACAGCCTGGGCGGCAAGGGCGGCAACGTCGGCCCCGCCCTGGACGGTGTCGGCAACCGCTTCGACCAGGCCGCCCTGCGCACCTGGCTGTCCGATCCCCAGTCCGTCAAGCCCGGCACCGCCATGCCGGATCTGAACCTGGACGAGCAGCAGCTCGCCAGCCTGACCACCTTCCTGCTCGCCCAGAAGTGAGGAGCGCGCCATGACCTCTCTGAAGTACCACTCCTGGAAGGTCGCCTGGGCCTTCTTCGCCACCTGCATGCTGCTGCTCAGCTTGCAGATCGTCTACGGCTTCATCATGGGCTTCGCCCACATGGGCATGGACGGACTGCACCAGTTCATCCCCTTCAACACCGCCCGCGCGACGCACACCAACCTGCTGGTGGTCTGGCTGCTGGCCGGCTTCATGGGCAGCGCCTACTACATCATCCCCGACGAGACCCAGCGCGAGCTGTGGTCGATCAAGCTGGCCTGGGTGCAGTGGGCGAGCCTGGTCGTGGTCGGCGTGGTCGCCGTCGTCGGCTTCCACCTCAACTGGTGGGAAGGCCGCAAGTTCCTGGAGATCCCCCGCCCGCTGGACTACCTGGTCGTCGTCAACGTCCTGGCCTTCCTGCTCAACATCGGCATGACGGTCTTCTCGGGCAAGCGCTACACGACCACCGCGCTCACCCTGCTGGCCGGGCTCACCGCCGCCGCCCTGCTCTACCTGCCGGGCATGATCACCTTCGACAGCCAGGTCTACGACTCCTACTTCCGCTGGTGGGTCGTGCACCTGTGGGTCGAGGGCGTGTGGGAGCTGGTGATGGGCGCCATCCTGTCCTACCTGCTCATCAAGCTGTCCGGCGTGGACCGCGAGGTCATCGAGAAGTGGCTCTACGTCATCGTCGGCCTGACCTTCCTGTCCGGCATCCTGGGGACGGGCCACCACTACTACTGGATCGGCACCCCCCGCTACTGGCTGATGGTGGGCGGCTTCTTCAGCGCGCTGGAGCCCCTGGCCTTCCTGGGCATGGCTCTGTACACGGTCGCCATGGCCCGCCGCGGCGGCCGCCGGCACCCCAACAAGATCGCGCTGACCTGGTCGGTGGGCTGTGGCATCATGAGCTTCGTCGGCGCCGGCTTCCTGGGCTTCGCCCACACCCTGCCCCAGGTCAACATCTGGACGCACGGCACCCTGGTCACCGCCATGCACGGTCACATGGCCTTCTGGGGCGCCTACGCCATGCTCAACTTCGCGATGATCGCCTACGCCCTGCCCGAGATGACCGGCAAGAAGCTGTACGACCACTGGGGCAACGAGTGGGCCTTCTGGACGGCGAACATCGGCATGGTGTCCATGACCGGCGCCTTCGCGGTGGCCGGCATCACCCAGGTCTACCTGGAGCGCCGCGTCGGCATGGACTTCCTCAAGGTGCAGGAGGCCGTCCAGGTCCACTTCCTGGGCCTCGTGCTGGCCGCCTGCCTGTTCACGCTGGGCATCGGACTGTTCATCTGGCGCTTCGCCGCCTACGGCCACCCGCTGAAGATGGCGGTGGACTCCTCCGCGGCCGAGCTGCCCGAGCCCTCGCCCGTCCCCGCCAAGTGAAGGGAGGCCCCCGGTGACCGCCGCCATGCCCACGACCGCGCTGCCGACCACGCCCTCGCCCCTGCCGCTGTCCACCGACCTGCCCTGGTACCGGCCGGTGGGACCGGAGCTGTCCGTCTTCGAGCACTGCTTCCGGAACCAGCTCCCGCTGATGCTGAAGGGCCCGACCGGCTGCGGGAAGTCGCGCTTCGTGGAGCACATGGCGGCGCGCCTGGGGCGCCCCCTGGTCACCGTCTCCGCCCACGACGACACCAGCGCCGTGGACCTGCTGGGCCGCTACGTCGTCAAGGGCGGCGAGACGGCCTGGCAGGACGGCCCGGTCACCCGCGCGGTGCGCCAGGGCGCCGTGCTCTACGTCGACGAGGTGGCCGAGGCCCGCAGCGACGTGGTCGTCGTCCTGCACCCGCTGACCGACCACCGGCGGCGACTGTTCGTGGAGCGCCACGACGAGGAGCTGGTGGCGCCCGAGGGCTTCATGCTGGTGGTCAGCTTCAACCCCGGCTACCAGCACAGCCTGAAGGAGATGAAGCCCTCGACCCGGCAGCGCTTCGTCGGGCTGTCCTTCTCCTACCCCAGCCCCGAGGTCGAGCTGGAGATCCTGGTCGGCGAGACCGGCTGCACGCCGGCGGTCGGCAAGCGGCTGGTCGCCCTGGCGGGCAAGGTGCGGGCCATCGACCACCTGGGCCTGGCCGAGGCGCCCTCCACCCGCCTGCTGGTCGACGCCGCGCGGCTCATCGGCTCGGGCCTGCCCGCCCGGCTGGCCTGCCGCGTGGGCATGGTCGAGCCCCTGACCGACGATCCCGAGGTCGCCCAGGCCTTGCAGGACCTGGTCCACCTGGTCTTCGACTGAGGCGACCATGGCCGCGCCCGCCCTGCACCTGGACTGGGAGGAGGGGGTCTTCCTCGGCCTGCGCCGCCTGTGGCGCGCCCTGTCCGGCGGCCCCTCGCCGGCCGAGCAGCGGGCGCAGGCCCGCGCGGCGCACCTCGACCCCCTCGTCCGGCGCCTGTCCGTGCTCGCCTCGCTGGTCGCGGACAGTCCGCTGCGGGTGCTGCCCGCCCGCGACCAGGGCGGCCTGCGCGGCGACGACGTGCTGGTGCCCGCCCGCATGGACCTGGCCCCCGACCCCGAGGCCAACGCCGCGCTCTACGTGCTGCGCGTCGTGCTGGCCGGCGCCCTGCACCGCCTGGGGCCTGCGGGGACCGTCGAGGATGCCGTCGCGGCCCTGCGCGCCGAGCTGCCCGCCTTCGGTCCGGCCTGGGACGAGGCGCTGGCCCTGCAGCGGGCCGCCGGCCGGGTGGTGCTGTGGGGGCCGCGACTGTCCGTTGAGGGGGGCGCCAGCGCGGGCGAGGCCGACGAACAGACCCGGCCGCCCGGCGAGGGCACCGAGGCCGACGCCCTGCCCGTCGAGGAGATCAAGGTCCACGATCTCAAGGAGGAGGAGGCGATCGCCCTGCCGGTCCACGCCTTCGAGAAGGTCGAGCTGGCCGAGGCCTTCAACGGCACGATGCGACAGCTCGACGGCGAGGACGATCTCGCAGACCAGCTCGAGGCCCTCGAGGAGGTCAAGCTGGGCGACCTGCTGCGCGGCGGCCCCGAGGCCCACAGCCTGCTGCGCGCCGACATCGCGCTGGACGCCGACATCCCCGACGTGGGCGCGGTGGGCGCCGACGAGCCGCACGTCGTGTACGACGAGTGGGACGGCCGCAAGGGCCGCTACCAGCCGGGCTGGTGCCGGGTCTACCCGACGGCCATGCCCCGCGGGGACGAGGCCTGGGCCCGGCAGGTGCTGCAGCGCCAGGCCCGCACCGTGGAGAAGCTGCACGCCGAGCTGGCGCGCCACCGCGACCGCCTGCGCGCCCGCCCCCGGGAGCTGGACGGCGAGGACGTCGACGTCGAGGCGCTGACCGACGCCTGGGCCACCTTGCGCGCCGGCCACACGCCCAGCCCCCGCCTGTACGTGCGACAGGCCCGGCAGCAGCGCGAGGTCGCCACCCTGGTCCTGCTCGACGTGTCGCTGTCCACCGACGCCTGGGTCGACGACCGCCGGGTGCTCGACGTCGCGCGCGAGTCCGTCCTGGTCCTGGGCGAGGTCGCCGACCGCCTGGGCGACAGCCTGGCCATCCAGGCCTTCGCCAGCCACACCCGCCACCGGGTCCGCGTGTGGACGGTGCGCGACTGGCACGAGGCGTGGATGATCGGGCGGGGCCGCCTGGGCCGACTGCAGCCGCAGGGCTACACCCGCATCGGCCCGGCCCTGCGCCACGCCACCGCCACCCTGTGCGGCGTGCCGGCCCGCCGTCGCCAGCTCCTGCTGGTCAGCGACGGCAAGCCCACCGACTACGACCGCTACGAGGGGCGCCACGGCATGGCGGACGTGCGCCAGGCCCTGCGGGAGGCCGGCCAGCGCGGGGTGCACGTGCACGCCCTGGCCATCGACGAGATCGCCCGAGACTGGCTGCCCGCGATGATGGGGCCCGGCGCCTGGACCGTGCTGCGCCGGCCCGAGGAGCTGCCGGGTGCCCTGGCGCGGGTGTGGGGCCGGGGGGGCTGAGCGGGGAGGCGCGGGGGGGTTCACCCTGCGTCAATTCGCCCAACCCCATGGGCCACATCACCGCCTCAACGGATCAGTTACTCCACTGCTGGCGTCCAGCACGCATCCAGGAAGCTGGCATGAAACCTGCATCGCCGGACGCACCCCTCCAGGAGTACGCAATGTCCCCGCAGAAGCCCACGAACCCGCCCGCCTCCCCCCCCGTCCAGGACGACGCCTCCCGCCGCCGCTTCCTGGGCCTGTCCACCGCCCTGGTCGGCGGAGGTGCCCTGGCCTGGAGCCTGCCCGGCTGCACGGGCGGCACCACCACCTCGCAGCCGCCGGGCGGCGGTGAGGGGCACGAGGGCGTCGCCACCGGCCACGAGGGCGGCAGCAAGACCCACGTCGCGCCCGGGAAGCACGACGACTACTACGGCTTCTGGTCGGGCGGCCAGTCCGGCGAGATCCGCATCCTGGGCGTGCCCTCGATGCGTGAGCTCAAGCGCATCCCCGTCTTCAACCGCGACAGCACCACCGGCTGGGGCCAGACCGACTTCAGCAAGGCCCTGCTGGGCGGGCGCAGCGTGGGCGACACCCACCACGTGCACCTGTCCTACACGGATGGCACCTACGACGGCCGCTACGTCTACGTCAACGACAAGGTGAACGCCCGCCTGGCCCGCGTGCGCATCGCCACGATGGAGGTCGACAAGATCGTCGACATCCCCAACAGCCAGGGCACCCACGGCATCTTCCCGCAGCGGCACAAGACCGGCCTGGTGCTGTGCAACTCGGAGTTCCGCACCCCGATGCCCAACGACGGGCGGGACCTGGACGACCCCAAGAAGTACGCCGCGATGCACACGGCCATCGACGGCGAGACGATGGAGGTCAAGTGGCAGTGCATGGTGGACGGCAACCTGGACCTGTGCGCCACCGACTACACCGGCGACTACAGCTTCGCCTGCTGCTACAACTCCGAAGGCGGCGTCACCCTCGAGGAGATGATGGCGGCGGACCAGGACTGGGTCTACTGCTTCAACCTGAAGGCCATCCAGGCCGCCGTCGACGCCGGCAAGACCATGACGGTGGGCGACAGCAAGGCGCCGGTCGTCGACGCCCGCGGCGGGGACAACGAGTTCGTCCAGCGCGTGCCGGTGCCCAAGAGCCCCCACGGCGTCAACATCTCCCCCGACGGCAAGTACGCCGTGATGTGCGGCAAGCTCTCGCCGACCGTCACGGTGGTCGAGATCTCGCGCCTGGCGGACGTGTTCGCCGGCAAGATCAAGGTGGCGGACGCCATCGTCGCCCAGCCCGAGGTCGGCCTGGGGCCGCTGCACACCGCCTTCGACGGCCGCGGCAACGCCTACACCTCGATCTTCCTCGACTCGGTCATGACCAAGTGGAACATCGACAAGGCGATCGCGGCCTACAAGGGAGAGCAGGTCGACCCGATCGTCGCCAAGCTCGACGTGCACTACCAGGTCGGCCACACCAACGCCTCGATGTCCGAGACCAAGGACGCCGACGGCAAGTGGCTGGTGGCCCTGTGCAAGTTCAGCAAGGACCGCTACCTGCCCGTCGGCCTGCAGAAGCCGGAGAACGACCAGCTCATCGACATCAGCGGGGACAAGCTCGACCTGGTCCACGACGGCCCGGCCCACCCCGAGCCCCACGACGCCGTGATCGTGCGCAAGGACCTGATCTCGACCCTCCAGGTGAACGACCGCACCGACGAGCGCTTCCGGATGTACGAGGCGTGGGCGGCCGAGGACGGCATCAAGCTGATGGACGACAGCAAGGTCATCCCCAAGGGCAAGGGCCTGCGCGTCTACATGACCAGCCAGGCGCCGAAGTTCGGCCTGACCGAGTTCCGCGTCAAGTCCGGCCAGCAGGTGCAGGTCATCGTCACCAACCGCGACAACGTCGAGGACCTGACGCACGGCTTCGCCGTGAGCAACCACGACGTCAACTTCATCATCAACCCCCAGGACACGCAGTCGGTCACCTTCACGGCGGGCAAGCCCGGCGTCTACTGGTACTACTGCACCTGGTTCTGCCACGCGATGCACCTCGAGATGCGCGGCCGCATGATCGTCGAGGCCTGAGGGCCGTGCCGTCGGGAGCCGGTCGGACCCGTCCGGCCGGCTCCCCGTGCGTCTGAAGGAGACCCCCCGTGTTCGCCATCCTGATCGCCGCCATGCTCGCCGCCCTGGCCGGAGAGGGCGACACCCCGGCCGGATCCGCCATCCCCCAGGTCCCGGGGACCACCGCCTACGGCCACAGCGAGCGGGTCGGCGGGCTGGAGTGCGACACGACCGATCCGTGCAGCGACGTGCTCCCCGGTGCGGTCCGCTTCGTCCGGGTCGAGGGCAAGCCCTACGCCGAGGGCCTGGACGCCCAGGGCAAGCGCGTCGGCTGGGTGGTCCTGTCCAACGACGTGGTCGACATCAAGGGCTACTCCGGCAAGCCCCTGTCCACCCTGGTCGGCCTGACCTGGGAGGGAAACATCGCCGGCGGCAAGGTGGTCCACCACTCCGAGCCCATCCTGCTGGTCGGCATCCCCGAGCAGGAGCTGCAGGACTTCGTCGGCGAGTACACGGGGCTGCCGGCGGGTGCGCCGGTGACCGTGGGCGGCGAGGCCCAGGGGGGCGAGCGCAAGGTCGACATCGTCTCCGGCGCGACCGTCACCGTCCTGGCCCAGAACCGCACCATCATCGACTCGGTGAAGGCGCTGGCGGAGGACGTGGGCGTGCTGGAGCGCGTGCCCCCGGTGCCCGGCCACTGGATCGAGGAGGAGCAGCCCTGGACCTGGAAGCAGATGGAGAAGCGCGGCGTCTTCGGCCGCCTGACCGTCGCCCAGGCCGAGATGGGCGTCACCGGCCAGGGCTACCAGGACCAGGTGGACGGCGGCCCCTTCCTGGACCTGTGGTTCACGATCGCCGACGCCCCGCAGATCGGCAGGGCCCTGCTGGGCGAGCACCTCTACGCCCGCGCCCGCGCCTCCCTGGCCGAGGGCGAGCACCTGGTCGTCATCCTGGGCAACGGCACTTCGTCCTTCAAGGGATCGGGCTTCGTCCGCGGCGGCATCTTCGACCGCGTCCGGATCGAGCAGGGCCTCAGCGGCGTGCTGTTCCGCGACCTGGACTACACCAACCTCTCGGAGGTGGCTGCGCCCGACGCGCCGGCCTTCAAGGAGGGCGCCCTCTTCGTCGCGCGGCAGGCCCGCCTGGACCCCGGACGCTCCTTCGACCTGGTCTTCCTCGGCAGCCGCTTCGACGGAAAGGGCGGCTACTCGCGCGAGTTCCACACCTTCAAGGCCAGCCACCGCATGCCGAAGGCCGTCTACGCCCTGGACGGTCCGGACCCCGAGTCGCTGATCTGGCGCCAGGCCTGGTCGCACAACCGGGTGCAGGTCGGCCTGACGGTGGCCTGGCTGCTGGCCGTCATCGCCGTGTTCGCGGGGCGGCGCTGGACCACATCCGGCATGGCCCGCCTGCAGCGGCTCCACCTGGGCTTCCTGCTCTTCGCCTTCCTGGGCGGGGGGCTGTGGCTGGGGGTCCAGCCCTCGGTCACCCAGATCCTGACCTTCGTCGGCTCGCTGGTGCACGAGTGGCGCTGGGGACTGTTCCTGTCCGAGCCCTTCCTGTTCGTCACCTGGATCTTCATCGCCATCGTCACGCTGGTCTGGGGCCGCGGCGTCTTCTGCGGCTGGACCTGTCCCTACGGTGCGATGAGCGAGCTGCTCTACAAGCTGGGGCGCCTGCTGCGCCTGCCCCACGGCGAGCTGCCGGACGCCATCCACCTCAAGCTGCGCCACCTGCGCTACCTGGTGCTGCTGGCCCTGGTCGGCGTGTACCTGTGGGACCCGATCCTGGGCGAGAAGGCCGCCGAGGTCGAGCCCTTCAAGAGCACCTTCTTCGTCTCCTTCTGGACGCGGGAGTGGTTCTTCGCGGGCTGGTGGCTGTTGCTGGCCGGCGGATCCCTCTTCTACTGGCGGCCCTTCTGCCGCTACCTCTGCCCGCTCGGTGCCGGCCTGGCCATCCCCGGCAGCCTCCGGCTGAGTGGTCCCTACCGCCGGGACTTCTGCTCGAAGTGCAAGATATGCACCCGAGGCTGCGAGCCGCGGGCCATCCGGCCCGACGGGACCATCGACCCCCGGGAGTGCCTGAGCTGCATGGAGTGCGAGGCCAACTGGCGCGACGACCAGGTCTGCCCCCCGCTGGTGAAGGCCCGTCGCGACCGGGAGCGCGCAGCGCCCGCCGAGGCCCGCTGATGTGGGGGCTGCTGGCTGGCGTGGCGACGGCGGCCACCCTGCGCGTGGGCCAGGCCGCGCCGGACCTGGCGGGCACGCTGGCCCTGGCCCAGGACGGGGACCTGGTGATCGTGCCCGAGGGCACCTGGGACGGCGGGGTCCAGCTCACGCGGACCGTCCACCTGCGGGGCGAGGGGGGCATGGTCGACGGAGGCGGGAAGGGCCGCGTCATCGAGGTGCTGGCCCCCGGCGTCGTCATCGAGGACCTGGTGGTGCAGCACAGCGGCGACGACCTGACCGTGCCCGAGGCCTGCATCTGGACGGGGCCCCAGGCCCTGGGCACGACGATCCGCCGGGTGACCGCCCGCGACTGCCTGTTCGGCGTCTGGGTCCACCAGAGCCACGACTCGCTGATCGAGGACTCGGTCTTCACCGGGCTGCCGATCGCGCACCCCTCGCAGCGCGGCAATGGCGTCGAGCTGTACGACGTGGACCGCGTGACGGTGCGGCGCAACCACGTCGCGGGGATGCGCGACGGGATCTTCGTCAACGCCACCGACCACAGCGTCATCGCCGACAACCTGGTGGAGGACCTGCGCTACGGCATCCACTACATGTACAGCTTCCACAACCAGGTCACCGGCAACCACGCCCGCCGGTGCTCGGGCGGCATCGCCCTGATGCAGAGCCGGCAGATCGTGGTCGAGGACAACCTGTCCGAGGACAACGCGCGGCAGGCGATCCTGATCCGGGACATGCAGTACTCGCGCATCGCCCACAACACGGCCCTGCGCAGCGGCGAGGGCTTCTTCTTCTTCGACAGCCTGGACAACGAGATCGTCGCCAACCGCGTGGCCGGCAACCAGATCGGCGCCCGGGTGTGGGCGGGCACCAGCCGCAACGTGGTGTACGGCAACGACTTCGTCGGCAACCAGCAGCAGGTCTTCTACGTCGCGGCCGAGGACCAGGTGTGGGGCAGTGAACAGACCGGCGGCAACCGGTGGAGCGACTACCTGGGCTGGGACCAGGACGACGACGGCGTGGGCGACCGGCCCTACCGCCTCACCTCCTTCGTGGCCGCGGTGCTGGCGCGGGCGCCGGCCGCCGTCCTGCTCCTGAACAGTCCCACGCTGGAGCTGCTGGCCCTGGCCCAGCGCCAGCTCCCGGCCCTGCACGAGCCCAGCGTCGTCGACCCCTGGCCCCTGCTGCGCGACCCCCAGGCCGGCGCGCGCCCGGGCCAGGCGGCCGGCCCCGCCCCGCGGGGGGCGCCGTGAAGATCACCCTGCGCAACGTCGCCGTCGGCTTCGGCCCGGTCCAGGCCCTGCGCGGCGTGGACCTGGACCTGGAGCCCGGCCGCGTCACCGTCCTGGTCGGTCCCAACGGCGCCGGCAAGTCGACGCTGATGGGCGTGCTGCTGGGCCTGGTGCGCGCCGACCGCGGCACGGTCGAGGTCGACGGCGCGAGCGGGTCGGCCCTGCCGGCCTCGGCCCGCGTCCACCTGGGCTACCTGCCCGAGGCGGTGGGCTTCGCCGACAACGTCAGCGGCCGACAGGTCACGCGCTTCTTCGCCCTGGCCCGCGGCCTTCCCCGCGCCGAGGCCGAGGCGGCGCTGGAGCGCGTCGGCCTGGCGGCGGCCGGCGGCCGCCTGGTCTCGGGCTACAGCCGGGGGATGCGGCAGCGCCTGGGGCTGGGCATCGCGACCATGGGCGCGCCGCGGCTGCTGGTGCTGGACGAGCCGACCGGCGGGCTGGACCAGGAGGGCCTGGGCGCCCTGTGGCGCCTGCTGGGCCAGGCCCGCGACCGCGGCTGCACCATCCTGGTGACGACCCACGACCTGGCCCTCATCGAGCGCCGCGCCGACCAGGTGGTCATCCTGCGCCAGGGCCGGGTCTGCGCGCGGGGCACGCCGCGCTCGCTGCGAGAGCAGTCGGCCCTGCCGCTGCGGGTCCACGTCACCATGGACGGCGAGGCCGGCCGGTCCCGGCTGGCAGACCGGCTGGCCCCGGCCGGGCTGCCGGCGGAGCGCCAGGGCGAGGACCTGGTCGTGCGCACCCCGCCCCAGGGCCTGCCGGCCGTCATGGCCGCGCTGGAGGGTCTGCACGGCCAGGTGCGCCACCTGCGGGTCGAGGAGCCCGGCCTGGACCAGGTCTACGAGCACCTGCTGGCCGCGCCCGACGGCGCCCCGGCAGGTGGGGGGGCGCCATGACCGGCTGGCGTGTCGCCTCTGCCCTGGCCCTGCACGAGCTGGTCGAGCGCGCCCGCGACCGCTGGGTGCTGATGGCCAGCGGCCTGTTCGTCCTGCTCTCGCTGGGGGTCAGCCTGTACGGCCGGGCCGCCCAGGACGCCCAGGCCGCGGTCACCGCCCCCTCGGTCGTCACCCTGTCCGCCTTCCTGGTCCCGCTGGTGGCCCTGATCCTGGGGCACGACGCGGTGGTCGGCGAGCGCGAGCGCAACACGCTCGGCCTGCTGCTGTCGCTGCCGGTTCGGCGCTTCCAGGTCGTGCTGGCCAAGTTCGTCGGCCGCGCCCTGGCCCTCTCCTTCGCCACCGTCCTGGGCCTGGCGGCCAGCGCGCTCACGCTGGAGCCCGCCCACCGCGCGACCATCGCCGTGCTGGTCGGCCCCACCCTGCTGCTGGGCCTGTCCTTCCTGTCGCTGGGGGTCGGCCTGTCCTGCCTGGTCCGCCGCCGCGTCACGGCCGCCACCCTGGCGGTGGTGACCTGGTTCCTGCTGGTCTTCGTCTACGACCTGGGCCTGCTGCTGGCCCTGGTGCTGACCGACGGCGCCATCGGCCAGGACACGGTGGCCTGGCTGGTGCTGGCCAACCCGGCCGGCCTGTACCGGGCGGGCCTGCTGCTGCGGCTGGTGGGCGCCGACCAGCTCGCCGAGCTGGGCCTGACGGTCGCCATGCCGGGCGCGGGCCTGCGCGCCGCCATCTGGGCGGCCTGGACGATCCTGCCCCTGCTGCTGGGCACCCTCCACCTCTCCACGCGCAAGGCGGTGCACGGATGACCTCCCTCCTCGTCCTGGTCCTGGCCTGTGGCCAGCGGTCCACCTCGCCCGTCGAGGTGGTGCCGGTCGAGCTGGGCCTGGAGGAGTGCGCCGTCTGTGGCATGGTGGTCCGCGAGCAGCCGGCGCCGCGCGCCCAGGTCATGCACCGGGACGGCACGCGCGCCCACCTCTGCTCGATCGGCGACCTGCGCGCGCACCTGGCCTCGCCCTCGCCCCACGGCAAGGCCCTGGGCGCCTGGGTCGAGGAGCTGCCGACCGGGACGGCGCCCGACGCGCTGGGCACCGCGCCGCGGCCCTGGCTGGCCGCCGAGGCCGCCTCCTACGTCGTGGGCGTCCCGCGGCCCGCGGTCATGGGCGAGCCGGTGCTGAGCTACGCCACGCCGGCCCAGGCGGCAGAGGCCGCCGCGACCCTGGGCGGCTGGACGACCACCTGGGCGGCCCTGCAGGCGACGCCCTTCCACGAGCTGCCCTCGCGCCCGGTGGACTGAAGCTGGGGCAACTGGTCCGCTTCACCGTGCCTTTTGACACACTCTGTCAATCGCTCAACGGATCCACAATGCTGTAGTCATCGAGGGATTCGGCCCGCGGCAATCTGGCCCGGACCTTGCTCCTGGGCCGGGCAACCTCTCCGGACGGGCCATGCCGCTCCTGCCCCCGCGCGACCTCCCCCTCCTCTCGCTGCTGGCGCTGCTCTCGGCCTGCACGGGCGGCTTCTCCGACCCCTCGCGCGAGCTGGGCGAGCCGGTCTCCGGGCCGGCCACCGGGCGCGTCGAGATCCACCGCCCCCCCACCATGGGCGTGCTCGACACTCCGCTGGAGGACGTGCACGGCGCGCCCATCGGCGTGGCCTGCGACACCTGCCACGGGCCGGACGCCGACGGCGAGGTGCTGGCCCGGGCCCAGGACAACCCCGAGGGCATGCACCAGGGCCTGGAGCACCGCCACGGGGACCTGGCCTGCGACGCCTGCCACGACCCCGACGACCGCCGCTTCCTGCGCCGGGCCGACGGCAGCCGGCTGGAGATGCCGCGGGCGATGGAGCTGTGCGCCCAGTGCCACGGCCCCCAGCACCGCGACTACCAGCGGGGATCGCACGGCGGCATGACGGGGGCCTGGGACCTGCGGCGGGGCGACCGGGTGCGCAACCACTGCCTGGACTGCCACGACGCCCACGCGCCGGCCTGGTCGCAGCTCGACCCGGTGTTCCCGCCCATGGACCGCGGCACGGTCCAGCAGCGCACCGCAGACAGTGGGAGCCACTGATGTCCGACACCAGCCGCCGGACCGTCTTCAAGGCGATGGGCGCCACCCTGGGCGCCGGGGCCTTCGCCCGCGCCATCGCCCCCATCGTCGAGTGGACCGAGGACCTGAGCCTGGACCAGCTCCTGCAGCGCCACTACAAGGAGCTGGGCCGCGACGAGCTGCAGGTCGTGCTGCGCGAGCTGGAGCGCAAGACGGCCGAGGACTACGGCACCAGCGTCAGCATCGCCGACCCGCGCCCCACGCCGGGCGTGTCCTTCGGCTACGCGCTGAACCTGACCATGTGCATCGGCTGCCGGCGCTGCGCCGAGGCCTGTCACATCGAGAACAACCACGACCGGGCGACCGACAACAGCTACATCCGGGTGCTGGAGATCGACAAGGGCACGGTGAACCTGTCGCGGGCCACGGCCGACTACGACGGCCCGGTGCCCAAGGCGGACAAGTACTACATGCCGGTGCAGTGTCACCAGTGTGACCGCCCGCCCTGCGTGAACGTCTGCCCGGTCGAGGCGACCTGGAAGGAGGCCGACGGCATCGTCGTCGTCGACTACGACTGGTGCATCGGCTGCCGCTACTGCGAGGCGGCCTGCCCCTACCACGCCCGGCGCTTCAACTGGACGAAGCCACAGATCCCCGCCGAGGAGATCAACCCCGACCAGGCCTACCTGTCCAACCGGATCCGGCCGCAGGGGGTGATGGAGAAGTGCACCTTCTGCCTGCACCGGACCCGCCGCGGCGAGCTGCCGGCCTGCCTGGAGGCATGCCCGACCGGCTCTCGCGTCTTCGGCGACCTGAACGATCCCGCCTCGGAGATCCGCTGGGTCCTGGAGAACAAGCGGGTCTTCGTCCTCAAGGAAGACCTGGGCACCCTCCCCCGCTTCTTCTACTTCTTCGACGAGTGACGCCGTGCCGGCACCCTCTCCGCTCTCCCATGCCCGCTCCTACCCCGGCTTCCTGTGGAAGGCGCTGGGTGTGTCCACCGACGGCGGCTGGCCGTTCTACTCCTGGATGACGGTGCTGACGGCGCTGATGCTGGTCGGTGTGAACGCCTGGGCCCACCAGGTGGTCGGCGGCATGGCGCTGACCGGCATGAACGACCACGTCTCGTGGGGACTGTACATCGCCAACTTCACCTACATGGTCGGCCTGGCGGCGGGCGCGGTGATGATGGTGATCCCCGCCTACCTCTATGACGACCGCAAGATGCACGACGTGGTCATCGTCGGCGAGATCCTGGCCATCGCCGCCATCGTGATGGCCCTGGCCTTCGTCACCGTCGACATCGGCCGCCCCGACCGCATGTGGCACATGATGCCCGTCGTCGGGCGCTTCAACTGGCCGATCTCGATGCTGACCTGGGACGTCGTCGTCCTGTCCGGCTACCTGCTCATCAACCTGCACATCACGGGCTACCTGCTCTACCAGCGCTACCTGGGTCGCAAGCCGGACAAGCGCTGGTACCTGCCCTTCGTCCTGCTCAGCATCGTGTGGGCGGTCTCGATCCACACCGTGACGGCCTTCCTGTTCAGCGGCCTGGGCGGCCGCCCGTTCTGGAACACGGCCATCCTGGCTCCGCGCTTCATCGTGAGCGCCTTCGTCAGCGGCCCGGCCTTCATCATCCTGGCCCTGCAGGTGATCCGCCGCGTGACCGACGCGGCCATCCCCGACGGCCCGATCCAGACCCTGGTGAAGATCCTGCGTGTCACCATCCTGCTCAACCTGTTCCTGGTCGGCAGCGAGGTCTTCACCGAGTTCTACACCGGCAGCAGCCACGGCGCCTCGGCGACCTGGCTCTACCTGGGCCTGCACGGCGGCGACGCCCTGGTCCCGTGGATCTGGTCGGCCATCGCGCTCAACGTGACGGCGGCCGGCCTGCTGCTGACCAGCCGGCCGTCCTCGCAGCTCTGGCGCATCGACCTGGCCTGTGTGTTCACCTTCGTCGGCGTGTGGATCGAGAAGGGCATGGGCCTGATCGTGCCCGGCTTCGTGCCCAGCACCCTGCACGAGCTGGTCGAGTACTTCCCGACCGAGCTGGAGTGGCGCATCGTCGTCGGGATCTGGGCGCTGGGCCTGATGGTCTTCACCCTGGGCATCAAGATCGCGGTCGAGGTCTTCCGCGACCGGATGCACGTCGACGCCCAGGGCGCGCAGGTGGAGGCCTGATGCCCGTGCTCGGCGCCGTCGCGCACATCTCCCCCGCGCCCGGGCTGCGCCTGCAGGCCCTGGCGGCGCTGGCCGCCACGCCCGGCCTGACCTTCGGCGAGCTGGCCCAGGACCGACTGCCGCTGGTGCTCGAGGTCGCCGACCGCGCCGACGGGGACCGCCGCTGGCAGGCCCTGGCAGGGACCCCGGGCGTCCTGCACCTCGAGCTCGCCTACGCCGACTTCTCCGACCTCGTGGAGCCCACATGAGCAGCCCTGACCGGACCGAGGACCGCCGGACCTTCCTCAAGGCCGCCGCCCTCGCCGCGGCCACCGCCGTCGCCGCCCGCGGCACCCGCCCCGCCCAGGCGGCACCGCAGCCGCCCCTCTCCCGCATGGGCGACGGGGTGACCTGGGACAAGGCCCCCTGCCGCTTCTGCGGCACCGGCTGCCACGTCCAGGTGGGCACCCGCGGCGGCCGGGTGGTCGCCATCGCCGGCGACCCCCAGGCCGAGGTGAACAAGGGCCTGCTGTGCGTGAAGGGCTACCACGTCGGCCTGGCGCTGTACGGCGCGGACCGCCTCACCACCCCCCTGCTGCGGGTCGACGGCAAGCAGGTGCCGATCTCCTGGGAGCGGGCGATCTCCATCATGGCCGACCGGGTCGAGCTGGACCCGGCCGGCTTCGCCTTCTACGGCAGCGGACAGTGGACGATCCCCGAGGGCTACGCCGCCCAGAAGTTCATGAAGGGCGGCCTGGCCAACAACCACATCGACCCGAACGCGCGGCTGTGCATGGCCAGCGCGGTCACCGGCTTCCTGTCCGTGTACGGGGTGGACGAGCCGGCGGGGACCTACACGGACCTGGACAAGGCCGACGTCATCATCCTGTGGGGAAACAACCCCGCCGAGATGCACCCCGTCCTGTTCAGCCGCGTCATCGACCGGCGCTCCCGCGGCGAGAAGGTCACGATCATCGACATCGGCACCCGCCGCACGCGCAGCACCGCCCACGCCGATCACTACCTGGAGTTCCAGCCCCACACCGACCTGGCCATCGCCAACGGCATCGCCCAGCAGCTCTTGGCCAACGGCACCTGGGACAAGGACTTCGTGGAGGCGCACTGCAACTTCCGCAAGTCCGGCGAGAAGCCCGATCTGAACGGTGTCGAGAGCAGCTTCCAGGAGTACGCCGCGCTGGTGGCGGAGTACACGCCCGAGCGGGTCGAGGAGCTGTCCGGCGTGCCGGCCGACGACATCCGGATGCTCGGCCGACTGTTCGGACGGCGGGACCTGAAGATCACCAGCCTGTGGTGCATGGGCATGAACCAGCACACGCGGGGCACGGACATCAACCGCCTGGTGCACGCGGTCCACCTGCTCTCGGGCCACTTCGGCAAGCCCGGCGACGCGCCCACCAGCCTGACCGGCCAGCCCAGCGCCTGCGGCACCGCCCGCGAGGTCGGCACGCTGGCCCACCTGCTCCCCGGCGGCCGCCTGGTCGCCAACGACGAGCACCGCAAGCAGGCCGAGGAGCTGTGGAACCTGCCGGCCGGGCGGATCAACCCCAAGCCCGGCGCCCACACCGTCGAGATGTTCTCCCTGTGGTCCAAGCCCAAGGCGGACGGGGGGAGCATCCACACGATCTACGTCCAGGTCACGAACCCCGGACAGACCCTGCCCAACCGCCACCTGCTGCTGGACCCGGGGGTCAAGGACCCGGACAAGTTCCTGATCGTGAGCGACGTGTACCCGACGGCCACGACCGCGGTGGCCGACCTGGTCCTGCCGGCGGCGATGTGGGTCGAGAAGAACGGCATGTACGGCAACTCCGAGCGGCGCACCCAGCAGTGGTTCCGCCAGGTCCTGCCCCCGGGCCAGGCCCGGGACGACTGCTGGCAGACCATCGCCCTGGCCCACGAGCTGCACCGCCGCGGCATGCCCGGCATGAAGGACAAGGACGGCCGCTTCCTGTTCGAGATGAAGGACGAGGCCGGCCGCGTCGTGCCCGTGTGGGACTGGGCGCACTACTACGACCTCAACGTCGACCGGGTCCTGTTCGAGGAGTACCGCACCTTCACCCGCCTCAAGCACAAGGACCTGGCGCCCTACGACGAGTACGTCCGCTCGCGCGGCCTGCGGTGGCCGGTGGTACAGCAGGCCGACGGCACCTGGCGGGAGACCCAGTTCCGCTTCGCCGAGTTCGACGACCCCTACGTCGAGAAGGGCAAGGGCTTCCAGTTCTACCACTCGGTCACCAAGGACGACCGCGCGCTGATCTGGTTCGCCGACTACCGCCCGCCGCCGGAGAGCCCCGACGAGCAGTACCCCCTCTGGCTGTGCACCGGCCGCGTGCTGGAGCACTGGCACTCGGGGACGATGACCCGCCGCGTGCCGCAGCTCCGCGACGCGATGCCCCAGGCCTACCTGGAGATGCACCGGGCGGACGCGGCGAAGCTGGGCATCCAGAACGGCGAGCTGGTCACGCTGGAGAGCCGCCGCGGCAGCATCGACCTGCCGGTCTGGCTGGACGGCCGCGGGCGCCCGCCCCAGGGCAGCGTCTTCGTGCCCTTCTTCGACGAGCGCCTGCTGGTGAACCGCGTCACGCTGCACGAGCACTGCCCGATCTCGAAGCAGCCCGACTACAAGAAGTGCGCCGTGCGCGTGCGGCGGAAGGTGGTCTGAGCCATGCCCACCTCGCAGCCCGCCACACAGAGCCAGAGCCTGCACATCGGCTTCGCGGTGGTGCTGGGCGTCGCGCTGATCGGCTTCCTGGTCGGCACGGGGCGCCCGCCTCTCTCGACGGGACCGCTGGCTGCGTCGCACGGAGCGACCGAAGACGCACAGACCCACCCCACCGCGCCGACCTACCGCGCGCTGCGCGACGCGCCCTGGCGCGACGGCGCCGCCTGGGCGACCGACACGGCGGGGCTGCGCGGCCCCTCCGTCCTGGACCCGGTCGACGTGGAGGGCCTGGACAAGCTGCCGGCGCTGGCCGACCGTTCGGCGCGGCGTGCCTATGACGGCGCCCCGCCGACCATCCCCCACGCCGTGCGCCAGGACAGCGCCGCCGAGTGCCTGGCCTGCCACGACGAGGGCCTGCGCCTGCGCGGGCGCATCGCCTCGCCCGTGTCCCACGAGGCCTTCACGAGCTGCACCCAGTGCCACGTCGTCTCGCAGGCCCCGATGCCCGGCGCGCCCCTGCCGCCCGACGCCGCCTTCGGCCCCAACGGCTTCGTGGGCATGGCCTCGCCGGCGCAGGGTGCGCGCGCCTGGTCGATCGCGCCGCCGGTGATCCCGCACCGCACGCTGATGCGCGAGCGGTGCATGAGCTGCCACGGCCCCAACGGCCGCGACGCCCTGCGCAGCAGCCACCCCGACCGCCAGAGCTGTGAACAGTGCCACGCCCCGGCGGCGGACCTGGACATGCGGCCCGGGCTGGCGGCCCTGCCCTCGACCCCCTTCGGCCAGCCATGAGCCCCACGCGCCGCGAGCTGCTGCGGATGCGCTGGGTGGTGCCGGAGGGGCCGGCGCCCGGCGAGGCGAGAGAGCAGGGCCCGACCCTGCCGCCGCTGGTGGCCGGCTGCTCCGCGGAGCGGGCCCTGGACGAGGCGCCGCCCCCGTGGGCCACGGGCGCGCAGGCGCCCCTGCCTGGGGGGCCCCGTGGCTGAGCCCCCGCTGCCGGCGGTCGACGAGGGCCTGCTCGACGCGGTGGGGCTGCGGGCCCTGCTCGACGACATCCAGGCCTGCACGACCGTGCGGGAGGTCCAGGTGAAGGGCGGCCCCACCCGCCGAGCGGACGCCGCCGACCTGCACGGGGCGCGGCGGGCCCTGCTGGCGGGCGAGGTCCGCGGCGTGCAGGTCCGCTACGAGCACCAGGGGGGGACCTGGTGCGACACCGTGCTGGTGACGCCTCGTGGCTACAAGGTGGTGCGGATCCGGGGGGACGCGCCCGGCTGAAGCGGAGTGGCCCAGCGAGCCCCGCGAGGCCCCGCGAGGCCCTGCGACGCCCTGCCGCTTCCGCTCGCCCGATCAATGGATATCTGTATCCATCATCGAGGCAGCCATGACCCCCTCCCCCCACCGCGCCCCCTTCACCCGCCAGACCCGCGTCGCCGACGCCCTGGCCGCCCGCCCCGAGCTGCGGGAGCTGCTGCCCGCCTTCCACCCGGCCTTCGCGCGGCTCAACCACCCGGTGCTGGGCAAGGTGCTGCCGAAGCTGGTGAACCTGGAGCAGGCGGCGGCCGTCGCCGGCGTCGATCCCGACGCGCTGGTCGAGGTCTGCAACCTGCCCGGCGCGCCGGCCCACCGCCCCCCCCCCAGCGCCGCCGACGCGCCCCGCCGGATGGACCCGCCGCCGCCGTGGCCGGCCGACTGCCCGGTGGTCGAGGTGGACGCGCGGCCCCTGCTGGAGGCGGGGCAGGAGCCCTTCGCCGCGATCATGGCGGCCCTGCGGACCGCCCCGCCCCAGGCCGTGGTCCGGATCCTCGCGCCCTTCGAGCCCGCGCCCCTGGTCGACCTGGTCGGCAAGCGCGGCTGGGTTCCGCACGTGACCTGGCAGGGCGACTGCTGCGTGGCCAGCTTCTGGCGCCCGCCCGGCGCCGGGCAGGCCGCGCCACAGGGGGAGGAGGAGCCGGAGCTGGCGGGCCTGCGCGCCGCGCGGCTGCAGGGCGAGGTCCTGGACGTGCGCGGCCTGGAGCCGCCGCTGCCGCTGCAGCTCGTGCTGGCCACGGTCGAGCAGGTGCTCCCGCTCACGGTGCTGCACGAGCGCGAGCCGGCGCTCTTGTGGCCGCGGCTGGCCGAGCGCGGGCTGGCCTGGACGGTCACCCACGAGGGGGAGGTGGTCCGGATCCACATCATCCGCGCGGCGACGACGTGACGCCGGACCGCGCCACAGTGTCGCCAGCCACAGTGTCGCCAGCAACAGTGTCGCCAGCCACAGTGTCGCCAGCAACAGTGTCGCCAGCCACAGTGTCGCCAGCCACAGTGTCGCCAGCCACAGTGTCGCCAGCCACACTGTCGCCAGCCACGCTGGTCCCGCCGGGGCTGGTGGCGCCGCCGCTGCTGCTGGCCGTGCTGGCCGAGGCGGCGGCCTGGGCGCTGGCGGCGCAGGCGGGCACGCTGGGGCCGGGCTTCTGGTACGGGCGAGGGGACCTGCTGGCTGCGGTGCACCTGGTCACCGTGGGCACCCTGGCGACGGCCATCGTCGGCGCGGGCTGGCAGCTCGTGCCGGTGGTGACGACCAGGCCGGCGGGCCGGGCCTGGGCGCCGGTGGCCCGGGTCGTCAACGGCCTGGTCGCCCTGGGCCTGGTCGGGCTGGTGGCGGGCTTCCTGCGACACGGGCCCTGGCTGGTGGGCGGCGCGACCCTGCTCGTCGGTGGCCTGCTGCTGCGCGGGGCGGTGGTGGTGCCGGCCCTGCTGCGCGGCGTGGGCCGGCGGGCCGTGCGGGGCTGGCTGCTGGCCGCCGAGGCCTCGCTGCTGCTGGGGCTGGGCCTGGCCCTGGTGCTGGCCGCCGAGCGCGCCGGCGCCTCGGTCCTGCCCGACCGGGTGCAGGGCATCGGCCTGCACGCGGCCCTGCTGCTGGGCGGCTGGGTGGGCGGCTGGATGATCGGCCTGGGCAGCCTGCTGCTGCCCATGTTCGCCGTCTCGCCCGAGCCGCGGCCCACCCTGCTGGCCCTCGCCGGCCTCTGCTGGTTCGGCGGGACCTGGCTCGCCCTGCCGCCGCTGTGGGCGCTCGGCGCCCTGCTCTCGGCCGGCGGCCTGCTGCACGCGCTGTCCCGGCGCGCCCGCCGCCAGCCCGAGGCCGGCATCGTCGGCGCCGCCGTCGCCCTGCTCGCCCTGGCCGCCCTCGCCCTGGCCCTGGCGCTCGGCGCCCCCGCCCCCGCCGTGGTCACCGCCGCCCTGCTGTGCTGGGCCCTGCCCTTCCTGCGCGGCGTCGCCCTGCGCATCCTGCCCTTCCTGGTCTGGGTGCACGGCCTGGGCGACCGGGGCGGTCGCGCCCCCACCGTGGGCAGCCTGGTGCACCCCGGCCTGGCGGGCCTGGCGGTCGGCAGCGGGCTGCTGGCCGGCCTGCTCGTGCTGGGCGGCGGCGTGCTGGGCGCCTGGACCCTGGCCCGCGCCGGGGCGCTGCTCGGCCTGCTGGGCGCGCTGTCCACCCTGGTCGTGCTGGGCGTCGCCCTCGCCCGCGCGCTGCATCACCGAAGGCTCGGCCAGACCCTGCCGGGCATGGAGCGACGATGAGCCTGCTGGACTCGGTCAAGGCCCTCTTCTCGCCGGCGCCGGCCGCGGCCGCCCCGCTGCGCCAGGCCGACGGCGCCGTCGGCCCCGTCCTCGACGCCCTGCGCGGCGTCATCGACCCCGAGCTGGGCGTGGACATCGTCTCGCTCGGCCTGGTGCGCGGCATCGAGCTGGACCAGGACCTGGCCCGCGTGCGGATGGTCCTGACCACGCCGGGCTGCCCGGTCACCCACCTGCTGGTCGAGCAGATCGCCCAGGAGCTGGGCCTGCTGGGCTACCGGGCCGAGGTGAGCGTCGAGGAGGACCCGCCCTGGCGCCCCGAGGACATGACCGAGGAGGCGCGGCAGGCGCTGGGGTGAGGCGGGTCAGGCGCTGGGCTGAGCCGCCCGAGGCGGCCTACTCCTCGCCGTCCCCGGCGCGGGGGCGGCGGCGGCGGTTCCAGCCCCAGCTCCCCTCGGGGGCCGGCGGGACCGGGAAGTCGCCCTGGACGGTCTCGTCCCAGTCCTGGCGCAGCTCCCACAGGGCCCGGTCCCAGCGGGCGAGCATGGGCGGGATGGCGAAGGGCACGGCGATGGCGCCGGTGCCGTCGACCAGGCGGTCGAACAGGTCGCCCGGGTCGATCTCGTCCTGGGTGTAGACCCCCAGGCAGGAGGCGTGCTTGTCGTCGTGCACCAGGACCAGGGCCTGGGCCAGCCGCAGCACGTCGACGATGGCGACGGGCTGGAAGCGGCGCGTGGGCGGGCCGGGGTTGCGCGAGCCGGTGAGCAGGAAGACCGCCTGGCGCAGGGCCTCGTGGGGGGCGCCGTCGTCGCCCAGCAGCTCGTCGAGGGGGCCGTCGTGCACGGTCAGGCAGTCCGCGCCGGCGGCCAGGGCGCGCGCCAGGTCGTCCGCGCTGGCGCAGGGCAGGATCCAGCGGGCCGCCCACTGCCGCAGGGGGCCGCCGGGCCGGCACAGGTCGTAGTCCTCGACCCCGATGGCGCCCTCGGGCACGCGCAGGGGGTGCCCCTCCTCGCACCAGGCCAGCAGGACCTGGTCGGGGAACAGGGCGCGCAGCACGGCCTCGGGCGCCACGCCGCTGCAGGACAGGCCCCGCTCGGCGTCGCGGGCGCTGTCGTCGCTGAAGGCGGCGCCGCTGACCACGACGCGGAACAGCTCGGGCCCGGCGTCGGCCGGGTAGGACTCGATCCAGCGCTCCCGCCCGCGGCAGAGGCGCCCCGGATCGGTGGGATCGAAGATGTCGGAGGACCAGCCGAGGGCGCGAACCATGGGCCGGCGGCTATCGCGCAGGGCGAGGCGGTACAAGCAGGCGGGGACCGCGGGGCGGCGAGGTCGGAGGAAGCCCGACCCTTGCCCCTGCCGGTCGCCGGCACTACGGGGCCGGACCGCAGCCCGGGAGGCCCGCGATGCCCCGCTCCCACGACAGCTACTACGTCACGACGCCCATCTACTACGTCAACGACAAGCCCCACCTGGGCCACGCCTACACGACCATCGCCGCGGACGTGGTGGCGCGCTGGCACCGGCTGAACGGCCGGCGGGTGCACTTCCTGACCGGCGTGGACGAGCACGGGCAGAAGGTGCTGGAGGCGGCCGGTCGCCGGGGCATCTCCCCCCAGGACCACGTCGACGCGATGGTGGCGCCCTACCAGGCGCTGTGGCAGCGGCTGGGCATCGCCTACGACGACTTCATCCGCACGACCGAGGCGCGGCACGTCGCGGTCGTGCAGGCGGCGCTCCAGCGCCTGAAGGACCAGGGCGACCTGTACGAGGCGGTCTACGAGGGCTGGTACAGCACGGCGGCCGAGCGCTTCTGGACCGAGAAGGATCTGGTCGACGGCAAGTGCCCGGACACCGGCCAGCCCGTCGAGTGGGTGCAGGAGAAGAACTGGTTCTTCCGGATGTCGCGCTACGCCGACCAGCTCCGCCTGTTCATGGCCGAGCACCCCGACTTCGTGCAGCCCGAGAGCCGCCGCAACGAGGTGCTGGGCTACCTCAAGAAGGACGTGGCCGACCTGTGCATCAGCCGGCCCGCCGCGCGCATGAGCTGGGGCGTGCCCTTCCCCTGGGACGCCACCTTCGTCACCTACGTCTGGTTCGACGCGCTGCTCAACTACGTCAGCGCCCTGGGCTACCGCCCCGACGGCGACAGCGGGCCGCTCTTCGCCGACTTCTGGCCGGCCGACCACCACCTGGTCGGCAAGGACATCCTGACGACCCACGCCGTCTACTGGTCGACGATGCTCTTCGCGCTGGGCCTGTCGCCGGCCCGCTGCCTCTACGCCCACGGCTGGTGGACGGTCGAGGGGCAGAAGATGAGCAAGTCGCTGGGCAACGTGGTCGACCCCAACCTGCTGGTCGACGAGTACGGCGCCGAGCCGCTGCGCTACTTCGTGCTGCGCGAGATCCCGTTCGGCTACGACGGCGACTTCTCGCACCGCGCCTTCATGGAGCGCACCAACGCCGACCTGTCCAACGACCTGGGCAACCTGCTGCACCGGGCCAGCTCGATGAGCGAGAAGTGGCTGCAGGGCCGGGTGGGGGCCCTGGACGAGCCGCGCGAGGCCGACCGGGCCCTGCAGGCCCTGGCCGACCGGGCGGTGGCGACCTACGGCCGCGAGCTGGAGGCGCTGCAGTTCCACAAGGCCTTCGAGGCCCTGTGGGAGCTGGTCCGCGCCGGCAACAAGTACATCGACACCGAGCAGCCCTGGGCGCTCAACCGCCAGGGCGACACGGCCCGGCTGGCCGGCGTGCTGCGGCGCTGCCTGGAGATCGTGCGGGTCGCCGCCACCCTGCTCCAGCCGGTGATGCCGGCGAAGGCGCGCCAGCTGGCCGACCAGCTCGCCCTGCCCGCGGGGGCGCTGGCGCTGCCGGGCTGCGCCCGCCTGGAGCTGCTGACCGAGGGCGCAACGCTGCCCTCGCCCTCCCCCGTCTTCCCGCGCCTGGAGGAGCTGCCCGCCCGCGTGCAGGCCCTGCTCCAGGCGGCGACCGCGGCCCCGCCGGCCGCCCCTGCCCCCCCTGCCCCTGCCAAGGAGACCCCCGTGTCCACGCCGACCCCCGCTGCCTCCACGCCCGCCGCCGCCGAAGAGACCCCCCTCATCAGCATCGACGACTTCTCCAAGGTGCAGCTCCGCACCGGCCGCATCCTGGAGGCGACCCGGCACCCCGACGCCGACCGGCTGCTGGTGTTCAAGGTCGACGTGGGAGAGAGCGTTCCGCGCCAGATCGTCGCCGGCATCGCCAGCCGCTTCGATCCTGCGGTCCTGGTCGGTCAGCAGGTCGTCGTGGTCGCCAACCTCAAGCCGGTCAAGCTGCGCGGCGTCGAGAGCCAGGGCATGCTGCTGGCCGCCGGTGGCAAGGACGTGCGCGGGCTGGTGTCCGTGAGCGAGCCCCTGCCGCCGGGAACCATCGTCCGCTGAGCCCCTCCTCCCCGCTTCCCGGAGCCCCCATGCCGCGCTGGCCCGCCCTCCTCCTGCTCGCCTCCCTGTTCGCCTGCGGGGAGAAGGACGACGACGACAGCGGGACCGCCAGCGACGGCGGCAGCGCGGACGGCGGGACCCTGGACGGCGGCGGGGACGGCGGTACCAGCGACGGCGGGACCGGCGGAACGGGTGACGGCGGCGACACCGAGCAGAGCGGCGCCGACCTGTACGACGGCAAGTGCCAGGCCTGCCACGGCACGGACGGGCGCGGCACCGCCGACGGCCCCGACCTGCTGCGCGAGGTCGAGAACCGCGACGACGAGTTCCTGGTGACCGTGATCCTGGAGGGCAAGGGCGACATGGAGCCCGTCGACGTGACGCCCGCCCAGGCCCAGCGCATCGTCGACTACCTGCACGAGCTGCTGGGCGTGTAGGCGGCGAGGTCAGGCGGGATCGGGTCGGCGGACGCGGACACGGTCGCGATACACCGTCAGGATTCCGCCGGCATCCAGCGTGGCCGCATGCGCGGGCAGGATCTCCACCAGGGTCGGTCCCTGTGCACGGGCCGCGATCCCGACCAGCCTGACGATCCCGGCGTGGGCACGGCCATGCACGATGGCCAGCTCACCGAAGTCCTTGTCCAGCGTCACCAGGACCGCCCGCGCGCGGGCCGCATGGTCGAGGATCGCCTCGTCCCCGGGATCGCCCTCCAGCCACTGCCCCACCCACGTGACCTGGTGACCGGCGTCGGCGAGCGCCTGCCACGCTCCCCCCCACACGCAGGAGTCGAGCAGGACCCTCACGCGGCGGTCGTCACGATCCGCGGCTCGACGTGCTCATGGGCGACGAGCCTTCGGGCGTACTCGACACAGGCAAGCACGTCCTCACGTTCAAGCCACGGGTAGCCCTCCAGCAAGGTATGCAGGTCGTCTCCCGCGGCCAGCATGCCCAGCACGTGCTCCACCGCCAGGCGATGGCCGCGGATGATGGGCTTGCCGCCGAAGATGGCCGGGTTCACGGTGATGCGGTCGAGCAGGTCGGGCATGGTGGGCTCCTGGGGGGAGCATAGCGCCGGGGGTGGGGAGGTGGAGCGGGGCGGGCCGGTGGAGATCGCCGGTCCCCTCAAGCGGACGCCTCGGACGGGGGTGTCACGTCGTCGATCACCTGCGCGAGGATCCCGTCAACGACGACCCGTGGCACCCAGTCCGGCCATCCCACCGCGATCGTCGGGTCTCCTGGTCGCGCCTTCCCTGGCAATGCGCATGGCACGGTGAGCACGGACTTCAGCCAGCCCGACAGCGCCTCGCCGTACTCGAACCGGTACAGCACGGCCTCGCTGAAGCCAGTGCGCTCATAGGCGCCGTCGGTGGTGTGCTTGATCTCTCCCACCACGTATCGGGCTTCGGTGCCAGGCACCGCGACCCCGACGGTCCAGTCCGGGCGAATGCGACCGACGCTGCCGAAGTAGCAGGCCGCGCCACTGTCGCGCGGTCCCGGCGGCAGGACCACCTGATTGTAGAACACCACCACGCTCGCCCCATCATCGCGATGAAGCGCCGCGATGTCGCGACGGCCCGGGCGGATGAGTCCGTGAGACAAGGCCCACCGGCCGGGCTCCGCCTCGGTCACCCGGGTCCACAACGCGCCGACGAGCCGGAGGATGACCGCGATCTCGAACCGCGTGTCCGCGGAGGCCGGTGCGAGAGCGCCCTGCGCGAGCAAGGCTGCGGTCGCCGCCTCTTGGGGCTCATCGAACGCGACACGAAGCCGTCGAAGCCAATGTTCCGCCGCCCGGTAGGCGGGCTCTCGTGCGGCGCGGGCAGCCACGAGGTCCGACGCCTCGACCGGGCGGACGATCACGTGGCGGAGGACCGTCCCCTCGAGCATGGCGTCGATGCGGTGTTCACACTCGTCGATGGGGCCGGACCACCTGGCGCCCGGGAGCAGGCCGGCGTCCCGAAGGCGCGCGAGCTCTCGCCCGAGGCGGGTGAGCACGTGCTTGAGCAGGACGGTCTCGGGCAGGTCGTAGCTTCGGCGCCGGGCGCGGGTGACGAAGGCGCCGGGGTTCCCCGCGAGCCGCTCGGAGAGCGTGGCGCGGACGTCGAGCCGCCCCTGGAAACCCTCCTCCCAGCGGCGTGCGTAGACCTCGGTCTGGGACGGGAGCGCCTCGACCAGGCGTGGGACCAGCTCGTGCACGAGCGTGCGCAGGTCCGCGGCGAGGTCCGGAGGGGAGAAGAGCGCGCTCCCCTGGAGCACTCGGAGGTGGTCCGGGCGCCCGAGGCGCGCGAGGAACCGCGCGGCGACCTCCCGGGGGATCGCCCTGTGCATCGAGTCGGGCAACAGAAAGCCTGGAAACGCGTCGGCGAGCCATTCCTCCCAATCGTCCCGGCTAGTCATCCGCCGCGCTCAGCCCCGGGAACAGCTCGCGGAAGCGCGCGCGCAGCGAGGCGCGAGCCACCGTGCTGGCTCCCGCGCCGAGGGCCTCCTCGCAGCGTTCGCGTGCTTCCTTGGCCGCGCGCTCTCCGAGGCCCTGGAGCTGCGGCAGTACATACATCTCCATGGCCTCCGCCAGGCCGTCCACGGTCTCGCCTCGACGACGCAGGTACCGCACCACGTCAATGGCTACGGCTGGTCCGATCTCTCGAATGGAGAGGAGGCCGGAGGTGGAGAACAGCCGGACGACCGCGGGCAGGTGGGGCGGAGACAACGGCGGAAGGAGCGCGCCCTCCTCGGCCGCCGACGTCAGCACGGCCTCGTACACCAGGTCTGGCGGCAGACCGACGTTGATGATCGCGAAGCGCCGCTGGACCGCGTAGCTCAGGCGGAACAGGGAGGTCTTGTCCCAGGTGTTCATCGTGGCGAGGACCCGGAAGCTCTTCGGTACCCGGAATGTCCGCGTCTCTTCGCTACCGATGCTTACGCGCCTTCCGCCCTCGAGCTCATAGTGGGTGTCGGTGCCCTGCCCCGCGAGGACTGTCATCAGCTCGCCAAACGCGCGGTCCACGTCGGCTCGGTTGAGTTCGTCCACCAGGAGCCACTTCTGCTCGACGATCGCCCGGAGGAACGCCCCTGGGCGGAACGCGAGCGTCTGGTCCTTCTGCATCGCGTAGCCACCGATGGTGTCGAAGGTGGTCCAGTCCGCCGACGCGGTCGCGGTGAAGAGGCCCGCGCAGTACCCCTCGGCCACCGCCGCGCGGGTGAGCGCGACCGCGAGCTCGGTCTTGCCCGTGCCCGGCGGGCCGACGAGCAGCACGTGCTTCCCAGCGCTCACCGCTGCAGCGAGCTGCTGCACCACCCGATCGTCGAGTCGAAGCCGCCCGAGGTGCGCAGTGATGGTCCGCGCGCTCAGGTCGACCTGCTCCGAGCGCCACCCCGGGGCCGCCGATGGCGGCGTGGCCGGTCCGCTGCCCGGCTCTGCCTCTCCGGCCTCGCCCTCCACATCGTCGCCGGTCAGGTCGTCGCCGGGCTGAGGCACCTCGGGGGCCGCGAGCGCCTCGCGGATCGCCGCCCGGGCGTCTTCGGCCGCGTCGGCGTGGGCCGCCAGGACCTCGGCGCCGACGGCGGTGATGGCATCTCCCGCGGCGGTACGCTCGGTGAAGCCGAGCGAGAGCAGCCAGTTACGCCGGAAGTCCACTTGATTTCCAGTCTTCCACTCGGTCCCGAGCACCTCTCGCAGCACGGCGTGCACTCGCGCTCGCGGCAGTGCGGGGGCAACCTCTGCCAGCACGAGCGGCTCGAGGATGCCGATGAACCTCTCGTTCAGCACCTCGAACAGCGCACGGGCGCCAGGTTCCACGAGCCAGGCCTGGCCCATGTCCGTCAGCGACACCTCACCGTCGCTCTCGGCGGCGTAGCCGAGCGCTCGAAGGACGAAGCGGTACCCCTTGACCGCGGTCCTGCCCGTCGCCTGGTAGCGCTCCTCGAAGAGCTGCTCCAGGGCCGCGATGGGCATGGGTTCGCGCTCGGCGATGTCCTGCAACAGCGCTCGCAAGGTGGTCATGTACGCGCGGACGCCACCGGGAAGGGGCCAGATCCCTGCCCGTCGTCCTTCCGTGGGGGCGCCGTCCTCTGCAGCGGGTCCGCCCGCCTGTCGATCGACGCCGGAGGCCACCGCCCCTGCTACCGCGAACGCGACGTCCACGAACGGCGCACCCTGGAAGCCTGCGCGCTCTCGCCGCTCGAACCAGGCATGCTTGGCGACGCCGATCAAGACGGCGCGTTCGAACGCAGTCGCTGGGTCCGGGGTCACCTCAGCGCCCGGCACCGCGACCGTGCAGAGGTGGGCCTGTGCCGGCGACAGCATGGGGATCCCGCTCCCGCTGACCAAGGCGCGGAGCGCAGCGTTGTGGGCGAGGAAGCTGGCCCGGTCTTCGTCCTCGTGCGCCTTGACCATGGCGACCGAAGCGCGCATCGGGACGGCCGCACCGTCGGCGGCCGCTGCCAGGGAGAACATGAGCGTGATCCACAGGATCTCTCGCCGGGTCTCCGCGATGGAGACGCGCAGCCCGATCGCGTGTTCCCAGTCGTCGGTCCGGCGCCAGTAGTCGCAGAGGACCACCAGGCGGGACGCCCCCCCCTCCCACGAAGCCTCCACGGTCACCGGTGTGGGCCACGGCGAGTCCGTGGCCTGGTCGAGCCCGGACAGCACCCGAGGCCAGGCGGGCGCGGCCTGCCGGGTGCACCGGACCGAGATCGCCCTTCCGGCCAGGTCGAAGCGGAAGTCGTGGGCAGCGTCGAGGATGGCTCGGGTGGCGCGCAGCGCGATGCGGTTGGCGTCGGGTCGGATCATGGCCCGAACACCCTACCGCAGGGTCTCCCGCGGGACCTGTCGGAACCTGCGACGGGACCCGATGCCAGCGGGTGCCCCCCTTGCCCGCTCACCGCTTCAGCGTGCGCCCCGGCGCCTTGCCGGGCTCCAGGCTGCGCGGGCCGTCGACCGGCTCGGCCTGCGCAGCGGCGGCGGCCTCGGCGGCGGCGGCCTCGGCGGCGGCGGCGGCCTCCTCCGCGGCCTTCTGCTCGGCGGCGACCCGCTCGGCGGCGGCCTTCTCGACCAGGGGCCCCAGGTTGGCCAGGCCCTTCTCGAAGTCCGCACCCAGCATGCTGTCCATGTCCATGAAGACGGTCATGACCTTGGTGCCGAAGTCGGCCTGCTGGTCGAAGGCCCAGGTGATCTTGACCTTGCCCTCGCCGGCGTCGGCGACGAGCACGCTGGCCTCGGCCTTGCTGGGGAAGGGCTCGATGAACTCCAGCTCGTGCACGGTCTTCTCGGGCGCGCTGGACAGCAGGGTCATCTTGCCCTTGCCGACCTGGTCGTTGCCCTCCCAGGTGTACCAGGCGCCCACGCCGCGCGGCGGGTCGGAGTAGGCGGTCTCCTGGCTGGGATCCAGGGCGGTCCAGGGGATCCAGGTGGTGAACAGGGTGAAGTCGTCGGCGAAGGGGTGCACGTCGGCGGCGGTGGCCGTGACGGTGGTGCTGCGCTCGACGTGGATGGCGTCGGGCTTGCTGGCGGCCATGCCGAGCACGCCGAGCACGGCGAGGGCGACCACGGCCAGCAGGCCGAGGAGGATCTTCTTCATGGGGGACTCCGAAGACGAGGGGACACGCGGGGCGCCCCGGCGAGGGTGCCCTGGCGTGCATCATAGTCCGCGGCGTCCCTCGGCAACCGCTGCCCGAGGGGAGCCCCGCGATCAGCCGCCGGCCACCACCCGCGCCACCGCGTCCGCCAGCGGCAGCGCCAGGTCCTGGCCGTCGCGCAGGTCGCGCAGCTTGACCTGCCCCGCCGCCACCTCGTCGGGGCCGGCGATCACGACCCAGCGCACGCCGCGCTTGTCGGCGGCCTTGAGCTGCTTGCCGAGCTTGCCCTCGGTGAGCGAGATCTCCGCGGGCACGCCGGCCTGCCGGAAGGCGGTGACGGCCTGCAGGGCAGCGGGCTCGCAGGCCTCGTCGAACACGGTCACCCAGACCTGGGTCGAGGTGGTCGAGGCGGCCAGCATGCCGCGCTCCTCCATCAGGACCAGCAGCCGCTCCAGGCCCAGCGAGACGCCCACCGCGGGGATGTCCCGGCCGCTGAACATACCGATCAGGCCGTCGTAGCGGCCGCCGCCGCTGACCGAGCCGACAGCACCGTCGGTGAGCACGGTCTCGAAGACGGGGCCCGTGTAGTAGTCCAGGCCGCGGGCCAGCGAGCGGTCGCGCCGCAGGCGGGCGGGGGAGACGCCCAGGCCCAGCGCCAGGGCCTCGACCCGGTCCAGCTCGGCGTCGGCCTGCTCGGCGCCGGGCAGGGAGGCGCCGTCGAGCAGCGCCCACAGCCGCTGCACCTGGTCGGGCAGGAAGCCGCGGGCCAGCAGGTCGCGGCCGACGCCCTCGCGGCCGGCCTTGTCCAGCTTGTCGATGGCGACGATCAGCTCGACCTCGCGGTCGGCGGCGCCGACGGCCACGGCCAGGGCGCGCAGCCAGGCCCGGTGGTTCAGGCGGATGGTGAAGTCGGTGAAGCCCAGGGCGAGCAGGGCGTCGTGGACGACGGCGATGCACTCGGCGTCCGCCAGGCCGCAGGGGGCGCCGACCACGTCGACGTCGCACTGGTAGAACTCGCGGAAGCGGCCCTTCTGCGGCCGGTCGGCCCGCCAGACGGGCTGGATCTGGCTGCGCTTGAAGGGCAGCGAGAGCTGCGGGTTCATCGCGATGACCCGGGCCAGGGGCACGGTCAGGTCGTAGCGCAGGGCCTGGTCGACCAGGCCCTCCTTGCCGCCCTCGCCGCGGCTGAGCACCTTGAAGATGAGCTTGTCGCCCTCGTCGCCGTACTTCCCGGTGAGCGTCTCGATGCGCTCCATCGCCGGGGTCTCCAGCGGCTCGAAGCCATGGCGGGTGAAGACCTGCTGGATGGCGCCGATGACGCGCTGGCGGTGGATCATCTGCTGCGGGAGCAGGTCCCGCATGCCCTTGGGGAGGAAGACGTTGGCCATGGCGGCCGGGTAACCGGCGGGCGGGGGGAGGCGCCCGCCCCCCCTCAGCGCGCGGCGGCCGCCTGGGCGCAGCTCAGCTCGGCCGGCGCCGGCTCCAGCCAGGCGGGCGAGGGGCCCAGCGCCGCGACCTGCCAGGGCCACAGGCCGGGCAGGGTGGGGTCCGTCCCCGGCGGCTCCCAGCGCAGGGCCAGGCGGCCGCCGTCGGCGGAGAAGCAGCGCACCAGCACCTGGGCGCGGGCGTCGGCCAGCGCCTGCTCCCGGCTCTGCATCGGCACGCCGGGCTCGTAGATCCGGTGGGACTCCAGGCCCGGCCGGCCCCGCACCCGCAGGTAGAGCGCGGGCTCCACCAGGTCGGCCGCCTCGTAGCGGCGCAGCTCGGGGGTGACCAGCGCCTCGCTGGAGACGCAGCCGACCCCCAGCCCGCCGCGGCGGTGCACGGCGCGAAGCTCGGCGACCACGTCGACGACGGCGCCGTCGGGGGCCTGCCAGGCGGCGATGCCCACGTGCTCGGCCGGGCCCGGCGACACGCTGCCGCCGCAGGCCAGGGCCAGGAGCAGGGCCAGGGCCAGCGCGGCCGGCAGGGCGCGGGGCGGGGCCGGTGAGGCGGGGGGTCGCGAGGAGCGGAGCATGCCCCCCGGCCTACCGCGTCGCCGGGCCTGCCGTGCTATCAAGGCCTCCCGCACCGGAGGCCTTGGCGTGAGCTGGTACTACACCCGGGAGCCCGGTGACGAGGGCCAGATCCTCACCGAACAGGGACAGGCCCCCGGCGTCCCGCTGACGGCGCTCCTCGCGGCGGGGCCCCTGCCGGTGCGCGCCGGCCTGGAGCTGGTCGCCGGCCTGGCGGACGTGGTCTCGATCGCCGAAGAGGACAAGGCCCTGCACGGCGACATCGGGCCGGCCAGCATCCGGGTCGAGGCGACCGGCTCGGTCAGCCTGGTCGGCTACGGCGAGGCGCGGCCGGCCATCACCGCGCCCGAGGGCCGGGCCCTGGGTCCCCAGACCGAGGTCTACGGGCTGGGCACGGTGCTCCAGGCCGTGCTGTCGGGCCACGCGCTGGGGCCGGTGCCCCGCGACCGCGACGCCCACGACGACCACGTGGTCGAGCGGCTGCTGCGCATCGACTGGGGAGAGCTGCGCGACAAGGCCTGGATGCAGGACGTCCAGACCTTCCTGTGCTCGATGCTGGCCTTCGAGCCGTCCGAGCGGCCCGCCGCCCTGGACGTGGCCAACGTGCTCTTCCAGGTGGCCGCCCAGGCCCCCGGGAAGGGGCTGGCCGCCTGGGCCGCCCGGGCCGTGCCCCAGGCCGGCGGCGACCGCGCCCCGCGGGCGAACGTGACCCTGGTCGAGGAGGACCTGGGCGGCCCGCAGGAGCTGGGCGGCCCCGTCTCCCAGACCAGCGGCTTCCGCGTGCGCCAGGCCGCCAGCGCCAAGGGCGAGAGCACGGCCTTCTGGTCGCGCGAGAAGATCGCCGCGATGCTGGCCGACGAAGAAGACGACGACGGCGGCGCCCGCAAGACCTGGAGCCCCGCCGGCAAGGGCGGGCGCAGCGGCCCCCAGGCCGTGTCCCCGCCGCCCGCCGCGCCCCCGCCTCCGGCCGCGCCCCCGCCTCCGGCCGCGCCCGCCGCGCCCCCGCCTCCGGCCGCGGGCCCCGGCGCCGCGCCACCTCCCTCGCCCTTCGCGGGCCACACGGCGCCCGGCGCCGCACCCCCGCCCGTCGCCACCACCGGCAAGGCCGGCGCGGAACCCAAGGGGGGCCCCGCCCCCGCCGCTCCCGCCGGCAAGAAGGCCGAGAAGAAGAAGGGCGGCGGCCTGAAGATCGTGGCGGTCGTCCTGGTGCTGCTGGTGCTCGGCTGCGGCTGCCTGCCCTGCCTGGGCGGCGCGGTCTGGGGCCTGCTCCAGCAGGGCACGCCGACCTCCTTCGAGCTGCCCGAGATCCCCGGCCTGGACGCGGTCGGGACCGACGCGGCGCGAGAGGATGCCGACGCGGCCCCCGCCGAGGGCACGCCCGCCGAGGAGCCTGCTCCCCAGGGCCCCGCCCCGGCCGAGCGGGACACGGCCCAGCCCGACGAGCCGGCCCCCGACCAGCCGGCGCCGGCCCCGACCGACCCGGCCCCCGCCCCTGCGGCCGGCGCCTCGTCCGGCTCCACCCCGACCCCGCCCCCGGCCAGCACCACCTCTGGCAGCGCCGCCTCCTCCCCCCGCAGCGGGTCCTCCTCGTCCTCGTCCTCGTCCTCGTCCTCGTCCTCGTCCTCCTCCTCCGGCGGCGCCTCCGCGACCCGCAGCGGCACCACCTCCGGCGGGAGCGGGGCGTCCTCGTCGGGGTCGACGGCGTCCAGCGCCACCACCGTCGCGGCCGAGGCGCCCCCCTCCGAGCCGGCCGCCGGGGCCTTCACCGTGCGCTTCGTGGTCAGCCAGGGCGAGGCGACGGTCCAGTGCGGCGACGGGCAGCAGGTCACCTTCGCCGGCACCACCACGATGCGCTTCAACAGCCTGACCACCTGCGTCGTCCTGCTCGACGGGAGCAGGGGCGCCGTGCAGCTCGACCGCAACGCGACGATCACCTGCTCCAGCGCGGGCGGTCGCGTGTCCTGCGGCGGCTGAGGGGGCCCCGGTGCAGGCCTGGGCGGCCCGGGACATCGCGGAAGCGGCGGCCCGCGCCGCCGCGGCCGTGCTGGTCCAGGCGCGCGCCCAGGGTGGTGCGCGACAGGTCGACCACAAGGGAGCCGTCGACCTGGTGACCGAGGTGGACCTGCGCGCCGAGCAGGCGGTGCGCGCGGTGCTCGAGCGCCGCAGCCCCGGCGTGCCCGTCCTGGCCGAGGAGCAGGGCGGCGCCTGGGGCGCCCGCACCCGGTGGATCGTCGACCCGCTGGACGGCACGACCAACTTCGTCCACGGGCTGCCGCACTACGCCGTCAGCGTGGCGCTGGAGCAGGACGGCGAGCTGCTGGCCGGCTGCGTGCTGGACCCCTCCCGCGACGAGCTGTGGTCCGCGGCGCGGGGGCACGGCGCCACCTGCAACGGCGCCCCGCTGCGGGTGTCCGCTGTCACCGACCTCTCCCAGGCCCTGCTGGCGACGGGCTTCCCCTACGACCGCCGCACGCGCGCGGCCGAGTACCTGCGCCCGGTCCAGGCATTCCTGGAGCGCTGCCAGGGGATCCGCCGCGCCGGCGCGGCCGCGCTGGACCTGGCCTGGGTCGCCGGCGGGCGCCTGGACGGCTTCTGGGAGCTGGGCTTGAAGCCCTGGGACGTCGCAGCGGGCGCCCTGCTGGTGCAGGAGGCCGGCGGAAGGGTCGGCGAGATGGACGGGGGCCCCCTGTGCCTGGAGGCACCACGGACGCTCGCCAGCAATGGTCACGTCCACGCCGCCATGGAACAGGTCCTCGCGCCCCTGCTAAGGTCAGCGGCCCGGCCCTCCGAGGAGACTGACTGATGCGTGCACGCCTTCCCCTCCGCCCGGCGGGCCACGTCCGCGGGGGGCGCCCATGAGCGACGAGGTCACCCGGACCGAGGAGCTGACCGTCGGCATCGACCTGGGCACGTCGAACTCGGTGGTGGCCATCGTGCGCGACGGCGAGCCGGTGGTGCTGGCCGACGAGGCGGGCAACCGGACCCACCCCTCCGTCGTGGCCTTCGGCTACGGCAGCGCCACCGTCGTGGGCCACCGCGCCCGCCAGCAGCTCACCTACGCGCCCGAGAACACGGTCTACAGCGCCAAGCGCCTGATCGGCCGCCGCTACTCCTCGGAGGTGGTGGAGCGGATGAAGCGCATGGTGTCCTGGGGCATCACCGAGGGGCCCCACGGCGACGCCCGCATCCGCGTGCAGGGCAAGGTCTGGGCGGTGCCCGAGGTCAGCGCCCGGGTGCTCTCGCACATGAAGGAGATCGCCGAGCACGCCACCGGCGGCAAGGTGGGCTCGGCGGTCATCACGGTGCCGGCCTACTTCAACGACCACCAGCGGCAGGCGACCCGTGACGCGGCGGCGATCGCCGGGCTCAAGGTCCTGCGCATCATCAACGAGCCCACCGCGGCGGCCCTGGCCTACGGCTTCGGGCGGGAGCGTCGCCAGCACGTCGCCGTCTACGACCTGGGCGGCGGCACCTTCGACATGACCGTGCTGCGCATGGAGCCCGGCATCTACGAGGTGCTGAGCACCTCGGGCGACACCTTCCTGGGCGGCGACGACTTCGACGCCGCCATCGCCGACTGGCTGCGCGCCCAGGTCGAGAAGCAGCACAGCATCGACCTGTCGGACAACCACACGGCCCGCACCAAGCTGCGCGACGCCGCCGAGCGCGCCAAGATCGCGCTCTCCGCCCTGCCCGCGGTCGAGATCCGCGTCCCCAGCCTGGCCCGTGACAAGCAGGGCCACGGCATCGCCGTCCACACCCGCATCGACCGGATGCAGGCGCTGGAGCTGGTGATGCCGCTGATCCAGCGGACCTTCGTCGTCGTCGACGACGCGCTCTCGCAGGCCGGCCTGTCCACGGCCCAGATCGACGCCGTGCTGCTGGTCGGCGGCATGACCCGCTTCCCGGCCGTGGCCGAGGCCGTCGGCCGCTACTTCGGCAAGGAGCCCGTGGGCTCGATCAACCCCGACGAGGTCGTCGCCGTCGGGGCCGCCATCCAGGCGCACAGCCTGGCCCAGGGCTTCGACCCCGAGGCCGCCGTCCTGCTCGACGTGACGCCCCAGACGCTGGGCGTGGGCACCGTCGGCGGCTTCGTCGAGCCGCTGATCCCCCGCAACACGGCCATCCCCACCGACGCCAGCAAGGTCTTCCACACCGCGCAGGACAACCAGACCGAGGTGCGGATCAAGGTCTTCCAGGGCGAGAGCCGGATGCAGGCCGACAACGAGCTGCTGGGGCACTTCGTGCTGGACGGCCTGCGGCCCGCGCCTCGGGGCGAGTGCCGGGTCAAGGTCACCTTCTCCATCGACGCCGACGGCATCGTGCACGTGGCGGCGATCGACCAGGAGAGCGGCCGCGCCCAGGAGATCACCATCGAGGCCAGCAGCAACCTCAGCCGGGAAGAGGTCCAGAAGATGAAGTTCGCCGACCTGGGCTTCTGAGCCGGCCGGCGGCGCGCTACCCTCCCTGCCCGTCCCGGAGCGCCCGATGGACCGCACCCTGCTCGCCCGCATCGAGATCGACACGCTGCACGAGCTGCTGCCCGACCTCGACTACTACCGGATCCTGGGCCTGGACCGCCAGGCCTCGCAGGACGAGATCGGCCCCGCCTTCCGCAACGAGAGCCGGCGGCTGCACCCCGACCGCTTCGCGGCGCTGGGCGACGACGCGCTCACGGAGAAGGTCAACGCGATCTCCCGCCTGGTGCGCGAGGCCTACGGCACGCTCAACGACCCCGAGAAGCGCGCGGTCTACGACGACGAGCTGGTCAACGGCGTCTCCCGGATGAGCGACGACGCGATGGCGCGGGCCGACCAGCAGCGCGCCGCCCAGAACGACCCCGCCGAGGCGGCCACCAACGAGAAGGCGGCCAAGTACTGGAAGATGGCGCTCAAGGACCTGGCGGAGAACAACCCCAAGGGCGCGGTGATGAACATCCAGTTCGCGCTGACCTTCGAGCCGAACAACGAGACCTTCAAGGAGTACCTGGAGCGGGCGAAGTCGGGGGCCGAGGAGCAGCACAAGAAGACCTACAACCCCTACAAGCTGCGCCTCAACTGATGCCCTGCGGCCTCAGGCCGCCGCCCCGGGCAGCCGCACCAGCCGGTGGATGTCGCCGCCGATCGGCTCGACCGTGGTGCGGGCCCGCGCGCGCGGGACCAGGCGCATCGGCAGCGGCCCCCGGCTGACCAGGTTGGCCGCCCGCACCGCCAGGTCCACCCGCGCGCCGGGGACCACCTCCGGGCGGAACCGCTGCAGGATCTGCGCGAGCTGCAGGCGCAGGATCGCCTGGCTGAGGCCCGCACCCAGGCAGGTCCGGGGCCCGGCGCCGAACGGCAGGTAGGCATAGGGGCCCGGGCCGGCGCCCTGCCAGCGCAGCGGATCGAAGCGCAGCGGGTCGGGGAACACCTGGGGATCGCGGTGCGTGACGAGCGGGCTGAGGATGAGGGTGCTGCCGGCCGGCACCTCGTGGGGGCCCAGGGCGCAGGGGGCCTGGGGCCGGCGGAAGAGCAGGTGCACGATGGGAGGAAGCAGGCGCATCGCCTCCTGGAGGACGCCGTCGAGCAGGGGGAGGCGGTGCAGGTCCTCGGGCGTCGGGTCGGCGCCCCGCAAGGCGGCGTCCAGCTCCTCGCCCACCGCCCCGGCGGCGGCGGGGTGCTGCGAGAGGAGCACCAGGGTCATCGACAGGGCGGCGGTGACCGGGTCGTGGCCGGCCAGGGCCATCGACACCAGGTGGGCGATGACCTGGTCGTCGGTGAGGTCGCCCTCTTCGGGGTCCCGGGCGCGCAGCACCAGCGAGAGCACGTCCCGGTGCACGCCGGGCTGGCGGCCGCGGGCGGCGATCATCCTGCGCACGAGCCCCTCGACCTGCTCGCAGGTCTCCAGGAAGCGCGTGTAGGGCAGGCCGGGCAGGCGCACCGGCAGCAGCAGGGTCCAGGGCGAGGTGAACAGGCCGAGCAGGCGGGTCCCCAGGTGGGCGACCGCGGCCCCCTCGCCGCTGTCCTCGCTGTCGAAGAGGCACCGCATCAGCACCTCCGAGGTCATGGAGACGCTGGCCGGCCCCAGGTCGACGGTCCCCTCCCGCGCCCAGCGGTCCAGGTGCCGCCGGGTCACCTCCCCGATGTCGTCGGCGTAGGTGGCGACGGCGGCCTTGCTCACGACCGGCAGCAGCAGGCGCCGGTGCCGGCGGTGCTCGTCGCCGTTCATCGACATGACGCCGCGGAAGATGCGGGTGGCGGCGCTGCCGGGGGGCAGGGGCACCGGCACCTCCACGGCGTTGTGGAAGGCGGCCGGGTCCGAGAGCACCGTGCGGTTGTGCTCCGCGCCGAAGGCGAAGACCAGGGACCGGTTGCCGGCGCTGAGCGTGGCCACCGGCCCCAGGCGCTCCAGGGCCAGCAGGTGGTGGATCGGGTCGGCGAAGAAGCGCAGCAGGTCGGCGCGGCCGCCGACCAGGGGCCAGGGCCGGTTGCCGGGTGGGGGCGTGGCGCCCGCGGGCGGGTCCGCAGCCGCGGGCAGGGTCGAGGCAGGAGTCACGGGGACCTCGGGGAGGGCAACGGGGGGACGGGGGCCCTCAGCAGGGGCGCAGGACGGTGATGCCCGCCGGGCTGGCGGTGGGGATCACCCGCTCGACCCGCAGCCCCGCCTGGCCGGCCAGCAGGGCGAGCTCGGCCTCGGTGCGCTCCCGCCCGTCGCGGAAGAGCGCCATCATCATCAGGTCGACCAGCGGGCCGGGGTGGGTGGGGTTGCCGGGGGGCACGACGATGTCGATCACCAGCAGCCGTGCGGTCGGGCCCATCGCCGCCCGGACCCGCTCCAGGACCCGCACGCAGTCCGCGTCGCCCCAGTCGTGCAGGATGTTGGCCAGCAGGTAGACGTCGCCGCCGTCGGGCAGGGCGGCGAAGAAGTCGCCCGCCACACGAACCACCCGATCGGCCACCGGGGCCAGCGTGGCGTCGGCCCCCGCCAGCACCTCGGGCCGGTCCACCAGGACCCCCCGGCAGCCCGGCGCGGCCCCCAGGATCGCCGCCAGGTAGTGGCCGTGGCCGCCTCCCACGTCGACGACGGTGGCGCCCGCCGGGGGGCGCCAGGCCTGGAGCACCGCCGCGATCGTGGGCGCGGCCCAGGCCTGCATCGAGCGGTCGAAGAGGCGCCCCAGCTCCGGCTCGCGGCCCAGCACCTGGAAGAAGGGCGCGCCGTGCACCCGCTCGAAGGCGCTGCCGCCGCCGCGCAGCGCGTCGGGCAGCGCGGACCAGACGGCGACCTGGCGTGGATCGGCGTTGAAGTGGATGCCCTCGGCGTAGCCGGTGCCCGGCAGCAGCAGGCGCGAGATCGCGTTGAGGCGGTAGCCCGGGCCCTCGGCGGCCACGACGCCGTAGCTGGCCAGCGCGCGCAGCAGGCGCCAGGTCAGGTGCGGGTCGGCGCCCACCCGCGCCGCGACCTCGGCGGGGGTCGCCGCGCCGTCCGAGAGCGCCTCGAACAGGCCCAGCCGGGCGCCGGCGTAGATGGCCTGCGTGCGCACGCCGCCGAAGACCGTGGTCTCCAGCAGGTACAGCTCGGGCGGGAGCAGCGCCCGCCGCAGCCGGTCGAGCAGGGAGAGCAGGCCCTGGGCGAGGACGACCACGGCGCGAGGGGGCAGGGGGGGCACGGCGACTCCGCGGGGCTCGCGCCTCCAGCGCAAGGCCCGTGCCCGAGGCTCCCGCAGCGATCCTCGACACTTGCGGCCGCGCCGGCGGTGCGCGCACCGTGTGTCGCCGTGCGCGCCCGCGCCCGCGCCCTCAGCCTGGGCCCACCTCGTCCACGTCCGGCGTCGTCCCCGCCGCCGAGGCCAGCTCCGCCCCCCCCTCGCCGCCGCTGATGCCGAGCTTCTTCATCAAGCGGTAGAGCGCGAAGCGGCTGGACAGGCCCAGGGCCTCGGCGGCCAGGGCGGCGCGCCCGCCCGCCGCGGCCAGGGCGGCCTCGATGGCGGCCCGATCGGGGGGCTCCGCGCCGCGGCCCGGCCGCGCGGGGGACAGCTCGGCGCGCACGGCGTCGGTCAGGCCCAGGTACTCGCCCGGGCTGCTGCCCATCGCCAGCCACAGCAGCCGCACCAGCTCGCGGGTGTGCAGCTCGTAGCGGTGATGCAGCAGCGCCTCCACCAGGTCGGGGTGGATGCGGGGCCGCCCGTCGGGCCCGAAGAAGCGGGCCACGGGGGAGGGGGCCGCGCCCTGGGCCAGTTCGTCGCGAGCGCGGGTCAGGGTCGCCTGGACCAGCAGCGGGATGTCCTCGACCCGCTCGTCCAGGCCCGGGAGCTGGATGCGAAGGGGGAAGCGCGCGGCGAAGTCGTGCTTGAGGGCGGACAGGGGCCGGTTGGTCGCCGCCACCAGCCGCAGGTCGGCGTGGCGCACCCGGGCGTCACCCAGGCGCTGGTACTCGCCGCCGCGGTCCAGCACGCGCAGCAGGTGGGCCTGCAGCGCCGGAGGAAGCTCCCCCACCTCGTCGAGGAAGAGGGTCGAGCCGTGCGCCTCGCCGATCAGGCCGGGCCGCTCCGGGCTGCCGGCGTGGGGGTAGCCGCGGGCGGACCCGAAGAGCTCGGCGTCGACCAGGGACTCCGGCAGGGTCGCGGCGTTGCGCGTGACCAGCGGCCGCTGGCCCCGGCCGGACAGGGTGTGCAGGCTGCGCGCCGCCAGCTCCTTGCCCACCCCGCTGGCGCCCTGCAGCAGGACGTGGTGGGGGCTGCCCGCCGCGAAGGCCAGCTCGGCGCGCAGCCGCCAGGCGGCCTCGCTCTCGCCGACCATGCCGCCGCGGTCCGGCCCGCCGAAGGGGAAGTCCCCGTCCACCCGCCCCGGCGCGGCGCCTCCGCGGCGCACGACCACCAGGACCAGCGTGTTGCGCAGGTGCAAGGTGTCTCCGGGCTGGACCACCGCCTCGGCCCGCTCGGCGCCGTTGACCGCCAGGCGGCAGCGGCCGACGTTCTCCACGCGCAGGCTGCGGTCGCCGTCGGGGACCAGGCGGAGCTGGTCCCGCGACAGCCTCGGGCTCTCCAGCGGCCGGCCGGCCCGCTCCCGCCCCGGCCGCCAGGCGCGGAAGCGCGCGTGGGGGGCCGCCGGCTCGGGCTCGCCGCGCCCCAGGCGCAGCGGCCGGTCCACCACCGCGGCCTCGCCCAGCCGCTCCGGCTCGTCCAGGGACCAGGCCACGACGAGCTCCAGCCGGGCGCGCTCGCCCTGCGCGCGGCTGTCCCACGGAAGCTCGTGTGCGTCCAGGGTCGAGGTCGCCATGGGCTCCCCTATGCCAGCGCCACGGGAGGGGCAGGGGCCCCGTCCCCGCGAGGCACGCTCGGATCCAGATACAGCGCGCCGCCATGCCCCTGCCCCCCGATCCCCGCGCGGCCGAGACCCTGCCGGTGCCCGACGACGACGCACCGCCGTGGCCCTCGCAGGCGCTGCCGGGGCCCTCGCAGGCGCTGCCGGGGCCCTCGCAGGCGCCGCGCTTCGAGGTCCGGCGCGAGGTGGCCCGCGGCGGCCTGGGGCGCATCCTGGAGGCCCACGACCGCGAGCTCGACCGGCCGGTCGCGCTCAAGGAGCTGCTCCGCGACAGCCCGGGAGACCGGGCGCGCCTGCTGCGCGAGATCCGCCTGACCGCCCGGCTGCAGCACCCCGCGATCGTGCCCCTCTACGACGCCGTCGTCGACCCGGACGGCGTCCTCCGCTACGCCATGAAGCTGGTCTCGGGGCAGACGCTGGAGGTCGCGATCGAGCGTGCAGCCGACCTCGAGGCGCGCCTGGGCCTGCTGCGCCACCTCGAGGCGGTCGCCGACGCGCTCGCCTACGCGCACAGCCAGGGGGTGATCCACCGCGACGTGAAGCCGCAGAACGTGCTGATCGGCCCCTTCGGCGAGACGGTGCTCATCGACTGGGGCATCGCCCGGACGCTGGACGAGGGGCCGACGGCGGCCGACGCGTCCTCGCCGGCGCCCGTCGCCGCCCCGTCGCCGGGGCCCGCACCCCAGCCGGCCCTGACCCAGGTGGGCAGCGTCGTGGGCACCCCGGCCTACATGGCGCCCGAGCAGGCGCGCGGCGAGCCCGCCGACCGGCGCGCCGACGTCTACGCGCTGGGCGCCTCGCTCTACCACCTGCTCAGCGGCCACCCCCCGTGGCTGGCGGACGCCGCGACCACCCTGCAGGCCCTGCGGGACGGCCGCTCCCCCCCGCCCCTGCCCCGGATCAGCCCGGGCGTGCCGGCCGACCTGGCCTCCATCGTGGCGCGCGCGATGGCCCCCGAGCCCGCCGATCGCTACCCCAGCGCGCTGGAGCTGAGCCGCGACCTGCAGGCCTTCCGCACCGGCCAGCTCGTGGCCGCCCGCGCCTACAGCAGCCTGGACCTGCTGCGCCGCTGGCTGGCCCGGCACCGCGCGCTGGTCGCCGTCAGCGCCCTGGCGGCGGTCGCCCTGGCCCTGGTCGGCGGAATGTCGGCCCGCCGCGTGCTGGCCGAGCGCGACCTCGCCCAGGCGGCCCGCGCCGTCGCCGAGGCCCGCAGCCACGCGCTGATCCTGGCCAACGCCCGCCGCGGCGTGGCCCAGGACCCGACCGAGGCGGCCGCCTGGCTGGCCACCTACCCCGACGACGGCGCCAACCCCGCGGAGCGCTTCGACCTGGCCCAGGAGCTGGCCCTGCGCGGGGTCGCGCGCGTGGCCGTGCGCCACGAGCCCGAAGGCTGCGACAGCCTGGCCTGGTCGGCCGACGGCCAGCGCCTGCTGCCGGCCGGCCTGCGCACCGGCGCGCTGGACGCGGCCACCGGCGCCGCGCTGGGCGCGGTCGGCCCCGGCCGGAGCGAGCTGGTCCTGCCGCGCCCGGACGGCGGGTCGATCTGGCTGGACGCCGCCGGCCGGGTCCAGCACCTTGCACCGGACGGCTCGGTCCGGGACCTGCCCGCCCTGGGGAGCCCTCCGCTGGCGGCCGCCTGGGAGGACCCGGAGCACCTGCTCGTGGGCGACCGCACCGGCGCCGTCACCCGCCTGCCGGTGGACGGCAGCCCCTCGCGGCCCCTGCTCCAGCTCGACGGCCCGGTGACCGCGCTGGGGCAGTCCGACGGGCGCTGGTTCGCCCTGGGCCCCGCGGGCGCCTTGTGGAGCGGCCCGCCCGCGCCGGATGCAGGCGCCCGGCCCGTGTACCGACACCCGGTCGACCTGGCCCAGCTCCTGGTCGCACCCGGCGGCGACGTCCTGCTGGGCGACGTGGATGGGGGCGTGCACGCCTGGAGCGAGGCCGCCGGACCGGGGCGCTGCGGGCGTGGCGACGGCAGGACCCGGCCCCGGCCGCCACCGCGGTGCCCCCGCCCTGGCCGGCAGCCCGGGTCATCGGCATGGCCTGGGCCCCGGGGGGCGGGCCGCTGGCGGTGCACCTGGCCGACGGCAGCCTGCGCCTGTGGTGGCCGGACACGGGACAGGTGGCCACGCGGCGCTCCGCCGTCGCGACCCACGCGGCGCCCGCCATCTCGCCCGACGGGCGGTCGGTCGCGAGCTGCGGGGTGGACGGCTCGGTCCGGGTGTGGGAGGTGCCGCGCGAGGGCGCCGCCGAGCTGCACGGGCACGAGGGCCGGATCTTCCACGTCCAGCCCCTGCCCGACGGCCGCCTCGCCACCGACAGCGACGACCGCACCGTGCGCCTGTGGACGCCGGGCCACCCCACCGGCCCGGCGCTGCGCGCCCACGCCGACCGGGTCTACGGCCTCTCCCTCTCCCCCGACGGCCGGACCCTGCTGAGCGCCGGCGTCGACGGCCTGGCGATGGCCTGGGACCTGGCCACCGGCGAGGGGCGGAGCCTGGCCCGCCAGGAGGGGCGCGTCCACCGCGCCGGCTTCCTGCCCGACGGCCAGCGGGCCTTCACCGCGGGCCAGGACGGCGCCCTGCGCACCTGGCGCCGGGACGGCTCGCCAGCGGCCTGGGTTCCGGAGGGATCGGTGCAGGCCCACGACGGCGCCGCCTGGTGGGCCGAGCCCGACGCGCAGGGCACCGCCCTGTGGAGCGTCGGGGCCGACCGCCGCCTGGTCCGCTGGGACCTGGGCACCGGGCACCTCCAGGTCCTGGCCGAGGGCCTGGGCGCGCGCGGCGGGGTCACGCTCCGGCCCTACCGCCTCGCCGGCGACCGGGTCCTGGTCTGCGACGGTCGCGGCGGGCTCGCCGTCTTCGGCCCGGATGGGCGGCGCGACCACGCCCTGCCCTTCGACCCGGTCTGCCCGTCGCTGCGCGTCTCCCCGGCCGGCGACTGGGTGGCGGTCCCCTCGGGCGGCGAGGTCCACCGCTTCGACCCGGAGTCGGGCGCCACCCGCCCGCTGGCGCGGCAAGCCGCCGAGATCCACGCCATCGCCATCTCCGGGGACGGCCGGCTGCTGGCCACCGCCGGCCTGGACGGCACCGCCCGGATCTGGCGGATCGAGGACGGCGCGGCGACCATCGCGTGGCGGGCGGACGGCCCGGTCCTGGGGGTGGCCTTCTCCGCCGACGGCCAGCGCCTGGCCGCCGCCGGCGTGGACGCCGTGCTGTGGTGGGGCCCCGTCGACGAGGCGCGCCTGGTCCCGGCCGAGCCCGCCGCGCTCGGCCGCTGGATCCGCGGCCTCACCACCTCGCCGGCGCCGGCGCTGCCGACGGGAGCTCCGCCGCCCTGACCGGGCCCAGCTCCTCCTCGACGCCCTCGTCGGGCGCCGGCGCGAGCACCAGGTCGGCCATGCGCACCACGGCCGCGCCGCTGGTCGACATGCTGCCCAGCGTGAACAGCAGCACGTCGTCACCCGGCCCGAACCGGCCCTGGCGCGCCCCCTCGTACAGGTTCTGCGGCATCAGCACCGGGCCGGTGTTGGCGGTCCGCGGGTAGGTGTCGACCACCTTGTCGGCCGGCAGGCCCAGCACCCGGCAGGCGAAGTCGGCGAACCACGCCGTGGGGGTCGTCAGGGCGGCGAAGCGCAGGTCCTGGGGTCGCAGCCCCGCCTGGCGCAGGGCCTCGCCGCAGCACAGCGGCAGGTACTTGAGCGAGCAGGCCTCCAGCGCCCGACCGGCCTCGCGGGTGGGCAGCATCTTGAGCATGTAGCGCTGGACCGGATCGGGCTCGATCGCGTAGTCGAAGGCCCGCGCGGACTCCAGCGTGGTGTAGCTCTTCCAGGACCGCAGCCCGTAGCCGTCCGGCACCTGCGAGACCAGCATCGCCGCGGCCCCGTCACCCGAGGTCAGCGACATCGGGTTGTCGGCGTCGGCCGAGCGCGAGTAGGTGCAGGCCGTCACGATGAGCACGCGGCGCACGCGCCCGGTCTCGACCATCGCGGCGGCCATGCCCAGGTCGGCCACCGCCACCCCGCAGGCCGACTCCACGTTGACGCAGGGGCAGGAGAAGCCCACCCGCTCGGCCAGCCCGATGGCGTCGCCCAGCACGTACTGGTCGGGGAACAGGCAGCTCACCAGCACGAGATCGATGTCCTCGGGCCGCAGCCCGGCGGCGTCGAGCAGCCGGCGGGTGACGATCTCCTCCATGTCGTGGGCCGTCTCTCCCGGCGCCATCACCCGCCGCGCGGTCGTGCCCCGGAAGACATCCTCCAGGTAGGGCGCCATCGCCGCCTGCCAGGGGTTCGCCGGGCCGTCGCCCTCCCAGACCTGGCTGGCGGCGCGCCCCTCCAGGGCGGCGACGAAGGAGGGCGCGTGGTGGCGCCACCACCCGTTCCGGCGGATGGTCTTCGGGTGGTAGACGCTCAGGGCGGTGATGCCGGCGGCGACCATTGGGGGGCTCCGAGGGGGAGGGAGGGAGGGGTCAGGCGCTCGCCCGCGCGCCCATCGCGTGCAGGGTCGAGACGCGGCGCGCGAAGGGGCTCGGCTCGTCGGGGTCGATCTCCACGTCCACCACCACCGGCCCGGGCACCGACATCGCCTCGGCCAGGACCGCGCGCAGCTCGCTGGCCAGGCGGACGCGCAGGCCCCGGGCCCCCATCGCCACCGCCATCGCGGCGAAGTCGGTGCGCGGCAGGTCGGTCTGGTAGGGCCGCAGGCCCAGGCCCGCCATGCCCTTCTCCACGATGCCCATGCGGGCGTCGTTGAGCACGATCCACACCGCCGGCAGGCCGTACTGCACGGCGGTGGACACCTCGTTCATCATCAGCATCGCGCCGTCCCCGACCAGCGCCACCGCCCGCCCGCGCACCGCGGCCAGCCCCAGGATGCCCGAGGTGGTGTGCCCCATCGAGCCCCACAGCCCGCTCACCCGGTAGCGGCCGGGCGCCGGCATCCGCAGCAGGTTGTTGGCCCACAGGAAGGCGTTGCCCGACTCGGCCAGCACCGGCGCGCCGGCGCCCTCGACCACCACCTCCTGCACGGCGGCCAGCAGCTCCTGCGGCAGCAGGGTCCCCGCGCCGACGGCAGGAGCCACCGCGGGCCGGACCCAGGTCGGGCCGGCGCCCTCGGCCAGCCGCTCCCGCAGGGCCAGGGCCACCCGGCCGGCATCACCCACCACCCCCAGCGTCGGCACCTCGGGGTAGGCCGCGCCGAAGGCCGCCGGGTCCACGTCGACGTGCACGAAGCCGGCGGGCGGCGCCAGGGCCGGGGACCAGCACGAGGAGAACTCGCCCAGCTTGCTGCCCAGCACCAGCATCCGGCGCAGGCCCAGGCCCGCCAGCACGGGCTCGACGTGATCCTGCCCGCCGCAGCCGGTGACCCCCAGGAAGAGCGGGTGGGTCTCGGGCAGCACGCCCTTGCCGCGCGGCGTGCAGACCACCGGCGCGCCGACGGCCTCGGCCAGCGCGCGGACCTCGGCGGCGGCGGCCCGGGCCCCGTGCCCGACCCAGATGCCGAAGGGCCCCTCGGCCAGCGCGGCGGCGGCCCGGTCCAGCAGCGCCGGCGCCGGCAGGGGGCGCCGCACCGGCTGCGACCGGACCGACAGCGGCGCCAGCGGCGCCCGCTGCACGGCGATGGGCAGGCCCAGGTGCGCGACGAAGCCCTCGGGCCGGGAGAAGCCCTCCGCCAGGCGCTCCAGGAAGCCGCCGAGCGCCTCCGGTGCCTCCAGCAGGGTCGCGTCGTGGAAGATGGCGCCCGGCCGGTAGACCGCCTCCGCGGGCAGCGTCGCCGGGCCGGTCTCCTGCACCGCCCAGCGCCCGCGCTGCGCGCCCGAGGTGGCCCCCGAGACCAGCAGCACGCGCGCCCCCTCCCAGCGCGCCGCCATCGCCCCGGTCAGCGCGTTGAGCAGGCCCGGACCGGTGGTGACGAAGGCCAGCACGGGCCGATCCGCGGCCAGGCTGGCCTCGACGGCGGCGAACAGGGCGCCGCCCTCGTGCCGGACCTGGAAGTCGCGGATCGCGCTGCGAGAGAGGCGGTCGCAGAAGGGGGCGATCGCGCCGCCGACCAGGCCGAAGGCGTCGCGCACGCCCAGGTCGTACAGCGCGGCCAGCAGGCAGTCGGTGACCGTGGAGGGCTGCGCGGCCGTGGCCTGCACGGCGGAGGAGGGGGCGGGAGCGTTCACGAGGCCTTCCGCAGCAGGAGGTGGGGCGAGCGCCCGTCGAGGCGGTCGAGGGCGAGGAACAGGCGCTGCTGGTCGTCGGGGGCCGGCACGGTGACGCGGACCGCGCCGGGCATGCCCCAGGCCTCCAGCGGGCGGACCGTCACGCCCTGGGCCTCCAGCGCGTCGGCCAGGCCGGGCGCGTGGGGCAGGAAGACGAAGTTGGCCGCGCCCTCGACCACCGCCAGCCCCCGCGCGCGCAGGCCCTCGACCAGCGAGGCCCGCCACGTCGCGTTCTCCTGGCTCACCCGCGCCTGCCAGCGGTGGTCGTGCAGCGAGGCCAGGGCCGCGGCCTGCGCGACCCCGCCGACGTTGAAGGGGTCGCGGACGCGGTCCAGCGCGTCGACGAGCGGCGGCCGGGCCAGGGCCGCGCCGATCCGCAGGGAGGCCAGCCCGTGGGCCTTGGAGAAGCTCCGCAGCCGCACCAGGTTGGGGTGGGCGCCGTCCAGGTCGGGCAAGGGGTCGAAGCCGGCGTAGGCCTCGTCGACGACCGGCACGACGTGGCCAGGCAGGGCCCGCAGCCAGGCGCCCAGCCCCTCGGCGGTGGTGCCGGTCGGGTTGTCGGGGTTGGCGACGAAGACCAGCCGCGTGTCCGGCCCCACCGCGGCTGCCAGCGCCTCCAGGTCCAGGCGGCCGTCCCGGTCGCGGGGGGCCAGGCGGACCGTCGCGCCCGCTGCCGCCGCCGCGCGGGCGTACAGCGGGAAGGAGCCGCTGGCGGTCAGCACCTCGCCCGGCAGGGCCCGCACCAGGAGCTGGATCGCCTCGGTCGCCCCGCTGGTGACCACCACCTCGTCGACACGGACCCGCTCCGCCCTGGCCAGCGCCGCGCGGACCGCCCGCGCGTCGGGGTCCGGGTACCGTTCCGCCAGCGCCCCGGGGATGGCGGCCAGCGCGCGGGGCGAGGGGCCCGAGGCGCACTCGTTGCTCGCCAGGTGGACGGCGGCCCGCGGCGGCGCCGCCGGGTAGCGGGGCACGCGGGCGAGGGCGGGGTGGGCGGCAGGGTGCAGCATCGGGGCTCCGGGTCCACCCCCGACAGCAAGGGGTGTGCCCACCGCCCGAACCTCACAAGCACCAGGAAAGACGGGACCTCAGCCCTCGCGCACCCGCCGTGCGCACGCCCGCCGCACGTGCGCGCACCGGCCGCGCGCGCCACCGGCCCCGGTCAGCCCACGTCTTCGCCGTGGAAGGTCCACCGGCCGCTCTTCCAGCGGGCCACCTCCTTGCCCCACCACTCGCGCCAGCGCGCCTGGTGCTGGACCTGGACCCGGTAGGGGCCGTCGGCGTCGAAGGGCAGGTGCACCCCGGTGCCGATCACCAGCTCGTCGTAGGCGTTGCGGCGCACCAGCACGTCGTCGTGACCCATGCGCTCGATGAGCAGGCCCGGGTCCAGCAGCCGGCCGTGGCGGTAGCGCAGCCCGTCGCGGAAGTTGCCCTGGTGCTGCTCCCACCAGGCCAGCCAGCGGTTGCGCAGCAGGCTCTCCTCGGGGTCCTCGTGGTGGCCGGTGATCATCTCCAGCGCGGCGCCCGCGACGCGCGCGCGCTGGGGGTCGCGCCCGGCGCAGGCGTCCAGCAGCCGCGGCACGGCCCGCGGATCGCCCAGGAAGCCCAGGCCCTGCAGGGCGCCCAGGCCCGCCGGTCCCTCGGCCTCGGCCGCCCGGAGCAGCATCAGCAGCCAGGTCGGACCGCCGTAGCGCCCGACCAGCTCGCCCAGCGTGAGCGACAGGCCCGGCCCCCCGCGCAGCTCGGCGGCGCCGCCCTCGGCCGCCGCCTGCACCAGCTCCTGGCCGATGTGATCCACGCCGGCCCAGTCGCCCAGCAGCAGCAGGGCCACGCAGGCCGAGGCCGCCAGCTCGGGGACCTCCAGCGCCGGCGCCAGGTCGGCCGCCGCCTCCTCGTCGCCGATGCGGCCCAGCGCCACCACGGCGGCCTTGCGCACGGTCGGGTGGGCCTGCGGACCGGCCAGGGTGCGCAGCCGCTCGACCGCCTCGCGCTCGCGGCGCCAGCCCAGCACCTCGGCGACCAGCGCGACGCTCAGCGGATCCCGGTCCCCGTCGAGCGCCTCCAGCAGGCCCAGCACCAGGGCGGTGTTGGGCGAGCGGGCCATGGCCGACACCAGCGCCTGCCGGGCCAGGCCCTGGGGCCGCACCTCGACGAGCTGGCGCAGCAGGACCTCGCTGGCCTCGTAGCTGCGGTGCCCGGCCAGCAGGTCCGCGGCGGCGACGTAGCGCAGCAGGCTGGGATCGGTGGGCCGGCCGTCGCTGCGCTCCAGCTCGCGCGCCCGCAGGTCCAGCTCGGCGGCCAGCGCCCGCACGATGGCCCCGCTGCTGGCCGCGATGGCCAGGCGGTGCGCGCCCAGGCGCCGCTCGGGGCGGTCGGCGTCGGCGCGGGTCAGGGGCGGCCGGGCCCGCTGGGCGTTGGCCCGCTCGCGGGCGTGCTCGGCGGCGCGCGCCAGGTGCCACTCCAGGCTGGCGCCCACCTCCCCGGAGACCGCGTCGGCGGCGGCCACTCCGGCGGCGTGGTCCGCGGCCTGGAACAGGGTCCGCGCCCGGTCCGCCGCGCCCTCGACGCGGAGCTGGGCCAGGCGCACCCAGGCCCACGCCTCGCGCAGCGGCAGGCCCAGCGCCCGGAAGCCCTCGACCGCCCGCAGGTAGTCGTCGAGCGCGCCCGGCATGTCCGCGCGGGCCGCGCGCAGGTCCCCCTCCCGCAGGCGCAGGCGGCAGGCCAGCTCCTCGTCGGCGTGGGCGCCCCCGCCGGCGCGGCGCCAGGCCGCCTCGGCCAGGTCCACCTCGCCGCGCCGCATCGCCGCCTCGCCCCGCAGCAGCCAGACCTGGCCCAGCAGCGCCGGGTCCTGCAGGTGCTCGGCCTCCGCCAGCGCCCGGTCCAGCGCCGCGTCCACCACCGCCGTGTCCTCGCCCCGCATCGCGCGCTCGGCGCGCAGCAGGTCCAGCGTGCAGCGGTCCGCCGGGTCGCCCAGGTGCCGCTCCAGGCCGGCCAGGATCTCCTCGGCCCACGGCTCCTGCCGGCTCACGGCCACGCGCCCCAGCAGCAGCTCGGCCCGCGCCCGCAGCTCCGGCGGGCTGGTCCGCAGCATCCGCAGCCGCCGCTCGGCGTCGTCGTGGTGGCCCAGGTCGACCTCCAGCCCCGCCAGCAGCAGGACCGCCTCGGTCATCGGCGCGCGGAAGGCGAAGCCGCGGGCCCGCTCCAAGAGCAGGCTCAGCCCCTCGCGGGCCGCCTCCCGCTGCCCGCGCCGCAGCCGCACCCGCGCCAGCTCCACCGCCGCCGCCTCGACCAGGGCCAGCTCCCGCCAGTCGACGCAGTCGCCGACCGCCTCGTCCAGGAAGCGCACCAGCTCCCGCTCCCAGGCCTCGTCGCCCGGCGGCAGCAGGCGCGCCAGGGTGCGCATCAGCGCGGGCGACACCGCCTGCGAGCCCGGGGTGCGCTCCGGCAGCCGCACGCCCCGCAGCGCCTTCAGGAAGGCCCAGCGCGCGCCCTGCTTGTCCTCCCCCAGCAGGGTCTCGCCCAGGCGCTCCCAGGCCGGCACCAGGCCCGGCTCGGACACGGTCGCCCGCCGCAGCAGGGTGCGCGCCGCCTCGGGGTCGCCCTGGCACAGCGCCCGGTCGGCCGCCAGCAGCAGCAGGAAGCCGCTGTCGGGGTCGCTGTCCAGCCGCGCGTCGAGCTGCTTGTCGGGGTCGCGCAGGTTCTCGTCCAGGATGCGCAGCGTGGCGTTCAGCCAGCGCTCGAAGCGGTCGTGCAGCGGCTGGAAGGCGCCGTCCTGCCACCGCCCGAACAACGCCCCCTCGCCCTCGGCCGGCGCGTAGGCCCAGCGATCGGCCTCGGTCGGCCCGTCGGCGAAGACCACCACCGCGTCGGCCCGCTCGCTGGCCGGCGCCAGCTCCACCGCCGCGCGCAGCCGCAGCGCGCCGCGGAACAGCGTCGCCCCGTTCCAGCGCAGCAGGAACTCCCGCAGCCCCGGCGGCACCGGGGTGCGCAGGCGGCGGTCCGCCTCGGCGAGCTGCTCGGGCGCCGACGGCGGCCGCAGGTCGTGCACGTCGCTGCGGTACCGGTCGACCAGGCGGAGGAGGGGATGGAAGGGGTCGAGGCGGGCAGCTTCGGCGGACATGGGGCACCGGCCGGGCGAGGGGATGGTCGGAGTCCAGGGTATCAGGGTTGACGCGTAAAGGGTAATGCGAGCCATCGCATGAAGGGCAAGTCCCCCGCGGCGACCGGGCGCGGCGGCGGCCTCCCCCGGCGTCGGGTAGGCTGTGCCCCCGCACCGGAGACGCCCATGCCCCGCGCCCTGCTGTTCCCCCTCGGCCTGCTCCCGCTCCTGCTCGCCTGCGGCGACAAGGACGACACCGACGGCACCGACGGCACCACGGGCGACGGCGGGACCGAGGACTGCACCGTCGAGCTGGCCACCGCCGGCACCGTGGACAACGCCGACTGCGAGGCCCTGGTCGACATCCTGGCCGGGATGGAGATCGACTGGCAGTGGACCGGGGACGCGACCTACCCCGACTACAACGGCGTCATCTCGACGCCGGTGGTCGGCGACGTCGACGGTGACGGCTCGCCCGAGATCGTCTTCACCACCATGTTCGGCGCCTACTACAACTACCCCGGGCTGCTGATCGTGCTCGACGGCGTCACCGGCGAGCAGGAGCTGATGCTCGACGCCGTCGACATGGACGCCAAGGAGTACATCTCGGCCAGCTCCGGGGTGGCCCTGGCCGACCTCGACAACGACGGCGTCACCGAGATCGTCGTCGTCGGCTACAACCTGGGCCTGGCCGCCTTCCACGCCGACGGCACCCTGGTCTGGTCCAGCGCCGACCGCGGCGACGACCTGGCCCTGTGGACCGCGCCCGCCGTGGCCGACCTGGAAGGCGACGGCGACGCCGAGGTGGTCGCCGGCCGCGCCATCTTCGACAGCAACGGCGGCTTCGAGGAGTCCGGCACCGCCGAGGGCTGGGGCGGCATCGGCTACAGCAGCGTGATCGCCGATCTCGACGGCGACGGCCAGCACGAGATCGTCTCCGGCTGCCAGGCCTTCGACCTGGACGGGACCACCCTGTGGGATCGCTGCAAGGAGGTGGCCGACGGCATGCCCGCGATCGGCGACTTCGACGGCGACGGCCAGGGCGAGGTCTTCCTCAGCGACTGGTACTACGGCAGCATCGCCCTGCTGGACACCGACGGCAGCACGATCTGGCAGCAGTACATCGCCAAGGACACGGGCGGCGGCGGGCCCCCCGCCGTGGCCGACTTCGACGGGGACGGCGGCCTGGAGATCGCCCTGTACACCGGCGAAGAGGTGCTGCTCATCGACGACGACGGCACCATCCTGTGGGACCACCCCGTCACCGACGCCTTCGCCTACCTGGGCGGCCTGACCGGCTTCGACTTCGACGACGACGGCGTCACCGAGATCGTCGCCACCGACTACTACTCGCTCTACGTGCTGGACGGTGCCTCGGGCGACGTGGTCATGCAGGCCGACGAGTTCGCCGGCATCAACATCATCGGCAACCCCGTGGTCGCCGACGTCGACCTGGACGGCCGCGCCGAGATCGTGGCCGGCACGAACAACTACGCCGACGGCGAGTGGTCGGGCCTGGTGGTGCTCAAGGACGTCTACGACTCCTGGTCCCCCGCGCCCACCAGCTACAACCAGCACGCCTGGCACCCCGGCGTCATCGCCGACGACCTGTCCCCCAGCGTGCCCGTCATGCCCTGGGAGGGGGACGGCGAGGGGCGCTTCCGCGTCTCCCCCAACGGCGCGCGCGGTGACGTCTACGCCCCGGCCCCCAACCTGACCATCTCGGTCACCGACGAGTGCATCGACTGCACCGCCTCGCTGGTGCGCTTCGACCTGGCCGTCCAGGTCGGCAACATCGGCGGCGAGGACCTGGCCGACGGCTTCGCGGTCGGCGTCTACGGCGTGACCGACACCGGCCGCCGCGAGCTGATCGACTCGGCGAAGTTCGAGGACGGGCTGGCCGCCGGCGCGACCACCGACGGCGTCAAGCTGACCGGCCAGTTCGCCACCAGCGTCGGCTTCGTGGCCATCGAGGCCCAGGTCGACGGCAGCGAGGTGCGGCTGGCCGAGAACCTGGGCGACCGCATGTACCTGGACTGCAGCGAGGACGACAACGTCGTGCGCTTCGAGCTCGACTGCGTCGAGTAGCGCCCTACTGGGCGGCCTGGATCCAGGTGCTGTCGCCGGGGGTGGCGTCGGCCCAGTCCTGTCGGTCGTTCAGCGGCAGGCCGGTGGTCGACTCGGTGCCCTCGGTGTCGGGGTCCCCGCCGGCCTCGTACTCCGACTCCTCGTTCCACTCGCGCACGACCAGGTCGATGCGGGCCAGCGGCTCCTCGGCCGTGTCGTAGCAGACGAAGCGGTAGGTCGGGACCGCCCACTCGCCCGTGTAGCCGGCCGGCACGCTGCCGTCGTGATCCGCGGGATCGTAGTAGTTCGCGTAGTTGACGTTGGTGGCGTACTGATCGCCCAGCAGGTCGAAGTCGAAGCGCTTGTAGAACTCGACCCCGTGCAGGTTCTCGATGCGCGCCGTCGGCCAGCCGTCCGCGGTCAGCACGACCTCGGGGTCCTCGAAGGCGGCGCCGGCGTAGCAGTCGCTGGCCTCCCCGCCCCAGTCGCCGCCACCGTCGACCTCGGTCTGCCCCGTCGCCAGGTCCGTCACCTCGACGATGTACGAACCCAGGCAGCAGTTGGGCGCGTCCACGTCCCAGTAGCTGTAGTTGTAGTCGCAGTAGGGCTCACCCCCGTAGGCGTTCGTCTCGCTGACGATCTCCCCGTCCTCGTCCACCGTGATCGCGACCACGTCCGGCCCGGTGCCCACCTCCCAGGCCTCGTACATGTAGTGCATCCACACCACGTGCTCGCAGGAGCCCTCGGGCACGGTGAGGTCGAAGATCAGCCCCTCGCCGAACAGGTTCAGCTCGGCCACCTCGAGGGTGCAGTCCATCTGCACGTACTCGTCCACGGTGGCCCCGGGCGTCAGCGCGCAGGCGTTGCCCGTCGCGCCCGTCTGGTGGATGCGCACGTCGTAGTCCAGGTCGTCGGGCGCCACGAGGGCGAAGTCGACCAGGTCGATGGGCGGCTCGGTGCCGGTGTCGGTGCCCTGCTCCCCGGGGCAACAGTCGCTCTCGTAGCCGTCGGACCAGTCCGGCAGGTCGGGCAGCACCGTCTCGTCTTCGCAGGCCAGCACGGTCGGCAGGCCGCACAGCAGGGCAAGGAGCGGGCGGTTCACAGGGTCACCTCGGTGCCGGTGCCGGCGTCGCTGTCGTCGTAGCGCCCGAACAGGATCGGCACGTCGACGGTCAGCTCGATCAGCTCGTCGCGGAAGTCGTAGCCGGCGAAGGTCAGGGTGGCGGTGCCGGTCGCCAGCTCGCCGTCCATGACGTCGTCGACGTACTCGCGCTGGCTGGCCGCCGCGAGGTCGACCACGAAGCTGGCCACCTGCCCGTTGGTGACGGAGACGGCGAGCGTGTCGGCGAAGTACTCGGGCGCCGGGTCGACGGCGTCGAAGCTGTACTCGACCTTGTACTGGCGCAGCTCGATCGTCGCCTCGACGTCGACGGCGATGTGCTCCTCGAAGGAGATCTCGGCCGTGACGTCGTCCCCCAGGCAGGGGTCGTCGCAGATGGTGTCCACGTCGACGGTAGCCCCGCCGGCGATGGACAGCTCGACCAGATCGGCGGCGACGGGGTTGCACCCGGCGCCCACGAGCGCCACGAAGGGCGCCCACGCTGCAAGCCTGTGGTTCACGGAGCTTCCTCCTCTGGCGGGACTCGAACACCAGGATGGTAGCCATGGCGACCCTGCAGGGCAACCGGGCCCCCTCGCCCGCGGGCCTCGCCGCTCAGGGCGTCGCACCCCGCCCCTGGACCCAGGCGGCCACGATCTCCCGCTCCTCGTCGGTCATCCCGGTGAGGTTGCCCAGCGGCATGACCCGCGTCTGCACCACCTGCTGGTGGATCGCGGCAGCTTGTCGCTCGATGTCCTCGGGCCGGTCGAAGACGACCCCCTTGGGCGCGACGGGGAAGCCCGGCTGCAGGGGCGTGGCGGAGTGGCAGCCCAGGCAGTGCACGGCGACGAGCTGCTGCACGCGGGTGAGCGGCACGGCGGCCTGCCCCGGCGCGGCCACCGGCGCCGGCGCGGGGCGCGTCACGAAGCCCAGGGCGACCAGCAGCAGGCCGGAGGCGACCAGCACCAGGGGCTGGGGCCGCCCGCGCTCGCCGACGTTGACCCAGTGGCGGTACAGCGCGCCGACCAGGCCCAGGCCCACCAGCACGGCCCAGCCGTGTTCGTGCCCCCAGGTCGAGGGGAAGTGGGAGCTGATCATCACGAAGAGCACGGGCAGGGTCAGGTAGTTGTTGTGCAGCGAGCGCAGCGCGCCCGCCGCGCCCCGCTCCACCGGCGGCGGCGCCCCGGCGACCAGCGCGTCCACCATCGCCCGCTGCCCGGGGATGATGACGAAGAGCACGTTGGCCGCCATCCACGTGCCCAGCATGGCGCCCGTGTGCATCCACGCGGCGCGCGCCGACAGCACCTGGGAGAGGCCCCAGGCGACCCCCGCCGAGAACAGCAGCAGCAGCAGGCCCAGGGCGGCGCCGTGGCGGCGCAGGGGCGAGCGGCACAGCCCGTCGTACACCAGCCAGCCGAGCACGAGCGTGCCGGCGCCGACGCCGACGGCCTGCGCGGGCGAGAGGGCGGCCACCGCGGGGTCGACCATCCGCGTGCCGGCCTGCCACCACCACGACAGCACCAGCAGCGCGAAGCCCGACAGCCAGGTCAGGTAGGCCTCCCACTTGAACCAGTGCAGGACCTCGGGCAGGCGGGCCGGCGCGCCCTGCAGCTTGCGCACCTCGTAGAAGGCGCCGCCGTGCACCGCCCACAGGCCGCCGGCCACCCCCTCCTGGGCCGGCGAGGGCGGGCGGATGCTGTTGTTGAGCCACACGAAGTAGAAGCTGGCCCCGATCCAGGCCACGCCCATCATGAAGTGGAACCAGCGCAGGGCCAGGGCCAGCCAGTCCAGGGCGTAGGGGTCGATCACGCGGGCAGCCTCCGGGGCCGGCAGGCTATCGGCCGCGCCTTTGCCGGGTCAAACCGGCCTCGCGCGTGGCAGGCTGCGCCCCATGTGGCCGCCCCCTCCCGCCGAAGCCGGCGCCGACGCCTACCTGTCCATCGACGCCGACGGCGCCACCCTGTCGGTGCCCGCCCGCGACTTCCGGGTCCAGGCCGTCCTGGTCCTGGTGCTGCTGCCCGTCGCCTGGGCCGGGATCGCCCTGCTGCTGGCCCTGGCCAGCCCCCCGCGCGGGGCCGCCTGGGTCGGCAGCGGCGTCTTCTGCGCGCTCACCGGCCTGAGCACGCCGCTGGGCCTGCTCCAGCTCGCGCTGGCCCCCCGCAGCGCGCGCAAGACCCGCACCCGCCTGGCACCCGACGGAGCCCTGGTCCTGGCCGGGGGCCGCCGGGTGGCGCCGGGCGAGCTGACCGCCCTGCGCATCGGCCAGCCCAACGCCCTGATGAAGTGGCAGGGCATCCTGGGCCGCACCGCGACCGGCGAGGTCACCGTCCTGGGCCGCGTGCCCCCCTCGCGCCGCCGCGAGCTGGTCGCGGTGGGACAGTGGCTGGCCCAGGCGCTGGACCTGCCGCTCCAGGTCGCCCCCGTCGAGCTGGGCATGCCCGCGCCCACGGCCGCGGCCTTCTGCTACATGCCGGTCCAGGGCATCTGGCTGCTGGCCTCCCTCGCCGCGCTGCTGGTCGCCAAGGAACCGCGCGTGCGCTTCGCCGCGAAGCAGAGCCTGGCCTTCTACCTGCTGACCGGCGTCGCCCTGGTGGCGCTGATCCTGCCGGTGGTCGGCCTGGTCGCGCTGCTGCCCAGGGACGTCGGCCCCGCGGTGGGCGGCGCCCTGGTGCTGTTCATCGTCCTGCCGCTGGGCCTGCTGCGCATCGCCGTGGGCTTCGTCGCCGCCTGGCGCGCCTACAAGGACCGGCCCTGGGTCATCCCGGGCATGGGCTGGCTCTCGCGGCGCTGGCTGCCCGGCGCCTGAGCCGGGCGTCCGGCCCACGCGCTACATTCGGCCCCCATGCCCGCCGCCCTGCCCGCTGCCCTGCCCGCTGCCCTGACCAGCCGCCGCGTCCTGCTGCCCGACGGCACGCGACCCGCCACCGTCCTGGTCCACGAAGGCCGCGTCCAGGCCGTCCTCGACGCGCCGCCGCCCGGGGTGCCGGTGCAGGACCTGGGCGAGGCCGTGCTGATGCCGGCGCTGACCGACACCCACGTGCACGTCAACGAGCCCGGCCGCACCGAGTGGGAGGGCTTCGCCACCGCGACCGCCGCCGCCGCCGCCGGAGGCGTCACCCTGCTGGTCGACATGCCGCTGAACAGCGACCCGGTCACCACCAGCCTGGACGCCCTGCAGGCCAAGCGGTCCGCCGCCCAGGGCCAGCTCTTCGTCGACGTGGCCTTCTGGGGCGGCGTCGTGCCCGGCAACCAGGCCCAGCTCGCCCCCATGGTCCAGGCCGGGGCCCAGGGCTTCAAGTGCTTCCTGTGCCACTCGGGCATCGACGACTTCCCCGCCAGCGGCGAGGCCGACCTGCTCGCCGCCATGCCGATCCTGCGGGACGCCGGTGTGCCGCTGCTCGTCCACGCCGAGCTGGAGGCGGCGCTCTCCCTGGCCCCCGCCTCCTCCCGCGCCTACACCACGTACCTGCACAGTCGCCCGCCGGAGTGGGAGGACCGCGCCGTCGCCCTGGTGATCGACCTGGTCGCGCGCACCGGCTGCCGCGCCCACGTCGTGCACCTCTCCTCGGCCGGCGCCGTCGACCTGCTGCGCCGCGCCAAGGCGGCCGGCCTGCCCATCACCGCCGAGACCTGCCCGCACTACCTGGGCCTGGCCGCCGAGGAGGTGCCCGACGGCGCCACCGCCTTCAAGTGCGCGCCCCCGATCCGCCCGCGGGAGAACCAGGAGCGCCTGTGGGCCGCGCTGGCCGAGGGGGTGATCGACTTCGTCGTCACCGATCACAGCCCCTGCGTGCCCGGGCTCAAGAAGCTCGACGAGGGGGACTTCCTGTCGGCCTGGGGGGGCATCGCCTCGCTCCAGCTCGGCCTGCGCAGCGTCTGGACCGAGGCGCGCCGGCGAGGGGTCCCGCTGTCCACCGTCGCCCGCTGGATGTGCCAGGGCCCCGCCGACTTCCTGGGGCGAGGGGACCGCGGCCGCATCGCGCCCGGCTGCGTGGCCGACCTGGTCGCCTTCCACCCCGAGGAGGAGGCCCTGCTCGACCCGTCCAGCCTGCGCCACCGCCACAAGCTGACGCCCTGGGCCGGCCGCCGCCTGGCCGGGCGGATCCAGGCCACCTGGCTGCGCGGCCAGCCCATCGACCTGGACGGTCCCCCCCGGGGCCGGATCGTGCTCGGTCGGACCGTTCCCGGAGCAGACCATGAGTGAGATCGAGGCCTTCGCCGACCTGGTCGACCTGCTGTCCGCCGACGTCGGCGGCCGGGCGCTGTGGTGCACCGACGACTTCTTCGCCAGCGTGCACAACCTGGTGAAGCCCGCCCCCGCCGCCTTCGACCCCCACGCCTACACCGATCGCGGCAAGCTGATGGACGGCTGGGAGTCGCGCCGCGAGCGCATCCCGGGCGACGACGTCGCGATCCTGGCCCTGGGCGTGCCCGGCCGGATCCGCGGCGTCGACCTCGACACCAGCTTCTTCCTGGGCAACCACCCGCCCTTCGCGACCCTGGAGGCGGCCTGCCTGGACGGGTCCGTCGACAGTGATCAGGCCGCCCTGGCCCCCGGCGTCGAGTGGCAGCCCCTGCTGCGGGCCGTGCCCCTGCGCCGCGGCAGCCACAACCTGTTCGCCGTCGCCGCCGACGGCCGCTTCACCCACGTCCGGCTGCGCATGCACCCCGACGGCGGCATCGCCCGCCTGCGGGTCTACGGCGAGCCCCAGCCCACCCTGCCGGCACCGGGCGATCCGACCGAGCTGGACCTGGCCCTGCTGACGAACGGCGGCCGGGCCCTGGCCTGCTCCGACATGTTCTTCTCGCCCATGCGCAACCTGGTCCTGCCCGGGCGCTCGTCGTACATGGGCGGGGGCTGGGAGACCCGCCGCAGCCGGCCGCCGGGCATGGACTGGATCATCGTGGCCCTGGCCGCGCCCGGCCAGCTCTCCCGCGTGACCTTCGACACCGGCTGGTTCAAGGGCAACTTCCCCGCCCGCGCCGCCCTGGACGGGCTGTACTGGCCCGACGCGCCGGCCCCGGCCCTGGTCGATCACCCCGACTGGACCGAGCTGGTCGCCCCCGCCCGCATGACGGCCGACGCCCTGCACGAGCTGCCGATCGTCCACGGTGGCCCCTGGACCCACGTGCGGCTGCGCATCCTGCCCGACGGGGGCATGGCCCGCCTGCGGGTGTGGGGCCGGGTGGCCGACCGCACCCCGGCCGACGGCGACCCGGTCCTGGCCTGGCTGAACGCCGCCTCGCCCGCGGACGCCGCCGCCGCCCTGTCCCGCTGCTGCGGGTCCCCCCGCTGGGTCCAGGCCATGCTCGCCCGGCGCCCCTTCGGCAGCCGCACCCACCTGCACGGCGCCGCCGCCCAGGCCTGGTGGGGCCTGCACGAGGAGGACTGGCGCCTTGCCTTCACCCACCACCCGCGCATCGGCGCCGACGTGGCCGCCCTGCGCGCCCGCTTCGCCGCCACCGCCGCCTGGTCCCAGGGCGAGCAGGCCGGGGTCGTGGCGGCCGATGAACAGACCCTGTCCGACCTGGCCCGGGGCAACCAGGAATACGAAGCGCGCTTCGGCCACATCTTCATCGTCTGCGCCACCGGCCTGACCGCGGCGCAGATGCTCTCCCGCCTGCAGGAGCGGCTGCACAACGATCCCCCCGCCGAGCTGCGCATCGCCGCCGGAGAGCAGGCCCGCATCACCGCCCTGCGCCTGGACAAGCTGGAGGTCACATGACAACACTGTCCACCCACGTCCTCGACCTGGCCCGCGGCGGCCCCGCGCCCGAGGTGGCCGTCACGCTGGAGCACCTGGACGGTGACACCTGGACGGTCCTGCACCACGCCCGCACCAACGCCGACGGCCGGGTGCCGGCCCTGCTGCCCCCCGGCGCGCCCCCAAGCGGCACCTTCCGCCTGACCTTCCACACCGCCGCCTACTTCGCCGCCACCGGCACCACCGGCTTCTACCCCTTCGTCCCCATCGTCTTCCACGTCGCCCGGCCCGGCGAGCACTACCACGTGCCCCTGCTGCTGGGCCCCTACGGCTACTCCACCTACCGGGGGAGCTGATGCGCACCGCCATCGACCGTTCCTTCCTGTCCCGCGCCCTGTCGGCCCTGTCGGCCCCCAACGCCGTGCACGACCGCTTCTACGGGGGCGACCCGGCCGGCCGGCAGCCCGCCCACACCTGCTACGTCGGCGCCCAGCACTTCACCGCCGACACGGCCACCGCCTGGGGCGCCACCGCCCGCCAGTGGCTGGCCCGCTACGCGCCCGACGCCACCGCCCTGGGCGAGCTGCTGGAGATCCCCGCGCCCCTGCGCGGCCCGGTGTACGACGCCACCCTGGCCAAGCTCACGCGCGAGCCGGTCGAGGACCTGCGCATCGACTTCGAGGACGGCTACGGCTGGCGCCCCGACGCCGAGGAGGACGCCCACGCCCTCGCCGCCGCCGACCACGTCGCCGCCGCCCGACAGGCCGGCGCCCTGCCCCCCGCCGTCGGCCTGCGCATCAAGCCCATGACCGAGGCCGGCAAGGCCCGCGGCCTGCGCACGCTGGACCTGTTCCTCAGCCGCCTGTGCGAGGGCGGGGGCGAGGGCGGGGGCCTGCCCGACCACCTGCTCATCACCCTGCCCAAGGTGACCGTCCCCGAACAGATCGCCGTCTTCGTCGCCGTGCTCGACCACCTCGAGGAGCAGCTCGGCCTGCCCGAGGGGCGCCTGCGCTTCGAGCTGATGGTCGAGACGACCGAGGCCCTCGTCGATCCGAGCGGCCGCTGCCCCCTGCCCTCCTTCGTGCGCGCCGCCCGCGGCCGACTGTCCACGGCCTGCATCGGCACCTACGATCTCACCGCCTCGGCCGGCGTCGCCGCCGCCCACCAGGGAATGGGCCACCCCGTGTGCGAGCACGCCCGCCGCACCATGGCCGCCGCCCTGTCCGGCACCGGCGTCGCCCTGTGCGACGGCTCGACCCACGTGCTGCCTACCGGCCCCGATCCCGCCGACGTGCACGCCGCCTGGCGCCTGTCCTGGATGCACGTGCGCCACAGCCTGCACAGCGGCTTCTACCAGGGCTGGGACCTGCACCCCGGCCAGCTCCCGATCCGCTTCGCCGCCAACGCCGCCTTCTACCTGGACGCCCTGCCCACCACCCTGGCCCGGCTGTCCACAATGGTCCGGGCCAGCCAGGGGGCCGTCGAGGGTGCGATCCAGGACGACGCGGCCACCGCCCAGGCCCTGCACGCCTTCACCCGCCGCGCCGTCGTCGGCGGCTGGCTGCCCCTGCAGGCGGCCTGTGAACAGACCGGGCTGCTGCCCGAGGAGCTGGCCATGCCCCGCTACCGGGACGTGCTGGCCAGCCGGGCGGAGGAGCTGTGATGATCATCGTGCTGCGGTAGCCGAGGGGCGGCGCGCGACCGCGACGGCAGGGCTCACCTCGGCACCCACGCCGGATCGGCGCTGTCCGCCTCCACGCGCGCGCCCGGGATCCACTCCGCGGGGAGCGCCTCACCGGTCCAGGCAAGCACGGCCCCCGCGGACAGGGGCGCCCCCGCGGCCGCGTCGGCGGCGAGCTCCGCACCGTCGAGCACCCGCGCCCAGGCCCCGACCGCGTGCACCACCCCGCGGAAGGGGCGAGCCCGGGGCCCGTGCCGCGGGTCACCTCCGATCCAGAGCGGAAGGTCGGCGCCCAGGGTGGCCGGGACCGTGGCGGTCCCTTCGGCGTCCGGGACACCGTCCACGTAGAGGCGCACCTGCCCGCTCGCCCGCTCGTGGGTGAACGCGACCACCCGCGGCCGGCCCGGCTCGATCGGCGTACGCCCACGCAGCCCCCACTCCGCCCCGCCACCTCCCAGGCCGAGCTCGAGCACGCCACCGGCGTCGCCGCGCAGGCGGAAGAGGAAGCAGTCGCCGCGCTCGGACCGACGCGCCAGCAGGTTGCCGCGGTCGGCGAGGGCGGCGCCCGGGGTCACCCACACCTGGACGCTCAAGGCGGGCCCATCGAAGCCTGCCGCGGAGGGTACACGTACGTGGTCGTCGACGCCGTCGAAGGAGAAGCCGGGCGAGGGGCCCGCGCACGCGAGGAGGAGGAGGGCGATCACGGGGCCAGGTACCCCATCGCCTCCAGCGCCTCGCGGGTCAGCAACGATGGCTCCGCACCCGCCTCGGGCCCTGGCCAGCCCAGCTGCCGCCTCCACGCGGCAGCGTAGGCTTGAAGGCGCGCCGCGTCGGCGGGCCGTGCCCGGGCCAGGTCGACCTGCTGCGTCGGGTCGGCGTCGAGGTCCCAGAGCCCGTTCTGCGGGATCGGAAAGCGCAGCTCACGCAGCTCGGTGGGCACGCCGGCCTGGTCGAGCTGGAGGGGCGGCGCGAGCGGCGGCGCGAAGGAGGCCGGGTTCTCCAACCACACGAGCGAGCCTTCGTAGACGATCAACACCTGGCGGCCGATCTCGGCGTAGACCGGCCGGTCGGGGAGGGTGCGCCCGCGCAGCGCCCCGACGAGGCTCCGGCCCAGCCAGGCCTGCGACGGCGGGATGCCGAGCAGCTCGGCAATGGTGGGCGCCACGTCGGCCAGCGCGACCGTGGTGCGGACGCGCCTGCCGGCCGGCAGCGTCCCCGGCTGGGCGAAGACCAGCGGCACGCGCAGCACGCCGTCGTAGGGCGAGTGGAAGTGGAAGAGGTACGGAGGATGGTCGAACAGCTCCTCGCCGTGGTCGGCCGCGAGCACGACCAGGGTGTCCGCGGCGTGCCCCGAGGTCTCCAGCGCGGCGAGGATGCGGCCGACCGCAGCGTCGGCGAAGGCCACCTCGGCGTCGTAGCGCGCCACCACGGCGGCCCGGTCGGCCTCGGTGAAGGCGGGCGCGCCGTACATCCCCCGGACGAGGGGCCCCTGGCCGTCGTCCACCGGCCCGGTGTAGCCGGGGTCGACGGGATCGTAGCCCCCCGGGTGCACGACGAAGGGATCATGCGGGGAGACGAGGTGCACCCACAGGAAGAAGGGACCGGTCACCTCTCCGAGCCACCGCTCGGCCGCGTCGGCGGCCGCGGCGTCGCGCTCCTCCCCGGTGTCGAAGCGCTGCTCCTCGCCCATGCCCTCCCAGGAGGCGCCGTAGGCGTTGGTGAGCAGCGCGGCCCGCCTCCAGCGCTCCCCGAGCACCTCGGCCAGGTGCACCGCGGCAGGGTCGGCGGGCGCACCGTTCGCCCGGACCCCGTGCCGCACGGGCGGCCAGGACGTGTGGAGCGTGGTGAGCGCCGGCCAGGTGGCGCCGCGGGGAGAGACGGCCCGTTCGAAGAGGACGCCCGACGCCGCCAGCTCGTCGATGTGGGGGCTGGTCGGCCGGTCGTAGCCGTAGGCCCCCAGGTGGTCGGCGCGCAGGGTGTCCACGGTCAGGAGCAGCACGTTCGGCCCGGCAGGCCGGTCCGGTCCGCTGCACGCCAGGAGCAGGGCCAGGAGGCTCACGACGGCACCCGGGACACGGGCACCGTGACGAACGCCGCACGCACTCCGGCAGGGTAGCCCACGCGATCCCGGGTGCCCAGCCGCTCCTCCGGGGGCCGCGCGGTGGCCCCGGCGGACCCGGTCTCGTGGAGGACGGAGGATGCACAGGGCACCGAGGCGCGCCGCGCACCGCACCCTGTCGGATCGTGATGAGGAAGGCAGGACCCGCCGCCATCTCCAGAATGCCCCCCAGCACGCCATCCTCGTCGACGAATACGGTTCGCCTCTTGCAGAGAGAGAGAGAGAGAGAGAGATACTTCACGGACGGTCCTGGACCACCCTCCCGAACCGGAGCCACGAATGCCCCTACGCCGCCCTCCCCTTCTTGCCCTGGCTGTCCTGGCCGCCATGCTCTCCCCCACCCCGGCCCTGGCCCTCTGCACCAAGGACTCCTGCGACCCGAACTTCTCCCATGACTGCGACGACGTCTGCCAACCCGTCGTGGTGGGTGGAAAGACCGTCGTGGTCTGCAACCTGCCCTGACCGAGGTGCACCTGATCGGCGGCGAGAGCGACGATGTGCTCTCCTTCGTCTGCCAGCAGGGACCGAACCCTGGCACCGAGGTCTACCTGCAGGAGTGGGGGGGCTACGACCTGACCGCGCAGTTCATCGGACGCATCACGGCGGGGCCCGGCGATGACGAGCTGATCGGCTCTCCCCGGGCCAGCGAGGACTACCTCGACAGCCTGAACGCCGGAAACGGCGCCGACAAGGTCGTCAGCCTGGAGGGCGACGACTACATCGACGCCGGCTCCCACGCCGACCAGGTCTGCGCCGGGCCGGGGGACGACGGCGTCTTCGCCGGCAGCGGCGACGACATCGCCTGCGGCGAGGACGGCGCAGACAACATGGTCGGCGGGTTGAACGATGACACCCTGTACGGCGGTGGGCAGTCCTCGGACGTACATGATGGCGGACCGGGCGTCGATGACTGCGGCAATGAGAACCGCTCCGACTGCTACGGATACCTGACAGCCTGCCCGCTGGAGTGCCCCACGTGGTGACCTCCCCGCTGCTCGCCCTCCTGGTCCTGGCCTGCGCCACCGACAAGGACGGCGGGGGCGGATCGGACTCTGGCTGCGCGCCCACCGACTGGTACCTCGACCAGGACGGCGACGGTTACGGCGCGGGCACGGCCACCTCGGCCTGCCAGGCCCCCGCGGGGCACACGGCCGCCCAGGGCGACTGCGACGACGGCGCGGCGGGCGTCCACCCCGGCGCCGAAGAGGTCTGCAACAACCTGGACGACGACTGCGACTTCCAGGTCGACCCGCCGGAGCAGCTGCCGCAGCTCGCCTGCTACCGCGACGCCGACGGCGATGGCTTCGGCACGACGGCATCTTCGCTGACCGACTGCGCGTGCCCCGATGGCTATGTGCTCGACGCCACGGACTGCGACGACGCGGACTCCGACGCCTGGCCCGGCGCGGCCGAGGTCTGGTACGACGGGGTCGACCAGGACTGCGCCGGGGGGGACGACTTCGACGCGGACGGAGACGGGGTCGGGGTGGACGGCGACCCCGCCGACTGCGATGACTCCCACCCGGACATCCACCCCGACGCCGAGGAGCTGTGCGGCAACGGCATCGACGATGACTGTGACGGGCTCCCCGGGGATTGCGGCCTGACCGGCACCATCAGCAGCGAGTGGGCCGACCTGGACGTGCTGGCCGAGGATGACTACACCGACTGGACCCTGGGGACAGCCAGTGACGACCTGGACGGTGATGGTGCGCCGGAGGTCCTGCTGTCCCGGACAGGGCGGTTGCTGACCGACCAGGAGCACCTTCACGAATACCACCTGGTTTCGCTCGCCGCCGGGGGATCCTCGGACCTCGGTGGGGTCTCTGTCGCCACCCTGGTCGTGCCGACAGGACCGGACCGTTGGACGGCGAGAGGCACGGGCCTGGCTGACCTCGATCTCGATGGGGACGGCTTCTCCGACTATGTCCTTGGAGGTGGGAACGCGGACTACGGTGACTCGAACCCGCCGGGCCGGGTGTTCATGGCCTATGGCCCCGCTTCCGGTCGGGTGGACCTGACTACGGAGTCGTCGGCCATGCTCAGCGATGGCATGATTGGGGCTGGAACCATCACGCTGTTACAAGGGGGAGGAGGTGATCTGTTCGTCGTCGGGGCACAGGTCGTCGACCCTGAACTTGGGAGTCCGCGGGCGATGGTCTTTCTTTCCGCTGAGCATCTCAGGGGTGACACCGCGCCGGATGACGCACCTTCGATGTGGGAGGTGGAGTCGGAGCAGTTCCAGGACCAGTGGCGTCGGAACAACGACGTCGACATCGATGGCGACGGACTCAAGGACCTCTTCCGCACCATCAGCACCACGGCAGACAACGCCTCCTCCCGCCCCTCGGTCTTCCTGGGCCCCTTCGACAGCGACCGCTTCACCGACGAGGCGGACGCCACCTTCGAGGAGGACGATCCCGACGGATCCGACGAGGCCACCGCGGTCTGCACCTCGCCCAGCGGGGGAGCGCTCCTGGTCCTCTGGCGACACGCGGGGGGGCTCGGTGATCCCAGCTACGTCAACCGACATCACATCTACGCGTGGGAGGGTGCGGGGAGCTACGCGCCAGGCGACGCACAGATCACGCTCCTGGACGAGGAGGACGAAACGGCGGCAGCGCTGACCTGCGGCGGCGATGTAGACGGGGACGGCATCGAAGAGCTGGCGATGGAGGTCGAGGGTGACGGCTACGTCACCCACGCCTCCGAGACCTTCTTCGCCATGGTCGAGCTCCCGGACAGCGGCACGTGGCTGTCCCCCGATCTGGCCAGCTTCTTCATCGCCCACCCCACCACCGACAACGCCGAGGTCGCACCCCCCCTCCTCGGCACCGACGTCGACGGCGACGGCACCGACGACATCCTCTACACCAGCAGCTACCGCTCGATCGCTGACGACCACGCCTTCGAGCGCTACCGCACGCGCCTGCTGGTCTACCACGGCGAGCGCCCGGGCCTGTAGCGCCCACCCCGCTCACCCCACCCCACCTCGCGTCACCCCCCTCGCCCGCAGGACCAGGCGCTCCTGCCCCGGCGGCAGGTGGATGCGACAGGCCAGCCTCCAGTCCCCCTGCGCCTCGCCCAGCAGCATCGCCTCGTCGGGCTGCACGGGCGGCAGGGCCTCTCCGCCCTCCATCACCTCCACCCGGCACAGTCCACAGATGGTGCTGCCGCGGCAGGTGGTGCGCAGCCGCAGGCCGGCGCGGTCCAGGCACTCCCAGGCGGACAGGCCGGGCACGGCGGCGGCCTGGCCCAGGCGCGCGCCGCTGTCGGCGTCCAGCAGCAGGTAGTGCGGCCGCTCGTTCATCCCTGGCCGCCCGCCACCAGGCGCGGGCCGGGGGGCTCGATCTGCCGGACGGCGTCGACCACCCGCTCCACCACGTGCTCGGGGCCGATGCGGTCGAGCAGGCCGGCGTGGCCCAGCACGTCTCGCACCGGGCCCCGCACGCCGGACAGCCAGACCTGCACGCCGCGCCGACCGTAGTCGTCCAGCAGCTCGCCCAGCACGGTCACGCCCTGGGCGTCGACGCTGGCGATCACCTTGGCGTCGACGACCAGGTGGCGCAGGGGCTGGTCCATCTGGCCCTCCAGGTCGACGAGCGTACGCTTGAGGAAGGCGGTGTTGGCGAAGAACAGGGGGGCGTCGATGCGCAGGGCCAGCACGCCGGGGGTGCAGCGGGCCTCCTTGTAGCGGTGCACGTTGCGGTAGATCTCGGTGCCCGGCAGGCGGCCCAGCACCGCGACGTGGGGCTTGCTCATCGACCAGACGAACCACAGGATGCTGGCGGCGACGCCGGCCAGGATGCCCTGCTCGATGCCCAGGCCCAGGGTGGCGACGAAGGTCAGGCCCATCAGCGCCAGGTCGGGGCGGCTCACGTGCCACAGGTGGCGGGCCTCCTTGACCTCGACCAGGCCGATCACGGCGGTGAGGATGATGGCGGCCAGCACGCCCTTGGGCAGGAAGTGGAACAGGGGGGTCAGGAAGAGCAGGGTGATGGCGACGGCGGCGGCGGTGACCAGGCCGGCCAGGCCGCTGCGGGCGCCGGCCTGGGCGTTGACGGCGGTGCGGCTGAAGCCACCGGTGACCGGGTAGGCCTGGAAGAAGGCGCCAGCGACGTTGGCCAGGCCCAGGGCCTTGAGCTCCTGGTCGGCGTCCACCTCGTCGCCGTGCTGCCGGGCGAAGGCCTTGGCGACGGAGATGCTCTCCATGAAGCCGACCAGGGCGATGGTGACCGCCGCGGGCAGCAGCGCGGAGACGGCCTCCCAACGCAGGGGCGGCAGCGCCGGCGTGGGCAGGCCCTGGGGCACGGCGCCGACGATGGCCACGCCCCGCTCGTGCAGGCCCAGGCCCCAGACGGCCAGGGTGCCCAGCACCACCACCAGCAGGAAGCGGGGGAAGTTGGGGGCCAGGCGCTTGAGCGCGGTGAGCACCACCATGGTCGCCACCGAGATGCCCAGCGTGAGCGGGTTGATCTCGCCCACCCGCCGCAGGGCCTCCAGGAGGGTCTCGTGCACGTAGTGGCTCTGGGCCAGCTTCACGCCCATGACCTGGCCGAGCTGGCTCGCGCCGATGATGAGGGCGGCGGCCGAGGTGAAGCCGGCGATGACCGGGTGGCTCAGGAACTTCACCAGGAAGCCCACCCGCAGCAGGCCCATGCCCCACTGCATCAGGCCCACCATCAGCATCAGCAGGGCCGCCAGCGCCGCCCACTGGCCGGGCTGGTCCGCGCCGGCGACCGCGCCCACGCCGCTGGCCACCAGCAGCGAGACCATCGCCACCGGGCCCACGGCGAGCTGCCGCGAGGTGCCCAGCAGCGAGTAGATCGCCAGCGGCAGGGTCGAGGCGTACAGGCCGATGATCGGGTCCAGGCCGGCCAGCATGGCGTAGGCCATGGCCTGGGGGATGAGCATGACGGCCGTGGTCAGTCCGGCCAGGACGTCGCCCTTGACCGCCCGGGCGTCGTGGCCCCGGAGCTGGTCCAGGAGCGGCAGGTAGCGGCGCAGCATGGAGGTCACGAGGGGCTCCCAGGCTGGGAGGCGCGGCCCTCCCAGCCGGTCTGCAGCACGTGGTACAGCAGCATCCCGCCGGTCATCGCCGCGACGAAGACCAGCGCGCTGGCGCCGCCCGAGGCGGCCGAGACCAGGCCGGGGCCCGGGCAGTAGCCGCCGAGCGCCCAGCCCACGCCGAAGATGGCCGAGCCGCCGACCAGCCGCGGGTCGATGTCGGTCCGGGTCGGGATGCCGAAGCGCCCACCCAACAGCGGGCTCGGGCGCTTCACGGTGAAGCGGTAGAAGACCAGGTGCACGGCGATGGCGCCCATCATCACGAAGGCCAGCGACGGGTCCCAGGCGCCGGCCACGTTGAGGAAGCCGATGACCTTGTCGGCCTGGGTCATGCCCGACAGGCCCAGGCCCAGGGCGAAGACCAGGCCGACCACGAAGCTGACGGCGAGCTGGGCGATGGCGGCGGGCTTCACAGGCGCCCCTCCGCCGCGAGCTGGACCAGGCTGGCGGTCAGGAAGCCCGTGGCCATGAAGGACAGGGTGGCGACCAGGGAGCGGCGCGAGAAGCGGGACAGGCCGCAGACGCCGTGGCCGCTGGTGCAGCCGTTGCCCATGCGCACGCCGAAGCCGACCAGCAGGCCGGCCAGGACGGTCGCCGGAGTCGAGCGCAGGGCGGTGGGCGCGATGACCTGGGGGGCGACCAGGGCCAGCAGCAGGCCGCCGACCAGCAGGCCCGCGACGAAGGCGGCCCGCCAGCCGATGTCGCCGGCCTTGGGGGTCAACAGGCCGCCGAAGATGCCGCTGATGCCGGCGACCCGGCCGCTGAAGAGGAGCATGATCGAGGCGGCGAGGCCGATGAGCGCGCCGCCGGCCAGGGCGCTGCCGGGGGTGAATTGCTCGGACTGGAAGGCCGCGAGGAGCTGCACGAGGGGGACTCCGGGTGGGGAGAGGCGAGGGTCGGAAAGCAATGGCCGTGCCAGGCCCCGGGGCCGCCGGGAGGCCGGCGGACGGCGGGATGAGTCATCATGGTTCATCATGGGTCACCCCGCCTGACCGAAGCGGAACCACCCGCTCGCCCCTCGACCCCTGTTCCACCTGGAACAGCGGCACAGCGCCGACGCGCCGCTGGAACGTTCCAGTGCAGGGCCCCGCGGGCCCGCGGATCGGGCGAGGACGCAGGCAGCGACAGCGTTGGCGCCACCTGGCACGCGGCGTGCTCTACCTGGGGCCAGACGCGGCGCCGGGCGGTCCTGGACTCCCCTCGACGACCCCCGGCGCGCGCGCCCCCCTCGATCGGACTGGAGGTTGTAGCGGACGACGACGAGACGACGGAAGGAGAGTGCATCCGGCGCCGGGCTCACCTCGTGGGTCCGGCGCTCGGAGTTGGGGGAACCCCGGCCGCCTCGCCGGCGCTACCCTGCCGGGATGCCGCCGCCGACCCTCTCCCTGGCCCTCGCCCTCGCCTGCACGTCCCCCTCCGCGGACACCGGCGGCCTGCAGCCCTGCGGGGACCTGGACTGCGACGGCTGGCCCGACCTGGTGCTGGCCCGCACCCAGGACGAGCAGGGCCGCTACGACGCGCCCAGCGTGGCCTGGTTCGGCGGCCCCGACGGCTTCTCCCGCTCGCTGGAGCTGCCCACGACCGGCGCGATGGGCGCCGCCATCGCCGACCTGGACCAGGACGGCTTCTTCGAGGTGGTGATCGCCCAGGCCACCCGCGACGGCCAGGAGCGGCAGATCGACAGCCTGGTGTTCCGGGGCACGGCCGACGGCCCCTCGCCGGACGCCCCGCTGGGCCTGCCCACCATCGGCGCCGCCGACGTGCAGGCCGTCGACGTGGACCAGGACGGCTGGCTGGACCTGGTCTTCTCCGACCGCTACGCCGGCGGCGACGTCACTGAAGCGGCCTACACCAACCCCAGCCGGATCTACTGGAACGGCCCCGACGGCTTCGACCCCAGCGCCGTGACCGAGCTGACCACCGTCGGCGCGGCCCAGGCCGCCGTCGCCGACCTGGACGGGGACGGCGACCACGACGTCGCCTTCGCCCACGGCACGGTCTTCGACGCCAGCAGCAGCGTGTTCCGCAACGTCGACGGCCGCAGCTTCGAGCCCTGGACGACCCTGCCCACCGTCTTCGCCGAGGGGGTCGTCGCCGCCGACGCCGACCGCGACGGCCACACCGACCTGCTCTTCACCAACTGGTGCGGGGGGACGGAGTGCGACAGCACCCTGTATCTGGGCGGGCCGGAGGGGCCCGACGCCGGCCGCAGCGTCGCGCTGGAGGGCCAGGGCGCGGTCGACGCCGTCATCGCCGACCTGGACGGCGACGGGCACCACGAGATCGTGCTGGCCAACAGCTTCGAGGAGGGCTTCGACCCCCAGGTCGACAGCGTCGTCTACTGGGGCTCGGACCAGGGCTGGTCCGTCTACGACAAGACGCGGCTGTACAGCCCCGGGGCCGGGGCCGTCGCCGCCGGCGACCTGGACGGGGACGGCTGGCCCGAGCTGGTCTTCGCCAGCTACTACGGCGCCGAGGGGGAGCAGGCGGCCTGCCCGGTCTACCGCGGCAGCGCCCAGGGCTACGACGAGGGCGACGTGAGCTGGCTGCCCACCGGCGGCGTGGCCGGCCTGGCCCTCAGCCCGAACGCGGCCTGGTAGCGGCCAGCTTCTGCTGCACGCTGTCGAGCTTGGCCTGCAGGCTGTGGTCGCGGTCGGTGCGGGTGCCCAGGCGGATCGAGGTGCTGATGCGCGGCACGCCCGCGGCGTGCAGCACCTCGTGGCAGCGCTTGACCGCCGCCATCACCTCGTCCCACTCGCCCTCGACGTTGGTGCCGTAGGCGTGCATCCGGTGCTCGAGGCCGGCCTCCTCCAGCACGCGCTGGCAGGCGGCGACGTGCTCGCTGACGCTGACGCCGACGCCCAGGGGCACCACGCTGAAGTCCAGGATCACCTTCATCACTCTGCTCCTGCCTGGTCGAGCAGCTCCCGCAGGCGCTGCACGTTGTCCGGGTCGGCGAGATCGTACTCGGTCAGGTTCATCCGGCCCACCTCGGCGTTGTCGCGGTCGAGCACGACCACGTCGCGCCACTCCACCTGCCACAGGCCCCAGGCGTCGACCTCGGCCGTGTCCTGCAGCCAGGGCAGGCTGGCCTCCTCGCCGATGGTCTCGTTGCCGGACTCCTCGCCCCGCTCGTTGACGCCCAGCAGCTCGACGGCGCCGGCGTCGTACTCGGCCTGCAGGGCACCCAGGTAGCCGAACTGGCTACGGCAGTACCCTCACGTGCTGTGCCCGAAGTACCAGGCCGTGACCTTGTCCAGCTTCTCGCGGGGCGAGACCTGGGCCAGGTAGGTGGTCGAGACGGGGTTGACGTCCTGCAGCGAGAAGTCGGGCAGGACCTGGCCGGTGGTCGCCTGGCAGGCCAGCAGGGTCAGGGCGAGGGAGAGGGAGTGCATGGGGTCCTCCGAGCTGGCGCAGTGTAGCGCGGGCCCTGGATAGGTGGCCGCGCCCCGAGGAGGGGCCCGCCCTGACCTCCATCGTCGTCCTGGCCATCACGATGGCCCTGATCGCCGGGCGGCAGCTCCACTGGCTGCCCATCGGCCGGCCCGCCGGCGCCTTGCTGGGCGCCGTGCTCACCGTGGTCTTCGGGGTGCTGGGCCCCGAGCCGGCCCTGCAGGCCGCCGACCCGCGGACCCTGGCCCTGTTGCTGGGGATGATGCTGCTCGGGGGCTACCTGGACCACGACGGCGTGATGCCCTGGCTGGAGGGGCGGCTGCTCTCCCGGGCGCCGACGCCGTGGGCGGCGCTGGTGGGCCTGACCCTGTCCTCGGCCCTGCTGTCGGCCCTGGTGATGAACGACACGGTCTGCGTGCTGCTCACGCCGCTGGTCGTGCGCTTCTGCCTGGCCCGGGGCCTGCCCCTGCCGCCCTACCTGCTGGCCCTGGCCACCGCCGCCAACCTGGGCAGCGCCGCGACCCTGGTCGGAAACCCCCAGAACGTGCTCGTGGGCGCGATGAGCGGCGTCTCCTACGCCCGCTACCTGTCGCTGGCCGGCCCGGCGGTGCTGGTCGCCCTGCTCGCCCACCTGGGGCTGCTCGCCCTGCTCTACCGCCGGCGGCTGCCCGCCCGCTTCGCCGCCGGTGCCCCGTCGACCCCGGCGCGCCCGCGGCCGCTGACCCTGGCCGTGCTGCTGGGGGTCTGCGTCGCCTTCCTGCTGGGCGCGGACCTGGCCTGGACGGGCCTGTGTGCCGCCGCCCTGCTGGTGATCAGCCACCGCGAGGACCCGGCCCACATCTTCGCGAAGGTCGACTGGACCCTGCTGGTCTTCTTCGCGGCCCTGTTCGTCGTGATGGCCGGCGTCGAGCACCAGGGCATGCTGGCCGGGCCCCTGCAGGCGCTGGCCGCCCACGCCTCGCTCACGGACCTGCCCGGCGCCGCCACCTTCACCCTGCTGGTGGTCGCTGGCAGCAACCTGCTGAGCAACGTGCCCTTCGTCCTGCTCTTCGGCCGGGAGCTGGGCGAGGCCGGCGCGGGCGACCTGGGCTGGGTGCTGCTGGGCTTCACCTCCACGGTCGCGGGCAACCTGACCCTGGTCGGCTCGATGGCCAACCTGATCGTGGCCGAGGCCGCCCGGCCCCACCACGACCTGGGCTTCTGGGAGTACACGCGGCTGGGCCTGGCCAGCACGCTGGCCAGCCTGGCGGTGGGCGTGCCCGTCATCGCGTGGCTGCACGGCTGACCCGGCCGAAGGGGACCGGCGAGAAATAATCTCCTCATCTCCGTCACCATGGTGGCACACTGAAAGCTCCCCCCTGGAGGTCCGATGCCCGCTGCCGCCGCCCTGCTCGCCCTGCTGTCCGCCCCGGCCACCGCCGCCGACGTCGAGCTGTACTACACGGTCGAGGCGGAGTCTTCGGGCACCTACCTGTACACCTTCGGCTTCCAGCAGGCGGTTCCCGGCAGCTACAACCTGGGCTGGGTCGTCTTCGGCGACTACGGCAGCACCTGCGGATCGACCTCGGCCACCCTGTCGGGCGCCACCCTGGTCGGGGACGCCCCGGGCCCCTGGACCTCCCTGAGCTCCTCCTCCGGCGGGCACGCCGGCCCGACCTGGTCCTACGTGCTCGACACCTGGACCCCCTCGGGCGAAGGCGACCTGCTGGAGTGGCAGATCCGCGCCACCAACCTGGTCGATCCCAGCGCCGGCTTCTACTGGTCGGCCATCTACGGCAGCACCACCTTCTCCTGCGTGACCATCCTGCCCGCCGACGAGGACGGCGACGGCTACTGGGAGGACTACTGCGACATCGCCGACGTCTCCGACCCCGACGGCATCGACGCCGACGGCGACGGCGTGATCGACAACTGCGCG
>JAKLKF010000229.1 GCA_023150805.1 Myxococcota bacterium | reverse complement strand
CCGCGGCTACGGCTGCTCCTGCAACGCCTGGCGCATCACGGACTCGCCCCCCGACGGGCGCGGCGCCGCCCTGTCCATGCAGGCCGCCCTCGACCACGCCGGCCTCGCGCCGGAGCAGGTGGGCTACCTCAACGCCCACGGCACCAGCACCGTCCAGAACGACCAGAGCGAGAGCGCGGGCGTGCACCGCGTCTTCGGCCCCGGGGCCGCGACGTTGCCGGTCAGCTCCACCAAGGGCGGGATGGGCCACCTGGTCGCCGCCTGCGGCGCGGTCGAAGTGGCCCTGTGCCTGCTCGCGGTGCGGGACGGCCTGCTGCCCCCGACGGTCAACCTCGACCGCCCCGACCCGCTCTGCGCGCTGGACCACGTCCGCGGCCAGGCCCGCCGGGTCCGCATCGTGCACGCGATGAGCAACGCCTTCGGCTTCGGCGGCAGCAACGGCACCGTGATCGTCTCCGCCGTCGAAGGACCCTGAGGTGGGCGCGCCCCCCTCCGGCTCGCCCGTCGCCGCCGTCGTGGGCATGGGCCTGCGCTGTGCCCTCGGCGACGAGCCCGCCGGGGTCCTGGCGCGCGTCGACGCGGGCGAGACGGCCCTGCTGCCCCGCGCGCACCTCCAGCCCCTGCCCGCCCCCCGGGCGGCCGTGGTCGAGGGCCCCGACCTGCGCCCCTGGCTCAAGCAGCGCAAGGACGCCAAGCTGCTCGCCCGCCCGTCCGCGTTGGCGCTGCCGGCCTGCGGCGCTGCCCTGGCCGCGTGGCCGGGGCCACGCCTGGACCTCGGCGTCTACCTCGGCGTCGGCGCCGAGCCCCCCGACGACGGCGCCAGCGAGGCTGCCCTGGCCGCCTCGGCCCGCGACGGCCGGCTGGACCCCGCGCTGCTGGCCGGGCCCGGCCGCGACCTCTACCCCCCGCTGCTGCCCCTGCGGACGCTGCCGAACATGGCGCTGGCCCACGCCGCCATCCACCTGGACCTGGGCGGGCCCAACGGCGCCTGGGCCGGCGGCCCCGAGGCCAGCCTGCACGCCGTCCGCGCCGCGCTGTGGGCCCTGCACGAGGGGCGCTGCCCGGCGGCCCTGGCGGGCGGCAGCGACAGCCTGGTCGCCCTGGGTCCCGCCCGGGACCTGCGCCGCCTGGGGCACTCGGACCTGCCCGGCGAGGCCGCCGCCGTCCTGCTCCTGGCGCCGGTGGGCACCCCGGGCGCCCTCTGCCGCCTGGCGCTGCTCGCCGACCCGGGGGCCGCCGCTTCGCCGCCCGACGCGGTCGCCGCCCACCGGCTCGCCCTCGGCGCCTGTGGCGCGGCCGACGGTGCCCTCGCCCTGCTGCTGGCCTGCGCCCGGGTCGCCGCCGGCGGGCCCGCCGCCCTCGTCGCCGCCGGCTCCCCTCCCTGCGCGATCCAGGTCCTGCCTGCCTGAACCCCCTGCCCGGCGTGCTACCGTGCCCGCCGCGCCCACCGCCCCGGAGCAGGCCCGTTGGCCAGCCGAGAGAACGCCCGCCGCTTCCACTTCCTGCGCGAGATCGCCTCTGGCGGCTTCGGCACCGTCTACCTGTGCAAGGTGGTCCACCCCGACGGCTTCTCCCGCCTCGCCGCGGTCAAGATCCTCAAGGCCCAGTGGACCGACAGCGACGAGGTGGTCCGCCGCATCCGCGACGAGGCGCGCCTGCTGGGCATGCTGCGCCACCGCAACATCATCACCGTGAGCGACCTCACCAGCATCGACGGCCGGGCCGCGGTGGTGATGGAGTACATCGAGGGCGTCGACCTGCGGGCCATCATCCGCCACCTGGCCGAGGCCGGCAGCCCGCCGCCCGCCCGGGTCGCCCTGGAGGTCGTCGCGGCGGTCGCCGGGGCCCTGGACGCCGCCTACAACCGGCCCCCCCTGCCCGGCGAGAAGCCGCTGCGGGTGATCCACCGCGACATCAAGCCCAGCAACGTGATGGTGGAGCGCCAGGGCGAGGTCAAGGTCCTGGACTTCGGCGTCGCGCGCTCCGACCTGGCCGACCGCGAGAGCCACACCGAGGAGCTGCAGTTCGGCAGCGTCGACTACATGGCGCCCGAGCGGCTCTTCTTCGAGCCCGAGACCCCCGCGGGCGACGTCTACGCGCTGGGCGCCACCCTCTACGAGCTGCTGGCGCTGGAGAAGCTCGGCAAGGCGCGCGGGCGCCCCGACCAGCACGCCGCCAGCGTCGAGGACCGGATCAGCTACCTGCGGGCCGTCGCCGCCGTCCGGGGGCCCGCCGCCAACGAGCTGGCCGACCTGGTGCGCGCGGCGGTGGCCTTCGAGCACGAGCGCCGGCCCACCGCGGCCGAGCTGCAGCAGCGCTGCCGGGCCCTGGCCCGCATGGTCGACGGCGAGGAGCTGCAGCCCTGGGCCGAGCGCGAGGTGCCCCTCCTGCACGACGCCCTGGCCCGGGAGCCCGCCCACGCCGGGGGCCTGACCGACTCGGTGCGCACCGAGGACTCGATCAGCCGCGGCTTCGGCGAGGACGGCCCCTCCCTGGTGGCGCCCGGCGCCGACATCGGCCAGCGCCTCGCCGCTGGCGCCCTGCGCGAGCTGGAGGACTCGTCGGCGGGCCTGCGCCCGGTCCTGACCTCGCCGGCCTTCGCGACCGCCGCGCCGGTGCCCGACCCCGCCGCGCCGCCACGTTCCGCCGTCACCCTCGCGCCGCCGGTCCTGGACGAGGACGCCGGGGACGAGTGGACCGAGCGCCCGACCTACGTCGGGCCGCACCTCGATCCGACCGCGCTCCCCGAGCCCGCCGGCGAGGCGCTGGCCCCCGCCCGCGCGCTGACCCCGGGCGTGCCGCCGCGGCCGAGCTGGCCCGGCCCGGTGGGCGGCGAGGGGGCCGTCGGCGCGCCGACCGCCTTCACCCCCGCTGCCTTCACCCCCGCCAGCCCCGGCCTGGCGCCCGCCACCGGCGCGCCCGCCAAGCCGGCCCCCCCACCGCCCGAGGCGCCCCAGGCCGACGAGGGCGCGCCGACCATGGTCGACCCCGAGGACAGCACGGCAGGGCGCGTGGACGGTCCGGTCGCCCTGGCCCCGCCGCCGGTCGCCTCGGTCTGGCCCGCCGCCGCTCCGGTCCCCGCCCGCGGGGGCGGAAGCCGCATGGCCATCGTCGTCGGCGGGATGCTCGGCGGCTGCCTGTTGCTGGTCGTCGCGGGCGGCGGGCTGGCCGGCGCCGCCTGGTGGTGGTCGCGGCGACAGGTGGCCCCGGTGGGCCTGGGGGCCCCGGCGGGCGAGGATCCGACCGCCGCCCTGGCCGAGGCCCTGCAGGAGCCCGCCGAGGCCCCCCCCGTCGAGGCCCCCCCCGTCGAGCAGCCCCCCGCCGAGGCGCCGCCCGCCGAGCCGCCCGCTGCCCAGGCGCCGCCCCCTCCCGCCGCGGCCCCGGAGATGGCCTTCTCCTCGCTGGCCGAGGGCACGCGCAAGCTCTCCGCCCGCTGCACCGGCGGCGAGGCCACCGGCGCCGGCCCGGTCCAGGTGCCTCTCGCCACCGCCGACCGCTGCGTCGTGACCGCCATCCTGGAGGACCGCAGCCGCCTGGTCGCCGTCGTCGAGCAGGCCACCGCCGGCCGCTACGCCTGCTTCGCCGGCGGCGAGGCGCACTGCGAGCGGCAGTGATGTCGCCGCGAGCGGCAGTGATGGGCCCACCCGGCGCGCCCCCGGGCGAGGTGCTCATCACCGGCGTCGGCCTGCTGTGCGCCGCCGGACGGGGCCTCGACGCGCTGTCCCAGGCCCTGCGGACCGACCGCCCCTGCGACCGCCCCGCCGACAGCCCCCTGCCCGTCACCCGGCTGGCCGCCTGTCCCGACCCGGCGCAGGCGCCGGACTTCCCCGACGACCGCAAGGCCTGGCTGGCCTTCGAGGCCCTGGACCTGGCGCTGGCCGACGCCGGCCTGCCCGCCGTCGACCCCGATCGCCGCACCGCCGTCTTCCTGGGGACGGGGCTGTCCAGCGTCACCCCCGACGAGCTGGCCCAGGACGCCTACCCCCACCTGCGCGACGGGCGCTTCGACCTGTCCACGCTGGGCGCCGATCTCTCGCCCCACCACAGCAGCCCGCGGCGCCACATGCCGGCCCGCGTCACCGAGGAGGTCGTGCGCCGCCTGGGCGCCACCGGCCCGGTCGGCACCAGCTTCTCGGCCTGCGCCGCCGCCGCCCAGGCCATCGCCGAGGGCCTGTGGACCCTGCGCCGCGGCCAGGCCGACGTGGCCGTCGTCGGCGGCCACGACAGCATGCTGCACCCGCTGGGTCTGCTCTCCTTCGTCGTGCTGGGCGCCCTCTCCCCCGACCGCTGCCGGCCCTTCGACCGCCGCCGCGACGGCTTCCTGCTGGGCGAGGGCGCCTGCGTCCTGGTCCTGGAGCGGGCCGAGCACGCCGCCGCCCGCGGCGCCCGCGCGCGCGCCCGGCTGCTCGGCGCGGGCACCAGCGTCGACGGCTGGAACGCGACGGCGCCGCACCCCGAGGGCCTGGGCGCCGAGCGGGCGATGCGGGCCGCGCTGCGCGACGCCGGCCTGGCGCCCGGCGACGTCGACTACCTCAACGCCCACGCAACGGGCCCGCCCGTGGGCGACATCGCCGAGGCCCGGGCCAGCCACCGGGTCCTGGGCGAGCGGGTGCCCGTCAGCTCCATCAAGGGCGCCGTCGGCCACACCGTCGCCGCCGCCGGGGCCGTCGAGGCCGCCGCCTGCGTCGCCGCCCTGGAGCAGGGCTTCCTGCCGGGTACCCACGGCCTGGAACAGCCCGACCCGGCCTGCCCCGTGCCCGTGCTCTCCGCCCCGGTCGCCCGGGCGCCCCAGGTGATCCTCTCCAACTCCTTCGGCTTCGGTGGCCAGAACGCCACCCTGGTGCTCGCCCGTGCCTGAGCGCTCCCTCCGCCCCGTCCTGATCACCGGCGTCGGCCTGATCTGCGGCGCGGGTCCCGGCCCCGTCGAGGACTTCCGCGCCGCGGCCTACATCGCCGACCGCAAGCAGCTCAAGCTCATGAGCCGCGCCGTCCAGCTCGGCGTCGCCGCCGTGCGCCTGGCCCTGTCCGATCGGCAGCGACGCCGGGGCGACGACCCCTCCGATCTGTCCACGATCCCCCCCCACCGCCGCGGCCTGTACGTCGGCGCCAGTCCCCAGGTCGGCGAGGCCGAGGACCTGCGCCCCGCGCTGGAGGCCAGCACCGGCCCCGACGGGCGCTTCGACCTGCACCGCTTCGCCACCGAGGGCGTGCGCCTCATCCACCCCCTGTGGCTGGTCAAGGGACTGTCCAACAACGTGCTCGGCTTCGCCAGCGCCATCCACGACCTGCAGGGCACCAACCTGAACCTGTGCGACGGCGAGGAGGGGGGCTGGTCCGCCCTGGTCGAGGGCGCCCGCGCCGTCGCCCTGGGCCGCGCCGACCTGGTCGTCGCCGGCGCCTCCGAGTCCCTGGTCGGCGCCGCGCTGCTGCTGGGCGGCCAGCCCGCCGGCGAGGGCGCCGCCTTCTTCGTCCTCGAGCCCGCCGCCCCCGGGGTGTCCGGCACCCCCTGGTCCCCCGCCCTGCGCGCCCCCCTCTCCCCCCCGCCCCTCGGCCTGCTCGGCGCCGCCACCTGGCCCGTCGCCCTCGCGCGCTCGGTGTCAGGCAATACGTTATAATACCTG
>JAKLKF010000228.1 GCA_023150805.1 Myxococcota bacterium | reverse complement strand
GCGGCCGGGGCCGGCTCGGGGGTCGGGGCCGGGGCCGGAGCGGCGGCCGGGGCCGGCTCGGGAGCCGGGGCCGGCGCGGGGGCCGGGGTCTCGGAGGCGCCGCCGCAGGCAGCGAGGAACAGGGTCGCGAGGACGAGCTTGCGCATGATTTCTCCACAGGGGGGAAGGGGGGGGGATGAGGGCCGACTTGCTAACCCGGGTAGCGAGAATCCCGCCAATCGCCCCGGCGGACGCAGGGGCACGGTGGTCCCAGGCCCGCGCTGTCGTAGAGTGCAGGGGTCTGCCTGGGCGCTGTGCCCACCCGCCGACGCCCACCCCCCGGAGCACGCCGTGGCCGCCGATCCTCCCGAAGAGGTCATGCGCCAGCTCCTGGTGCGCAGCGGGGTCGCGGTGCAGTCGGTCCGCGCAGCGCGCAGCGGTCGGGAGCACCACCTCTTCCACGTGGTCCTGGCCGACGGCACCGTGCGCATGGGCAAGATCCCCCGCGCCGACTGGCGGGACCCGCACTGGCCCGCGCGCGTCCCGATGGTGGCCCTGGCGACCGAGGCCCACGCCATCTCGCTGGTCGCGGCCAAGGTCGCGGGCTTCCCCGCCGTGCCCGAGCCCTACCAGCTCCTGCCGGGCGACCCGCCAGGCGCGCTGATGGGCGTGGTCGCCGGCACCCCGCCCGAGGCCACCCTGTTCAAGCACGGCATGGACCCGCGCACGCTGCGCATGGTCTGCGTCGAGATGGGGCGGATGATGGCCGAGATCCACCGGGTCCGGCGGCCCGACAGCCCTGGCATCATCCCCGACCTGCCCGGCGCGGACCTGTCCGACGCGCGCCTGCTGCACATGGACTTCCACCTGGGCAACGTGCTGGGCAACTTCCAGCTCGGCCAGGGCTGGAAGCTGGTGGGCATCGTCGACTGGACCTGCGCCCACTGGGGCCCGCGCGAGGCCGACCTGGGCGAGCTGGGCGCCAGCCTGTTCGCGACCAACCCCGAGATGCTGGACGACTTCCTGGTCGGCTACCGGCAGCGCTCGGGCATCGCGCTCGCCCGCAGCCGCGTGCTCGACTGCCTGGTCACCGAGCTGGAGCGCCGGCTGCGCGACGATCCGCCGCAGGAGCCACGCATCCACAACCTCTACGTCGCCCGCGTCGAGGACTGGTCGCGGGAGATCTGAGGCGGCCCTTCAGCCCTCCGCCCCGCGTGCGGCGCGGCGCAGGCGGTCGTTGATCGCCCGGCCCAGCCCCTCGTCGGCCGCCGGCTCGGCCACCAGCACGTCGACCTGCAGCCCGTCCAGCCGGCGCAGCTCGGCGTACAGCCGCCGGGCGTGGTCGGCGGGGTCGCCGGCCGGCAGGATCGCCACGCGCAGGCCCCGGGCGCGTAGGGCCTCGGCCTCGGCCTGCGGATCGGTCGACAGGCGCAGCGAGGTGTGGGGCGCGTAGTGGCCCTCCAGCGTGCCCGGCGCGCGCGTGGTCGACGAGGGGGCCAAGGGCCCCAGCAGGGCCTGCACCTGCTCGGCCGTGACGGCCCCCGGCCGCAGGATGGCCGGCAGCGCGCCCGACAGGTCGACGATGGTGCTCTCGACGCCCACCTGGCAGGGGCCGCCGTCCAGGACCCGCAGCTCGTCGCCCAGCTCGGCCCTCACGTGCGCGGCGGTGGTCGGACTCACCCGGCCGAAGCGGTTGGCCGAGGGGGCCGCTACCCCGTCGCCGAAGGTCGTGAGCAAAGCCTGGGCGACCGGGTGCGAGGGCATGCGCAGACCCACGGTGGCCAGGCCCCCCGTCACTTCGTCGAGCACGCCCTCGGCGCGCGGCAGGACCACGGTCAGGGGTCCAGGCCAGCAGGCGCGGACCAGGAGCCGGGCGCGCTCGTCGACGATGGCCCAGGCCGACAGCGCCTGCGCCGGGTCCACCGTGGGGGCCAGGTGTACGATCAGCGGGTGGTCGGCGGGCCGGCCCTTGGCCGCGAAGATCCGCCGCACTGCCAGCGGGTTGCGCGCGTCGGCGCCCAGGCCGTACACGGTCTCCGTCGGGAAGGCGACCAGCTCGCCGGCGCGCAGCAGGGCGGCGGCGGCGGTGATCTCGGCGGGGGCGGAGGAGCCGGGCATCATGGGAATGGTAGCGCCACCTGGGCTGGCGGGCACCGATGCCTCGCCGCTCCACGGCCACGGGCCGCCGCCAGCGTCACCGTCGACAGCAGGAGCAAGGCGGTCACCTGGTGGAGCGTCGCCAGGCCCGTCGGGACCCTGTAGATGACCGTCGCAGCGCCAAGGGCGAGCTGCAGGACCAGGAGTGCAAGCAGCAGGGCCGCCGGACGGCGTACCCCGGGCACCCCGTCGCGCCACAGCACCACAACCACGCCAGCCAGCAGGGGAACCAGCGCCCAGGCGATCAACCTGTGCATGGCGTGGATCGGTCCCGGCTCCATGACGACCGCCCGCCAGATCGATCCTCCCGAGGCGAGCGCCACCGGACTGTAGACTCCGTTGACGTCCGGGAAGCTCTGTGCAAACAGCCCCGCGCGGGTGCCCGCCATGAACGCGCCCCAGGCGCTCTGGACCAGGATGGCGCCGAATGCCAGGACGAGGGCGACGCGGGCGGCGGGGCCGATCGGGCGGCCAGCACCAGCCGGCGGGTCCAGCGACAGGCGCACCCACAGCACCGCCTGGGCCAGGCCGAAGGCCATGAGCAGGTGTGCGGCCAGGCGCAGGTGGCTGACCCTCGGCTCGTCCTGCAACCCACTCTTGACCATGAACCAGCCGAGCGCGCCTTGCAGACCGCCAAGCACGAAGAGGCCGAAGAGCTGTCGAGCCAGCCGGGGCGCGAGCATCTTCCGGGCGAGGAACCAGAACCACGGCACGAGCACGGCGACGCCGATCCCGCGCCCGAGCAGCCGATGCACATACTCCCAGAAGAAGATCCGCCGAAAATCAGACAACGTCATCCACGAGTTGACTCGCGCGAATTGCGGCGTCTGCTGGTAGTCGGCGAAGACCGCATGCCACTGCGCCTGCGACAGCGGTGGAATCGCACCCATCAGCGGTCGCCACTCCACCATCGACAGTCCCGACCCCGTGAGCCGGGTGACACCGCCGATGGCGACCATGAGGACAATCAGCCCGAAGACGACGTTCAGCCAGGCACGGACGGCGGGGTGGGTCGGGCTCTGCATCAGGCGAACGGCAGCGCCGCCTGGGCCGGCGGAGGAGGGGGCCCATGCTCGACGGTGGCCCCCTCCTCCGTCCAGGAGAGCGCCCGCGGCACGAGCAGGGTGAGCTGGCACTCCTGGCTGGTGATCACGGGCACGTCGAGGACGGCGTTGTGGTGGGCGGCCTCCTTTCCTGCCCGCAGCCGGGCGGAGATCAGCTCGCGGTGGGCGTAGAGCCGGTCCTCGGCCCGCTCGCGGCCCAGGGATGGGGCCTGGGCCAGCCGCTGCCGGGCCAGCGCCACCAGGGCCGGGTCCTGCTCGACGCCGACGCTGCTGCGGCCGGAGGCGGCGGCGGCCAGCGCGGTGCTGCCGGTGCCGGCGAAGGGGTCGAGCACGACGTCCTCGTACAGCGAGTACATCTGGATCAGCCGCCAGGGCAGCTCGACGGGGAACGCGCCGCTGCGCTCCCGCGTGCCGCGGTCCAGCTCCTGCCGGGTGCCCTTCAGATCGCTCCACAGGTCGCTGAACCAGGCGTTGCGCTCCTCCCAGAACATGGCGCTGCGCTGGCGGCGCTCGCGGTCGGCGGCGGACATCTCCCGCGGGCCGCCCTTGCGCAGGATGAGCACGTACTCGTGCTCGTAGGTCACGTAGGCGCCAGCCGGAAGCATTCCCGAGCCCATGAACTTGTTGGGCGCGTTGCTGGGCTTGCGCCACAGCACGTCGGGCAGCACGGTCAGGCCCAGGCGCAGCGCCGCCGTCAGGATGCGCGCGTGGTTGGGCCACAGCGCGAAGCGGCCGCCCACGGTGCGCGCGGCGTCGCCGATGTTGACGCACAGGAAGCCCCCGTCGACCAGCAGCCGCTGGCAGTGCGCCCAGACGGCGTCGAGCTGCTGGTGCATCGCCTCGAAGGCGGTGGCGGCGTCCTCGGCCCCCAGGGCGGCGGCGGCGGCGGGCGACATCTGGCCGAAGGCCCCGTCCCACATCGCCACCAGGGGGTAGGGCGGCGAGGTGACCACCAGGTGCACGCTGCCGTCAGGCAGCGCCGAGAGGTCGCGGGCGTCGCCGCGCAGGATGCGGTGCTCGGTTCGCATGCCGCCTGTTACTCCGTCGGGCCGCCACGGGCCGGGGGAGGGGGATGCTAAGGTGCGCTCCCGCACGGAGCCCGCATGTCCGCCCTGCCCTCGCTCGCCCTCGCCCTGCTGCCCCTGTCGGGTCTGTCGGCCTGCGGGGACGACGGTCCGACCTTCCCCTCGGGCGGCGGCGGAGGCGGCGGCACCAGCGCGCGTTGCCCGGAGGGGATGATCGAGGTGGCCGAGGTCCAGGCCAGCCTGGGGGAGTGGGACGAGGCGGTGCTGGGCGCCTACCCGGGCACCGCGCTGCGGCAGGTCGACTACGACCTCAGCGCCACCTGCATCGCGAAGTACCCGCTGCCCGGCTTCGCGGGCCAGGACTGGCCCGGGGACGGGCTGGAGGTCGACCAGCTCCCGGCGGTCGAGGCCCTGCTCAGCCAGCACGGGCGGCGGCTGTGCACGGTCGGCGAGCTTCTACACGCCGCGGCCAGCGTCGAGAACTGGCGCCACCCCTACGATCCCGAGGAGCGCCAGGAGGGGATCTGCGACCCCGACGACCAGAACCCCTCGCTGCTGGGCGCCTTCAGCGGCTGCGAGAGCCCGCTGGGCCTGCGCGACCTGGAGGTGCGCAGCTCCTGGGCCGTGCTCGACGAGGTGAGCCGGGCGGCGCTGGAGGCGGAGTACCCCTTCGGCTTCCCTGGCGGCGGCACCTACGCGGCCTGGGGGGGCACAAGCCGGTCGGACACCTACTACGCGCCCAGCAACTTCGGCGTGCACTTCCACAACGAGAAGGAGGAGGCCTACATCGACGACGGCCTGCGGCTCTGCGCCGAGGTCGACCAGGTCGATCAGGCCCAGGAGGATGCCTGGGCGGACCAGCTCGAGCTGCTGCTCGACGCGGGCACCTTCGCGGGCTGGCTGGCAGGCGGGGCGACGACCGGCGGGACGACCGGAGGGACCACGGGTGGGACGGGCGACACGGGGGACACCGGCGCCTGACCGGGTGCAACGCCCGGGGCGACGCGGTAGGGTTGCCCCTCCCCTCGCACCGGAGCGCCAGATGTCGGTCAACAAGGCCATCCTCGTCGGAAACCTCGGCCAGGACCCCGAGCTTCGCACCACCGGCGGCGGCACTCCGGTCGCCACGCTGCGCATCGCGACGACCGAGCGGCGGCGCGACAAGGACAACAACTGGAGCGACCACACCGAGTGGCACACGGTGGTCGTCTTCGGCCGCACCGCCGAGAACGTCTCCAAGTTCTGCAAGAAGGGCCGCCAGCTCTACGTCGAGGGCCGCATCCAGACCCGCAAGTGGCAGGACAAGGAGGGCAAGGACCGCTACTCGACCGAGATCGTGGCCGACGTCGTGCACTTCCTGGGCGGCGGCGGGGAGCGCGGCGGGGACGGCGGCGGCGGCTACGACCGCG
>JAKLKF010000227.1 GCA_023150805.1 Myxococcota bacterium | reverse complement strand
CCGCCCCCGCTCGGGGACCCCGCCGCGCGGGCTACAGGTCCCAGTGCCCCGCCGCCTCGGGCTGGTACCCGATGCGCAGCACGCGCACCCGACGGGTGCGGCCTTGCGGGAGGCCCCAGGCGATGGACTGGCCGACCGAGAGCCCCAGCAGCGCGCTGCCGATCGGCGCGAACACCGAGAGCTTGCCCTCCGAGGGGTTGGCGTCCTTGGGGTACACCAGCCGGAAGCGCGAGACGCGGCCGGTGTCCTCGTCGACGTACTCGACCTCGGAGTTCATCGTCACGACGTCGGGTGGGATGCGCTCCGGCGGCACGACGGTGGCGCGATCCAGCTCGTCGTCGAGGCCCGCGTCGACGTCCTCCGCGGGGGCGCTGCGCAGCAGCGCCGTGAGCCGGGCGTGGTCCTGCTCGGTGACCAGGATCGGGGTGTCGCCTTGCAGGCGCTTCCAGTCTGTCATGACGTTGACCTCCTTGCGTCTAAGGTCCATGTGGTTGGATTCCCGGCTGGAATCCGGCTGTGCCCGCCGAGGGGCAGGCGCGAACGAGTCGGCGCGGGCCGACTCCAGGGCGTCCGCGTACGGCGCGGGGGCCTCGCCCCGCAGGAAGGAGCCCGCCGCGACGAAGGTGTAGAGCTGATCGCAGCGCCGCACCTCGCCGCTGGCCAGCCGGCGGTGGATGTGCGCGGGTCGCAGCGCCTCCGGTCCGTCCAGGCCCATCGCCTCCAGGATCGTCCGGGCCGCCGCGACGGTCTGCTGGTGGTAGCTCGCGACGCGCGCGGTCTTGTCGGGCACGTCGAGCCCCCGCACCAGCCAGGGGTTCTGCGTCGCGACGCCGGTCGGGCAGGTGTTGGTGTTGCACTGCAACGCCTGGATGCACCCCAGGGCCAGCATCATGGCGCGGGCGGAGCCGCAGGTGTCTGCGCCCAGCGCGATGCGCTTGACGAGATCGAAGCCGGTCACGTTGCGGCCGGTGGCCATGATCGTGACCTCGTGGCGCAGTCCGAAGCCGACCAGGCAGTTGTGCACGTGGACGAGGGCGTCCTCCAGGGGGGTGCCGACGTGGTTGGTGAACTCCAGCGGCGCCGCGCCGGTGCCGCCCTCGGCGCCGTCGACGTTGATGAAGTCGGGCGGCAGCCCGGTCTCGACCATCGCCTTGCAGATGGCCACGAACTCCGTCAGGGAGCCCAGGCACAGCTTGAACCCCACCGGCTTGCCGCCGGAGCGCTCGCGCAGCAGGTCGAGGAAGACCAGCAGCTCCGTCGGCGTCGAGAAGGCGGTGTGCGCGGGCGGCGAGTGCACGTCGTGGCCCAGCGGCACGCCGCGGATCTCCGCGATCTCTGGCGTGAGCTTGGACGCTGGCAGGATGCCCCCCAGGCCGGGCTTGGCGCCCTGGGACAGCTTGATCTCGATCATCTTGATCTCGGGCCGGGCGGCCATCGCCGCGTAGCGCTCGACGTCGAAGCGCCCGTCGGGGGTCCGGCAGCCGAAGTAGCCCGTCCCGATCTGCCAGATGAGGCTCCCACCCGGGGCGAGGTGGTACGGGCTCACGCCGCCCTCGCCGGTGTTCTGCGCGAAGTCGCCCCGGGCCGCGCCTCCGTTCAGGGCCAGGATGGCGTTCTTGGACAGGGCGCCGAAGCTCATGGCGCTCACGTTGAAGATGCTCGCGTCGTAGGGCTGCTTGCAGCGGCTCCCGCCGATCACGCGCCGCATCCGCGCCTCGTCGATCCGCGACGGGACCAGCGTGTGGCTCACCCACTCGTGGCCCGCGCCGTAGGTGTCGTGTCGCGTCCCGAAGGGCACGGTGTCGATCTGCCGCTTGGCGCGCTGGTAGACCACCGAGCGCAGCTCGCGGCTGAACGGCGTGCCGTCCTGGTCGGACTCGACGAAGTACTGGTGCAGCTCCGGGCGCACCGACTCCATCAGGTAGCGGACGTGCCCCACGACCGGGAAGTTGCGGCGGATGGCGTGCCGGGACTGGAGCAGGTCGGACAGGCCCAGCGCGGCCGCGACAGCCAGCAGCCCACCGACCACACCGGCCGTGCTGCCGAACAGGGCGAAGGAGATCGAGAGGATGACTGCGGTCAGGAGCAGGACGGCGATGACTCGCACGGGTCCTCCTTGGGTAGAGGTGGGGCGGCACCCGGCGCGGCCGGGACCCCGAGGCGACGAGCGCCTCGACTGGATGGGTGTGCGCCCCGCGCTGCGCGCGGAGGCGACGGACTACCGCGCGCTCTGACCCGGGACGGGGAGCAGCGGGGAGCCGAGGAGGAAGCCGGTGGTTCGCACGAGGATCATCATGCCCTTCACACGAGTGCCTCGATCATAGCCCGGGTCTGCCGCCCTGTCTCCCCCTGTGCGCGCGGTTTCGGGCGACCGCCCGCGCGCTGCCCGCGCGCGCCGCGCTCCCGCGCCCCTCGGCGGCGGCTGCCCCGCCGGGCGCGCCTACCGCCCCGCCGACACCGGCAGCGGGGCCCGGTGCACCGGCGTGAAGCCCAGCTTCCGCGCGCTGTCCAGGATCCGCTCGAACTCCAGGCTGATCGTCGCGCCCGCCTTCTGCGTGACCTCGTCCTCGGTCGGCAGGTCGAAGTCGTCGGCGCCGTAGCGCAGGCCCAGCAGGGCGTCCTCGTTGCGGGTGAGGACGCTGGTCCGCAGGTGCTCGAAGTTGTCCAGGAACAGCCGGCAGATGGCGAGCCACCGCAGGTACTCGTCGGTGCGGAGCTCGCCGCCGCCCAGCTCGGTGTTCCACGGCTTGTAGGTCCAGCACAGGAAGCTCGCCAGCCGGTTGCCGCCGCTCGCCACGCGCTCGTCCTGGAAGCGGCGCAGGCGGTCGAGGTGCTCCAGGCGCTCGTCCAGCGTCTCGTCGAAGCCGATCACCATGGTCGCCGTGCTGCCCAGCCCGGCGTCCAGCACCGCGGCCTGCGCGGCGTAGAAGTCCTCGACCTTGTACTTGCCCGGGCTGTGCCGCAGCCGGAAGCTGTCGGCCAGGACCTCGGCCCCGCCGCCGCTGATCCACTGGGTGCCGCTGTCCTTGAACTGCCGCGCGCCGTCGGCGTAGGAGATGCCGGTGCGCTTGCAGATGAACATGAACTCCGCCACCGTCATCTCGTAGTAGGTCACGGTGTCGGGGAAGCGCGCCCGCAGCCCCTGGAACAGGCGCGTGTAGTCCTCGATGCGCAGGTGCGGGTGGAAGCCACCGTTGAAGCTGACCATCGTGCCGCCCAGGCCGATGATCCCGGCGATGCGCTTCGCCACCTGCTCCTCGGTCAGCAGGTAGGTGTCGGGCGCGCCGGGGAAGCGGTAGAACGCGCAGTAGTCGCACCGGGCGACGCAGACGTTGGTGTAGTTGACGATCCCCATCACCAGGTAGGTCGCACGGTCGGGCGGGTGGAAGCGCGCCCGCACCCGGCCGGCGAGCGCCTGCAGCGCGGCGTCGGGGGCGTGCGCCCACAGCCAGGCGGCCTCGGCCCGGTCGATGCGCCGGCCCTGGTCGACCTTGGCGGAGATGGCGTCGAGCATGGTGCCTCCGGCGGAGCGCGGCTCCGACAGGGGCCGGGGCCTATCCCGCCCCTGCCCGCTCACCACGCCGTCATCGGTCCCAGGTCGTGCAGATCGGTGAGCCCGTTGCCCCGGAGGAGCTGCACGGCGCGCGCGCTGCGGGCCCCCGAGCGGCAGTAGACGACCACGGGCCGATCGGTGGCGACCTCGTCCAGGCGCCGGCTCAGCTCGTCGACGGGGATGTTGAGCGACCCGGGGATGTGCCCCTGGCGGTGCTCGACGCCCGTGCGCACGTCGAGGAACTGCGCGCCGGCGGCGACGAGCTTGCGGGCCGTGGCGCCGTCGCAGCGGAAGGAGGGCGTGGCGGGGCGGGGCGCGCCGCCGCCGAAGAGCTTGCTGAGCCAGGACATGGTTCCTCCGAGGGTCGCCCGCGCCGTGCAGCAACGCCCGTGCCAGCGGGGCTGCGGCCCTGGCCCGCGGCTTGCATACGGTATGCTCGCTCTCCCTGGAGGACCACATGCGCAAGGACTCGATCCTCGTCCCCGTCGACTACACCGGCTGCGCCTACGAGGTCGTGGCCTCGGCCGCCGACCTCGCCGGGCGCCTCAAGGCCGACGTGGTGCTGCTCTACGTCGTCAAGCTGCCCGCGGGGCTCCCCGCCGACACCCTGATCCACCCCCACGGCAGCGCCGAGGCGGTCAAGGCGATCGAGTACCTCGACGCCGACGCCCAGAAGCACCTCGAGCCGCTGTCCAACGTCTTCGTTGACGCCGGCTGCGGCGTGCGCATCGCGCTGAAGCACGGCGAGGTGGTCGAGGCCATCCTCGACGTCGCCCGCGAGGTGAGCGCCAGCATGATCATCATGGGCACCCACGGCCGCACCGGCCTGCGGCGCATCGTGGAGGGCTCGGTGGCCGAGAACGTGATGCGCCGGGCCACCTGCCCGGTCACCACGATCCGCACCCAGCAGCCCGAGGAGCACCCCGGCCTGACCGAGGCCCAGCAGCAGGCCCTCTCGGAGTCCGCCGGGTGAGCCTGTGTCGTTTCGGGTGACCCGAAATGACACGGATTCGACCCGATCCGAGACGCCCGCGTGTGGGCGCGGACACCCGCCCCAGGCGGGCAGCCGCGCCCGCTCGCCGCCGCGGTACCCTCCGCGGCATGCTCCTCCTCGCGCTGCTGCTCGCTCCCCCGGCCGCCCTGGCCGACCTGCCCCTGCCGCTCCAGCCGGAGTGCGGTGAGCCCGATCGCCCCGAGCTCTGCCCCGAGGATCTCGGCCACGACTGGGCGCTGCTGTCCTGGATCCCCCAGGAGTGGCAGGCCAACGTGCGCCCCGAGGAGCTGGCGCTGGGGACCGGCGTCGGGGCGGACCGGGCCTGGCGCACCACGACCGGGCGGACCGACGTGGTCATTGCGGTGCTGGACAGCGGCTACCTCTGGGACGACGAGCGCCTGCGCGCCAAGATCGCGCTGAACAGCGGCGAGCTGCCCCTGCCCCAGGGAGCGGACGGCGCGACCGCCGCACCGGATGCACCTGGTCGAGCTGGAAGACCTGCCCTGGTTCCCGGCCATCCTGCGCGACGGTGGCACCGCCTTCCTGGGCTTCGCCGAGCGCATGAGCGGGCATGGCCGGTTGATGGCGCCGCCGCTCTTCGAGGCGCTGCGCGAGACGGGACAGACCCACCTGGTCGACCTGTGCTCGGGCAGCGGCGGGCCGGCCGCGGTGATGGCCGACGAGCTGAAGAAGCGGGGCGTCGAGGTCACCGTCACGCTCACCGACCTGTACCCCCACCCCGAGGCCTTCGCCCACGCCGCGGCCGAGAGCGGCGGCCGGGTCCAGGGCCGCTCCACCCCCGTCGACGCCACCGCCGTCCCGCAGGACCTGCGCGGCTTCCGCACCATCTTCAACGCATTCCACCACTTCACGCCCGAGCAGGCCCAGGCCGTGCTCCAGGACGCGGTCCGGCAGGGCCAGCCCATCGGGATCTTCGAGGTCGTCAGCCGCGAGCTGCCCATGCTGCTGGGCCTGCTGATGACCCCCCTGACGGTCACCCTGTCGATGCCCCTGTGGCGCCCCTTCCGCTGGCCCTGGCTGCTGTGGACCTGGGTCTTCCCCGTCATGCAGCCCTTCGTGCTGTGGGACGGCCTCGT
>JAKLKF010000226.1 GCA_023150805.1 Myxococcota bacterium | reverse complement strand
GGGTACTCGTCGCCCTCGTCGCCGTCCATGTGGACGGGGTTGCGGGCCAGGAAACGCGCGGAGTGCAGCAGCGCGTCGCCTTTGGGCCGCCACAGACTGACCTTGAACTTCGCCGTCGCGCGCCCGGCCATGTTGGCAGCGGCGACCTGGCGCACCCAGCGCGAGGCGGCGCGGGCCAGGTCTTCGTTGCTCGGATCGTCCAGGTCGGCAATCTCGGCCAGGTCCCCCAGCTCGGTGGGGTCCATCTCGGCCAGGTAGGGCGCGAGGTCGGTCGCGCTGAAGTCGGCGCGGCCCAGGGCCTCGCAAGAGTGGCGGCCGGTGACCTCGGCCAGCGAGACGTAGCCCAGGTCGTCGGCCAGTTCGCGCAGCCGGCGGTCGGTGGTCTCCAGTCCTTCGAAAGTGATGTCCTGCATCGAGCACCCGGCGGCGGTTGACTTGGCACGGTGTCGGCCTTTCCGACGTGAGAATTCTATCCGCAGACCCCCGTGATTCCAGGGGAAACCGCTTACCGCAGCGTCATCCGCGGGGGCCTTCGCGCGGCTGGTGAACCAGCCGCCGTCCATCCGCGCCTTCCAACCGCGCTCACCGCGCCGACCGCCGCCGGGTCGGGCGCCAACCGCCCCCACCATCCGCCCCACCCGCTCCGACCGCCGCCCGGCCGTCCGCCGACCGCCCGGCGCGGTCAGCGGCGGTCAGTGGAAGTACCCGCCACGACTGCGTTTGGAGCGTAGAAGTGACCACGAAGCCGGCCCTGACCGGCAAGCAACCGACCCACCCGTGAGGAACGGATGACGACCGCACTCAGCAAGGCGATGCAAGGCGAGAAGGTGCCCGACCGGCAGCAGAAGGGCGCGCTCGCGGAGGCCGTGGGCAAGCTCAAGAACCTGGGCGGCCGGATCAGCAAGGCCAAGGAGAAGTCCGAGGCCGTGGCCGACGCCGTGATCGCGACGGCCGAGATGCAGGGCGCCGCCTTCGGAGCCTCCTTCGCCGAGGGCTACTTCGGCGAGGAGAAGATGGACCTGGGCCCCGTGGACCTGCGGGTCGGCGGTGGGCTCCTGGTCGGTGGCTACGGCCTGTACCAGTCCATGACCGGCAAGGGCGGAAGCCACTCGCTGGCCATCGGCAACGGCCTGCTCGCCATCGGGCTCGGTCGCGTCGGCCGCAACGCCGGCAAGGCCCTCGCCGAGAAGCGCGAGAAGAAGGGGCAGGAGCAGCCCGCCGGCCAGGGGGCCGCCTCCCCCGCGCAGCCGCCCCCGGCCCAGATCCCCACCGCGCAGGGCGACTTCGGCGACCTGGTCCGCGACATCTTCCTGACCCCCAACGCCAGCGGCGCCGAGACGGCCGGCCGGGGGGCGCCCGAGCGCCACCGCCCCAGCCGCTTCATCCGCGCTGACGCCGGCTGATCCCCCACCACGAGAGAGAGGCACACGCACATGGCACTTCGACCCCTGGGAAACGCCCGCGTCTTCAAGGACAGCAGCACGGGCCAGCTCGTGGTGGACAAGACCACGCTCCGCCGCCGCGCCCGCCGGTCGGGCGGTGAGGACGAGGCGGGCGACGACTTCGAGGGCCGCCGGCGCCGCCGGCGCATGGCTGCCCGCCGCATCAACGAGGACACGGAGGACGACGACATGGGACGCGACGACTGGGACGACGAGGACGACGACCTCGACGGCGACGACTACGGCGACGACGACCTGGGCGACGACGATCTCGGGGACGACGACCTGGGCGACGACGACCTGGGCGACGACGACCTGGGCGACGATGACCTCGGGGACGAGGAGGCCGCCGCGGACGATCTCGGCGACGAGGTGGCCGGTCCCCGGCGCCGCCGCCGCCGCCAGGCCCGTCGGCAGGCCCGCCGCTCGCGCCGCCAGGCTCGCCGGGACCGCCGGCAGGGGAGGAACAAGGTGAAGTGGGGCAAGACCGCGCTCGCGGGCGAGAGCAACACGCCGGCCTCGGCCGGGGACGCGATCACCATCACGATCCGCCCCCAGCACTGGTTCAAGGCGACCGACATCACCTTCACCGGGGACAGCTCGGCGAAGATCGACACGATCTTCTTCGGCGAGAAGCCCGTCTGGAACAACGCCAGCGGCGTGCCCGTGAGCGTGTTCTCGGCCACCGGGATGCTGCGCGGCCTGCTCGCGGGCCAGAAGATCCGGCCCGGCCTGGACATCATCATCAAGGGCACCTCGGGCTCCACCACCGCCACCACGGCCACGCTCATCGGCTTCAAGCCGATGAACAAGACCTGCTGAGCGGGGGGTGAGCCATGGCCCTCCCGCGCCTCTCCCGCCGCTCCCACCAGGAGAAGCTGGCGCCGTACATCGACGGCGCCGAGCCGACCCTCGTGGACCTGCTGCGGGGCGAGGCGTGTGGAGGCGCCTGGCGCATCGTCGAGGCGTACTCCGCCTCGGGCGGCCCCTTCGAGCTGCACGCCGCCTGGTCGGGCGGCGACGGCATGGGCCAGGAGGCGAAGATCACCGTGCCGCGGGCGACCCGGCTGGCGATCTACGCCTCGTCCATCTCGCTGCGGGTGGCGAACCTGAGCGGGTCGGAGAACCGGGTCGGGTGCAACGTGGCCGACGGCTACTGCGTCTCGGCCAACCAGTACGAGGTGCGCGGCCTGGGTGACCAGAACCTGCCCGGCACCCTCTCGATCCCGCCCTTCGCCACCCACTTCCGGGTGGACTGCTCGGACGACACCCAGCTCCCCGCCTTGGGGATCAAGGTCTACGACGGGGTGGGCAACGTCATCGTGGACCTGCTCGGCGACCAGCAGCCGAGCCCCGGCGTGCCGCTCGGCGCGGCCAGCAAGGTCGAGGTCGCGGTCCCCACGGGGCTGCGCTTCCGGGGCGTCTTCCTCCTCTCCATCTGAACGGACGGCACCATGCGACTGCACCGGAACTTCGCCAAGATCCTCAACGTCGGGACCACCAACCAGGACGCCACGGGCAGCATCTACGAGGTCGTCCCCGCCTCCGAGGACCCCACCCAGGACGGCGACCACGGCTTCCAGGTCTACTTCAGCCTGACCCAGAGCGGCGGGGCCACCAGCCCCACTGTCCAGGCCAAGCTCCAGACCAGCCTGGACAAGACCAACTGGATCGACGTGGTGATGTCCACGGTGCTGAACCAGGACGGCCCCAAGGTGGAGACCAAGGACGCCGCGAGCGCCGCGGTGCCGCTGCTCACCTACGTCCGGGCCGTGACCGTGCTGGCCGGGGGCACCAAGCCCAACCACACCGCCGACGTGGCGCTCATCGCCAGCGCGCCGTTCCGGGTGCGGAAGGTGTCCTGATGAACATCACGGTGGCCCTGGCATTCTCCGAGTGGGAGGCCGTGAGCCTGCTGAACTGGCTCGCGGGCGTGAACGCACGCATCCTCCTGGAGAACCCGGAGCTGCCGGGGCTGTACGAGTCCGGCGTGGTCTACAAGCGGGAGACCGAGGAGACCTGGTCGGACTACATCAACCTGCTGGCCCAGGGCTGGGAGGACTGCGACAGCCTCGCCGCGGCCCGCGCGGGCGAGCTGCGGGCCCGGGGCTGGCGCGCGCTGAAGAAGGGGGACGGGGGCTTCGACGAGGCCCGCCGCCGCCGGCTCCAGCACGTCGAGGCCGAGGTCTTCCTCCGCACCCGCTCCCGCCCGGACCAGCCGGGCCTCTACCACTGCCTCGTCCGCTACCGGGTCGGTTCCCGGTGGCACCTGGACGATCCGAGCGCCCGGCTCGGGATGCTCGACCAGCGGCTGACCGGCCCCGAGGTCGCGCAGCGGCTCGCCCTGCAAGTTCGCCCTGATCGTGACCGGCCCGCGCGCCGGAGGAGCACCTGATGGCCCGCTACGCCCGCGTCGTGTCGATGGAGACCTGGAACCGCCAGAACGGCGAGGACGAGGCCGGCTTCGAGGGCCGCCGTCGCCGTCGCCGGAAGCTGCGGCGGCAGGAGCGGCGCCGCGAGAAGCGGGAGCGCCGGGACGGTCGCCAACAGGAGCGCCAGGGGCGCCGGTCGGGAGGCCGGGGTGCCCCCGAGGAGTCGCCCGCCGAGCAGCGCCGCGCGCTGGCCCAGCCGGCGCAGCAGTCCCCCGACTTCGTGTACGACGAGGTGCCCGAGGACGACGATCCCGAGCCCGAGGGCGACTTCGGCGCCCCAATCCGCCGGGGCGCCCGCCAGGGCCGGCAGGGCGGAGGTCGGGGTCTGTTCGGGCCACGCGAGGTGCGCGCCCAGGGCCAGGGCCGGGGCTTGTTCCCCAAGGGCGCCGGCAAGCGCATCCGCGAGGGCCTGGCCCCGCCCTGGAGCCCGGCCATCGCGCTGGGCCCCAACCTCAAGATGAAGGCCCGCAAGGGCTTCCGCGCCGCCGTGGTCGAGGTCAAGCCCGGCCTGTTCGTCGTCGCGGAGGTCCCGGAGCGGTCCGTCGAGTTCGGTCTCGGGCCGCTGCTGCTGGCGCCCGCGCTGGTCAAGACGCTGGGACGGGCGTTCCGGCGGGGCCAGGCGGGGCAGGGCCAGCCGGGTGTCCAGCAGCAGTCGGCCTCTCCCCCTCCCGCGCTGCCGGCGCCTCCCGCCCGGCCCGCGCTGCCCGGCCCCACGGCCGAGGACGACCGGCTCGCCCGCTGGCTCGACGACGACATCGCCGCCGAGCTGGGCTGCCGCGCCTGCGAACGGCGGAGCTGAGTCATGACCTGGGACGAGCTGAAGGCCACCTTCGCATCCAGCATCGCCGCCACCTACGAGGCGACCATCGGGCGCCTGTCCGCCGCGATCCAGGCCACGCCCGCCGCCTTCGAGGCCAAGGTCACCGTCTTCTTCGCCCTGCTCGCCGAGTGCAAGGCCAACCTGGACCGCATCCAGGCCCGCCTGCCCAACCCGCCGCGCAGCCAGGCCGACGCCGCCAACGTGGCCCGCTACGCCGAGATGAAGTCGCTCTACGACGCGCTCGTGCTCGGGATCTCGCAGAACGCGGTGCAGGTGCCCCAGGTGGGCGTCGCCCCCGCGGTGGTGATCGTGGTGGGCTCGGTGGGCCTGACCGTGGCCGGGGTCGCCTGGGCGGTAGCCGCCTGGGAGTACGCCGCGTCGCTGCGCGACCAGACCGCCTTCATGGCCCAGGAGCTGGAGGCCCGCGTGCAGGCCAGCCAGCGCGGCACGCAGCTCCAGCCGACGACGGCGACCCCGCCCTCGGCGCCCGCGCCCGGCGGTGGAGCCGCGGGCGACGACGACAAGAAGGGCGGCGCGTGGGTGTGGCTGCTGGGCATCGGTGCCGCCGCTGCCACCGCCGCCTTCATCGTCCCCAAGCTCGGGAAGGGGTGAGTCGTGGCCGAGAAGTTCCAGCTCAAGATCGTGGGCGCCGACGAGGACGTGCCGCGCCTAGTGCTCGCCTACGGCCGCGCCTGCGGCGGCGAGATGGCCTTCGTGATGCGCCCCCGCGAGGACCGCGGCGTGCTGGTCCACCAGGTCAAGAAGCAGCCGGCCCGGATCTGGCGCACGGCGATGGGCCAGGCGCCGGCCTACGCCCCCGAGGAGGAGATCGAGCTTGGCACCGCCGTGGCCGAGGTCACCCGAATGAAGGCCAGCCCGCCGCCAGCCGGCCCCGCCACGCTGCGGGGTGCTTGGAGCGGGGTGCTCTACTGCACCGACGGCCGCCCCTCGATGGTGCTGGCCCGCAAGGTCGCCTCCTACGGCACGCTCAAGCTCGCGTCCGGCA
>JAKLKF010000225.1 GCA_023150805.1 Myxococcota bacterium | reverse complement strand
GACGGGCTTCGGCGCGAGGGGGGGCGGCGCCACGGCGAGGGAGGGCGGCGCCACGGGGAGGGGGGGCGGCGCCACGGCGAGGGGGGGCGGCGCCACGGCGAGGGGGGGCGGCGCCGACACCGCGGCGGCCCCGGCCTGCGGGCCCGCGCCGAGGAGGGCGAACATCGCGTGCTGTCGGACCTGGAGGAAGCGGTCGTGCAGGGCCGCCTGGTCGGCCAGGTAGCGCTCGTGCGCCTGGCGCAGCATCGCGACCTGCTCCTGCACCAGGCCGGCCGGCGTGGCTGCCGGGGCCGGGGCCCAGCTCCCGGCCGCCAGGTGCGGCGTGGGGGCGGGGATGGTCGCGGACAGGACCGTCGAGGGCGCCTGCGGCGGGGCGGCCACCTGCGGCGGGGCGGCCGCCTGCAGCGGAGGGCGCAGGTCGACGGCCGGCGCGCCCAGCACGGGGGGCAGGGAGGGCGCGGGGGCCATGGTCTGGACGGGCGGGCCGGCGGGAGCGGGCAAGGCGACCTCGGGCCGCGGCGCGGGGCGCGGCGCGGACAGGCGGGGGAGGGTGATGGGCGGCCAGTGGGCCGGCAGGGTGAGGGCCGGCGTCGCCAGCGCGTGAGGCGGCAGCGCGACCGGGGCCGGCGGGGCCAGCAGGTGCACGACCTCGCCGTCCACCTCGACCCGGGCGGCGCGCGCCGGGCCGCTGCCGCCGTCGGGCCGGGCCCCGGTGGCCAGGCTCAGCACGGCCGCGCCCAGGTGCACCATGCCCGCGGCGGCGAAGGCGTGGCCGTGGCCGGGCAGCAGGCTGGTGCAGCCGGGGTCCAGCCCCAGGCGCAGGTCCACGGCGGCGGGTGCCCGGCCGGGGATGACGGCCAGGATCGGGTCGCCCTGGGCCTCGGCGTCGGCCCGCCGCTTGAGCACCAGGACCACCGCCGCGTCGCCGAGGGCCTGGCGGTCGGCGGGCAGCACGGCGCGGGCCGCCGCCTGGTGCGCGGGCTCGCAGGACAGGTCGACGGCGCCGATGACGGCGGCGTCCAGCTCGCCTTCCCGCAGCGCCCGGGCGGCGATGCGCAGGGCGGCCAGGCCGCTGCGCTCGCCCTGGGCCAGCACGAAGGAGGGGCCGGCGACGTCGAGCTGGGCGTTGAGGCGGTTGGCGGGGATGTTGGGCATCGTGCCCACCACCGAGGCGCTGTTCAGCTCGGGCACCACCCCCTCGCGGGCCGGCTGCAGCCAGGCCGCGGGCGCCCCCCACAGCCGGGCCCAGCCCGCCAGCCGCCAGCGCAGGCCGAAGCGGGCCACCTCGGGGTCGGCCTCCATGCCGACCAGGGCGCTGGTGCGCTCCCGAGGCAGGGGGCGGCCCAGGCGATCCAGCGCCTCGCGGGCGGCGGCCAGCACCGTGAGCTGCTGGGGCAGGGCGCCCTGCAGGTCGTTGGGCGGGAAGCGCAGGCCGGGCAGGGCCAGGCGGACGGCGTCGGTCCGGCCTTCGCCGGCGCGGACCACCCCCTCGCCCGAGGCGAGGCGCGCGGCCCAGCTCGCGGCGTCCGCGGCGGCGCCGACCACGGCGCCGATGGAGACCACGGCCAGGTCCTCGTCCTCGGCCGGCGGCGGCCGGACCGCGGCGGGCGCGGGCTGCCAGCCCGGCTCGGGGAGCTGGTCGAGCACGACGTGGGCGTTGTTGCCCCCGAAGCCGAAGGCGCTCACGGCGGCGCGGCGCGGGCCGGGCCACTCCTCGGCGGCCTGCACCGGCCGGAAGGCGCCCCCGGTGAGCTGCGGCAGGGGCTGCTCGGCGTGCAGCGTGGGCGGGCGCTGCCCGCGGCGCATCGCCTCGGTCACCTTGATGATGCCGGCCACGCCCGCGGCCGTGACCAGGTGGCCCAGGTTGGACTTCAGGGAGCCCAGCGCCAGCTCCCGCGCCCCGCCGAAGACGGCCGCGAGGCTCTCCAGCTCCACCTTGTCCCCGACGGGCGTGCCGGTGGCGTGGCACTCCAGCAGGCCGACGCTGGCCGGATCCAGGCCCGCGACCTCCCACGCCGCCTGCATCGCGCGCACCTGGCCCTCGACCGCCGGCGCCAGCAGGTTGCGCCCCCGGCCGTCGTTGCTCAGGCCCACGCCGCGGATGACGCCGTGCACCACGTCGCCGTCCGCCAGGGCGTCCTCCAGGCGCTTGAGGGCCAGGAAGCCCGCGCCCTCGGCCGGCACCAGCCCGTCGGCGTCGACGTGGAAGGGCCGGCTCTGGCCGGTGCGCGACATCGCCGACAGGGCGCAGAAGCCGACGTGGATGAACAGGTCGTCCGCGCGGTTGACCGCCCCGGCCAGCGCGATGTCGACCTGGCGGTCGTGCAGGCGGTCGCAGGCCAGCTTGACCGCGTACAGGCTGCTGGCGCAGGCCGCGTCCAGGGCCAGCGCGTCCCGCAGGCCCAGGGCCCGGGTCAACAGCCCGGCGGGCCCGGACATCATGAAGCGGTTGCGGGGATCCACCGCGCCCAGCCCGGCGTGCGCGACGCCCAGGGCGGCCAGCGCCGCGGGCGGCACCAGGCCGGGCAGCCAGGCCTGCTCGGCGAAGCGGCTCATCCGCTCGGCGGGGAAGCCCAGGTTGCCGAAGAAGGCCTCGACCCGCGCGCCGTCCCCTCGCCGGCAGCCGGCCAGGGCGGCCCGCGCGGTGTGCAGCGTCCACAGGAAGAGCGGGTCCAGGCCGTCCAGCTCGGCGGCCGGGACCTGGAAGCCGGTCGGGTCCCAGCGATCCTCGAAGCCCGAGACGTAGCCCCCGCGATCGCTCCAGGCCCGGTCGCCGGTGCAGGGCACGCCCGGCGTGCCGGGCGGGGCGCAGAGCACGTCGTCGCGGCCGACGCTCCAGCGACCGGCGGGCGCGCTGGAGAGCAGGTCTCGGCCGGCCATGACGGCGTCCCCCAGCTCCTCGGGGGAGAGGGCGCCGGGCAGGACGCAGGCCCGGCCGACGATGGCGATGGGGGAGAACCGGGACATGGACCTCTCCTGCAGGCGAGGGCTCGCCGGGCCAGGCCCGGGGAGGCGGTGCACCCACCCGCGGCGCGGGGGCTCAGGCCTGGGGTGTCGGGGCGGTGGCCGGCGCCGAGGGCAGCAGGTGCGTCTCGACCGCCTGCAGCTCGGCCACGGTGCGGCCGGCCTGGTCGACCAGGACCACGTCGCTGAGCGTGCGCCCGCCGCTGGTCCCGCGGCCGGTGAGCACGCACCGCAGCGGCCCGTCCGAGGGGCCGTCGCTGGCCAGCTTCACCGCGCCGACGCCCGTCGGCAGGCTGTGTCCGCCCAGGACCTCGCGGGTCCACAGCAGGGCGAGCTGCAGGCCACCGTCCATGGCCGCGACGTCGGTCAGCCAGGGCTCGTCCTGCCAGCCGGCCTGCCGCACGCCGCGCAGGGTCGCGGCCCCGCCCTCCCGGGACAGCCCCTGCATGTCGGCGATCACCTGGAACTGCTCGCCGTGGAAGAGCACGTCGCCGTAGACGGGGCGGCCGCCCCAGTCCGGCAGGGCCAGCGTCGGCGCGGCGGCGCCCGCCGACAGGCTGGTGCCCATCCGGGCCACCGCCGTGTAGTGGCGCCGCCCGGCGGGTCCGAGCAGCTCCAGGGCCAGGGAGACCCCGGGGCCATCGCCCGCCTGCCGGACGACCACGCGCAGGTGGTCGCCGCCGTTGTCGAAGTGCGCCAGCTTGATGCCGGAGAGCACCTTGATGTCCTCGATCCCGTTGAGCTTCAGGTCCGGCCGGAAGGCGTGGGCCGCCCGCGCGAACCACTCCACCACCAGGACCACCGGCACCACCGGGGTGCCGTGGATGCTGTGGTCGGCCAGGTAGGGCTGGCGGGCCCGGTTCACCACCAGGTCCAGGACCAGGTCCTGCCGCCCCTCGGCGGCCAGCGGCTGCCCGACGCGCGGCGCCCCGCCCAGCACCAGGGCCACCTGGTCCCGCTGCGGGCTGCGCACCTCCTCCACCAGCATCCGGGCCCCGTCGTCCAGCGGGATGACCGGCACGCCCAGCTTCTCGAAGCGGGCCTTCAGGGCCGGCGTGACCATGCCGCCCTCCCAGGGGCCCCAACCCAGGGCCTTCACCACGCAGCCCGGGCGGCGGGCCGCCTCGGCGCGGGCGACCTGGTTGAGCACCTCGTTGGCCATCGCGTAGTCGACCTGGCCCTGGTTCCCGCAGCGGGCCGCGACCGAGCTGAACAGCAGGATCACGGACAGCGGGTCGGCCGCCGTCGCCTCCAGCAGGGCGGCCAGGCCCTCGACCTTGGTCTGGAAGACCTGGCGGAACTGCTCGGCGCTCTTGTCGGCGATCAGCTTGTCGGCCAGGACGCCGGCGCCGTGGATGACCCCGGTGATGGGCCCGAAGCTCCCGCGGACCTGGTCGAGCAGGGACCGCAGGCTGGCGGCGTCGGTCACGTCCACCGCGTCGTAGCGGGCCTGCCCGCCGGCGGCCTGGATCGCGGCCACCGTCTGCCGGATCTCTCGCCCGGCCAGGACCGCGGCCACCTGCCGGCCCAGCGCCGCCGGGGCGAGGGCCTCGCCTCGGGCCTTGGCGTCGGCGAGCAGCGCCCGCTTCAGCTCGGCGTCGGTCGAGAGGCCGGCGCAGCAGGACGGCTCCTCCTGCAGGCGCGAGCGGCCCAGCAGCACGAAGCGGGCGCGGCTGTCGCGGGCCAGGGCCACCACGGTCGCCGCGGTCACGCCCCGGGCGCCGCCCGAGACCAGGATCACGTCCTGGGGGCCCAGGGGCTGGGCGCCGGGGGCCGCAGGAACCGCGCGGTCGACCAGGGTCACCCGCTGGCCGTCGGCGCACAGGCCGACCTCCAGCTCGGGGCCGCCGGCCACGATCTCGTCGGCCAGGGCCTGGGCCAGCTCCTGGTCGGCGCGCGCGCCGCGCTCCAGGTCCACCGCCTTCACGGCGGCCTTGGGCCACTCCTGGGCCGCGGTGCGGGCCAGGCCGGCCAGGCCGCCACGCCAGGCACGCGCCGGCGCCAGGCCGCCCAGGCCGAAGCGCCCGCCGGTGTCCTGCACGGTGACCAGCAGGCCGCCTGCCTTCGCCAGCCCGGCCGCCACGGCGTGCGCCGCAGAGAAGGCGTCGGCGTGCGCCTGGGCGGGGCTGTCCTGGTCGTCCAGGCCCCCCAGGATCACCAGCCCCCCGGGCTCTGCGCCGACAGGCACCTCGGCCACCGCCCGCGCCGGCACGCCCCGGTCGGTCAGGGCGCGGGCCAGCGCCCGGGCCAGCGCCTCGGGCGCGCCGGTCACCAGGACCTCAGCGCCGGTCGGCAGGCCCGCCCGCACCATGCCCATCGCCGGCGCCGGCACCACCTCGGTCAGGTAGCGACCGGGTTGAGGTCCCCTCCATGGTGCGGGTGCAGGGGCCGCCGTGGCGGCGCTACCAGTGCCGGCAGTGCTAGCGGTGCTAGCAGTGCTAGTCGCGCTAGCGGTGCTAGCCTTGGGCGTGGCGCCGCCGCCCATGTGGGTGACGACCTCGCCCAGGGTGCGCAGCTTGGCCAGCTCTCCGGGGTCGACCTCGGGCAGGCCGGGGACGCGCTCCTTCATGGCGCTGAGGATCTCGACGCGCTTGATGGAGTCGATGCCCAGGTCTCCCTCCATGTCCATGGAGAGGGAGAGCATTTCGGCGGGGTAGCCGGTCTTGTCGGCGACGACGGCCATCATGACGGCGGTCAGGTCCGGGCCGCCAGCACCTGGAGCACTCGCACCGGCGGGGGCCGGCGCGGCGGCGGGGGCCGGCGCGGTCGCGCTAGCGGCGCTAGCATGGGCGCCGTTTCCGCCGCCCATGTGGGTGACGACCTC
>JAKLKF010000224.1 GCA_023150805.1 Myxococcota bacterium | reverse complement strand
ACGGGGACGGCGGCCGGGCCAGCGTCCCCGCGCGCCTCGGCCTGGGGGCGAGGGGGGCTCCGCCCAGGAGGGGAAGCCGGCGCCGCTGGCGTCGTTAGGCTCCCCGAGCCTGCCCCTGGAGCCGCCCGTGATCGCCCTGCCCTCCCTCCTCCTCCTGCTCTCCTGCAAGGATCCCGGCCCGGCGCCCGGCGGCGACTCCGGCGTCGACCCCTACGACGTGCAGGTGGGCCCCTACGACGCCCAGGTGCGCTGGACCTCGTGGGGCGTGCCCCACGTGACGGCGGGCGACTACGGCAGCCTGGCCTACGGGATGGGCTACGCCTTCGCCCGGGACCACGCCTGCGTGCTGGCCGACCAGGTGCTGATGGTCAACGGGGAGCGCAGCCGCTGGTTCGGCGCGGCCCACCTGGACGCCGATCTCGGCTGGAAGGGCCTGGGGGTGCGCAGCCAGGCGGAGCGCGGCTGGCCCTCGCTGGCGCCCGAGGTGCAGCAGGCCCTGGTCGGCTACGCCGCCGGCTACAACCGCTGGCTGTCGGAGGGCAGCCTGGATTCGCGCTGCGCGGGCCAGCCCTGGGTCGAGCCGGTCGACCACATCGACCTGCTGACCTACTACCTGGCGCTGGGCCTGTACGGCTCGGGCCTGGTCTTCGTCGAGGCGGTCGGCAGCGCCGCGCCGCCGGAGGTCTCCAGCGCGGCGCGGCGGGCGCCCCCGCCGGACCTGTCCGTCCTGGACCCGCTGCTGCACCCGCGCATGGGCAGCAACGGCTGGGCCATCGGCCGGGAGCGCACGGACAACGGGCGGGGGATGCTCCTGTCGAACACGCACTTCCCGGCCGAGGGTGAGCGCAAGTGGCACGAGGCGCACCTCACCATCCCCGGCCAGCTCGACGTGTACGGCGCCAGCCTGATGGGCGTGCCGGTGATCAACCTGGGCTTCAACGCCCACGTCGCCTGGACCCACACGGTCAGCGAGGCCCCCCGCTTCACCGCCGCCCTGCTCCAGCTCGACCCCGAGGACCCCACCCGCTACCTGTACGATGGACAGTACGAGGCCATGACCTCCTACGAGGTGTCCGCCGAGGTGCTCCAGGACGACGGCAGCCTGGAGACGGTGACGCGGACGCTGTGGAACAGCCGCTGGGGGCCGGTGCTCAACGCGCCGGTGCTGGGCTGGAACGAGCTGTACGCGCTGGCGCTGTCGGACGCGAACGCCGACAACCTGGCGATGCTCGGGACCTGGTTCGAGATGAACCGCGCGACCTCGCTGGAGGAGTTCCAGGCGGCCCACCGCGACCTGGGCGGCATCCCCTGGGTCCACACGATGGCGACGGACACCGAGGGGACCGCCTGGTACATCGACAGCTCGACGGTGCCCAACTGGAGCGCGCAGGCCGAGGCGCGCTACCCGCAGTGGCTGGACGAGCAGCCGCTGGCCGCGCTCTTCGACGACTACGGGGCGCCCACCGTGGACGGAAGTGACCCCACCTTCCAGTGGGTGGCCGAGGCGGGGGCCTGGCGGGAGGGGGTGGTGCCCTATGACCGGATGCCCCAGCTCACGCGCACGGACTTCGTCTTCAACGCCAACGACAACCACTGGCTGAGCAACCCCTCGCAGGTGCTGGAGGGCTACCCCCTCCTGTACGGTGACGAGCGCTCGCCGCGGGCCCCTCGCACGCGCATGAACGCGCGCTACCTCGCACAGACCGGCGAGGGCAGCGCCTCGGGCGCCGACGGCCTGTTCAGCCTGGACGAGCTGGAGGCGGCGGCCCTCGACGGGCGGGCGATGATGGCCGAGGAGCTGCGCGCGGGCGTGGCCGGCGCCTGCGCGGGGCTGACCACGGTGGAGGTGGACGGTGCCACGGTCGACGTGGCGCCGGCCTGCGCGGTGCTCTCGACCTGGGACGGGCGGGGCACGCTGGACCAGGCGGGGCCCGCCCTGTGGCGCGAGCTGCTGGGCGGCGGCGTGTTCGAGTGGGAGGACTTCCTGGACCAGGGGGATCTGTACGCGACGCCCTTCGACGCCGACGATCCGGTGGACACGCCCACCGGACTGTCCGCGGACGCGCCGGTGGGCGAGGCGCTGGCGCGCGCGGTCCGGAACCTGCAGGCGGCCGGGCTCACGGTCGACCAGCCGCTGTCCGAGGCGCAGTTCATGCGCAAGGGGGCGGAGCGCCTGCCCGTGCCGGGCGGGACCTTCCTGGAGGGGGCGATCGCCATCGCCGAGTACGCGGCCGGCAACGCCACGCTGCTGGAGGAGGAGGAGCACGCCGCCTGGGTCAACGAGGTGACGGGCCTGACGGTCGAGGGCTACCAGGTCAACTACGGCAACTCCTTCGTGCTGGCCGTGCAGTTCCAGGACGATGGGCCCCAGGCCCGGGCGATCCTGACCTACAGCCAGTCCGACGACCCGACCTCGCCGCACTACGCCGACCAGACCGAGCTGTACGGCCAGGCGCGCCTGCGAGAGGTGCGCTTCCTCGAGGCGGACGTGGCGGCCGACGTCCAGGAGTCGGTGGAGCTGACGCTGGACTGACCTTCAGCGCCAGGCGCCCTCCGTCCAGGTCAGCCGGATCGCGCGCCCGGTCCAGGCGGCGGCCACCTCGTCCAGGCGCGCGGCGTGGGCGTCGTCGGCCACGGCGCACAGCTCGCCGGGCACCAGGACCGCGTGGGCCGGGTCGAAGCCCAGGGGGCTGTCGGGCGCGGCCAGCAGGCGCTCGGCGTCGTAGCCGTCGCCCACGCGCGCGCGGGCTGCCCCCTCGGCCAGGGGCCAGAACGGGCGCGGGTCGACGCGCCCCAGGTTCTCGACGGCCTGGGCGCGGGCGGCGGGCTCTTCCACCTGCCAGGCGGCCAGGTCGGCGGAGGTGACGGGGACGGTGCCGCCGGGGCGGGCCAGCTCCAGGTCGACGACCAGCCCCTCGCCGGTGGCGCGCAGCCGCGGCCGCAGGAGGAGGTGGGCCTGGTCCCAGGGCAGGGCGGCGGGGGAGGGGACCAGGGCCAGCAGCGCGGCGGCGCGGGCCTCGGGCGAGGGGTCGGCCTGGACCACGGCGAAGAGGCCGCGCAGGTCGTGGCGGCTGCCGTCCGGGCAGCGCAGCGCGGCGGACTCGTGCTGCCAGGTGCAGGGAGGGCGCCCCGCCTCGGCCAGGGCCTGCCGGTAGGCGGCGGCGAAGGCGTCCAGGCTGTGGGCGGGGGCGGCGTGATCGTGCGTGTCGGCGGGGGGCCGGTCCGTCGCGGCCGGGGGCCGGGGCTGCTCGGAGGGCCCGCAAGCCAGCAGCAGGGCCAGCCCGAGCACTCCACCTCGACCGGCGGTGCCCGGAGCGCCGCCCGCGCGCCGGTGTCCCTCCGCGGCGGGCACCGGGCGCCTCACCCCGGCTCCCGGGCCGGGTCCCGGGCGGGGCCTGCCCGGCGTCCGGGACCGACATAGGGCAGGACGAACAGGTACAGACCCGAGAACAGCAGGGCGAACAGCGGGGGGAGGGGCGCGTAGGTCACCCACGGAGGTGGGGTGGTCATGCCGATACCCATGGCCACGAAGTTGGCCAGCACCGCCAGCGTGAAGGCGATCGACAGCCACCGGTGGAGCTGGCGGATGCGATGGCTCCACCTCATGACAGCCCCCCGAGCAGGGCGACGAGCTTGTCGGTCATCATCTTCCAGCCGTAGCGCGCGCCGCCCAGCGCCTGCTTCTGGTGGGCCTGGAAGCCGGACTGCACCATGGACAGACGGGTCCCCGTGGGCAGGGGAGTCAGCGTGAAGGTGACGGTGGTGTCCAGGCCGGGCACGGCCCACTGGTACCGCAGCGTCCGCAGGGGCTCGATCTCGACGAAGCGGCACTGCACCGTGCCGTCCCAGCCCGGCCAGGCCTGGGTCTTGAAGGTGAAGGCCGCGCCGGTCTCCAGCTTCAGGCCGAAGACGGGCAGCAGCCACTGTTCGAGCAGCGCGGGCTCGGTCAGCGCGCGCCACACCTTCTGCGGCGGGTGGGGCAGGTCGAGGGAGACGGAGACGGACTCCGTCCCTCCCGGTGCGGTGTCGTCGGGCGAGGTCATTCGTCCATCTCCTCCAGCAGCCGTTCGAGGCGTGCCATGTGCTGGGTCCAGAAGGCCTGGTAGTGGGTGATCCAGTCGACGAGCGGCCGCAGGCCGTCGGGCTCGACCTGGTAGATGACGCGGCGCCCCTCGCGCCGGCCGCTGACCAGCCCGGCCTCCTTGAGGGTCGCCAGGTGCTGGGACACCGCCGGCTGCGAGATGTCGAAGCGGGCGGTCAGCTCGGACACGGCGGCCTCGCCGCGGGTCAGCGACTCGAAGATGGCGCGGCGGCGGGGGTCGGCGAGGGCCTGGAAGATCCGATCCTCGAGCTGGTCTTCATCCATGCCATATGCATAAGCAATGGCTTATGGAATGGCAAGGCAGACCGCGCCCGCCTCTCTCCTCCCCGCGCCGATCGACCGCTGCGGAGGCCGCGGCGGGCCCCCCGGGCGCTTCAGTCCCCGTCGCCCTCGCCGTGCGCTCCCTCGGCGTGGTGACCGTGCGCGTGCGCGTGTCCCGCGTCCGCGGCGTGGGGGCGGGGCGGCCCCGGCGGACCCAGGCTCTTGCCGGCCGGCAGCCCGTCCCGCCAGTCCAGCGGCAGGTCGTCGGGCTGGTGCTCCAGGTGCAGGATGCGACCCTCCGCGTCGAGGCGGAAGCGCCAGGTGCCCTGGTTGCGGTAGTCGCCGATCCGGACCTCGTAGCGGGCCTGCCAGTCGCCGGGGGCGCCGTCCTCGGGGCGCGGCCCGTCCACGACGGCGAAGGTCACGTTCCGTGGCGTGCGGGCGCACCAGGCGGCCACCTGCGCCGGGCCCTGGAAGCGCTCCACGACCAGGCCGCGCGAGGCGTCCCATCCGAAGCGGTCCACCTGGCCCTGGGCCGCGACGGCGGCCTGGACGAGCGCCAGGTCGCCGAAGCCGTGCAGGGCCCGCAGCCAGCGGTCGAGCGCGTCCTGGGCCGGCTGCACTCAGCCTCCGGTGGGCGGCGCGGCGTGCAGCTCGCCGGCGTCGGCCTGCTCGTCGACGACGACGGGCAGGGCGAGCGGCAGCTCGCCGTCCTCGGCGGGCTCGGGCTGGGCGGCCTCGGCCTCGTCCCAGCCGGCGTCCCAGCCCTCGGGGGGTTGCCAGTTCTCGGGATCGGCGCTGTCGTACTCGGCCTCGGCGACCCAGTAGCCCTCGACCCACTGCTCGCCGTCGAACCAGCCGGGGATCCACACGTGGCCCGCGAGCGCCTCCTTGGGCTCCCAGTAGCCGCTGTGGAAGATGCCCTGGTCGTCGTACCAGGCGCCCACCCAGACGTAGTCGCGGCGGCGCTCGGGGCGCCAGAAGCCCTCGAGCCACTGCTCGCCGTCCCAGTAGCCGGGCACCCAGACGTAGCCCTCGGGCGCGGTGCCGGCGGGGACCCAGTGGCCCCACACGTAGGTGCCGTCGTCCAGGTAGTAGCCGTCGACCCAGGTCCACGAGCCCTGGTCGCGGGCCGCCACGCGGTAGTAGCCCTCGACGTAGACGTCGCCGACCCACCAACCGGGCACGTAGGTGTAGCCGGTGTAGACGACGGGGGCGGCGGGGGACCAGTAGCCGGGGACCCAGATGGCACCGGCCCAGTAGCCGGGGATCCACACCCAGCCGGCCCGCGGCGGCGGCGCCCAGGTGTCGACCCAGGCGTGCACCGAGAAGCCCAGCCACACGACCGCGACCGTCGCGTGGGTCCAGCGGTAGTAGGGGTGGACCCACCAGTGGGCGTAGAGCGGGCGGTACCAGTGGTGGCGCGGCGGGCCCCACCGGACGTGGGGCGGGTGGTGCACGTGGCGCCAGTTGGGGCGCGCGTAGCGGTGGTCCCGGCTGCGGTGGGGCGGGCGGACGTGGGGGCTGCCGGGGCGCTGGTGGTCGGGCCCCCGGGCGGCGGCGCTGGAGCCGGGCCCGCGCTCGTGGGGCGCGCCGCTGCGGGCGGCCTGGCC
>JAKLKF010000223.1 GCA_023150805.1 Myxococcota bacterium | reverse complement strand
GCGTCGACCGGCGCGGCGGCGTCGACCGGCGCGGCGGCGTCGACCGGCGCGGCGGCGTCGACCGGCGCGGCGGCGACGCCCAGGCCCGCGGCCTTGGCGACGGCGAGCAGCACGTCGCCCACCGGCCGGGTGCCGTGCAGCGGGCGCATCGCCTGCTGCTGGATCGCGAAGTGGCCGGAGCGCACGTGGCCATCGCCCCAGGTCTCCGTCGTGGTGCCCGGGGGCAGGACGATGGCGCCCTCGAGCGTGCTCTCGGTCTCTTCGTTGGCGAAGACCACCAGGGTGCCGACCGCCTTGAGCGCCGCGGCGACGTCGACGCCGGAGGGCATGCTGAAGACCGGGTCCAGGTCGTCGAGGAAGAGGACCTTGACCTTGCCGGCGGCGCAGTCGTCCAGCAGCGCCTTGACCTGGGCCGTCGTGGCGTGGCCGGCGACGAGGTGCTCGTCTCCGAAGCGGACCGAGCGACCCACGTTGCCGCAGACCTCGTTGAGCAGCAGGACGGCGACCGCCAGCGCGGTCGGGTCCGTGCTGTCGGTCGGGCCGCCCGGCAGGATGGCGCTGTCGTGCTCGGAGAGCCAGGTCGCCACCTCTTCCAGCCGGTCGGCGCTCACGCCGCTCTTGGCCGCGGCGGCGGCCGGATCGACGCCGGCCAGGGCGCCGGCCGCGGGCCCGCTGTAGCCCTTCTTGCCCGCGACCAGGGCCGCCAGCGCCAGGGCCACGTCGACCTCGGTGCCGACCGCAGGCTGCAGGTGCAGGTCGGCCAGGACGCCCGAGCTGCCCAGGCGCGGCGACACGAAGACCGTGCGGCTGACGAAGTCGCCGTGCTTGGGGTCGCGGCTGTTGGCCCAGCCGCGGCTGTGCTCGGCCGGCGACAGCCAGGTGGCAGTGAAGTCGGCGCCGAAGGAGACGACGGTGTGGGCGTCGTCGAGGTGCCAGGTCGGCAGGTTCTCGGTGCCGAAGACCGTCCGGACCGCCGCGCGGAGCGCGTCCGGGCCCAGCGGCTCCCACATCAGGACCCGCCCGCCGGCCGCCCCGATCACCTGGCCCACCAGGGCCGCCAGGCTGCCGCTGCGGTAGCGGCCCAGCCAGGCCACCGCGCCCGGCGCGGCCTGGACCGCCGCCGAGACGGTCGCGACCGCCTCGTCCCAGGTCGTGGCGGCGCCGCCCTTCATCGGGGCCGTGAACCGGTCCGGGCTGTAGGTCGCCTGCAGCCCGGCGATGCCCTTGCTGCAGAGGTTCCCGCCCGAGATCGGGTCGTGGGGGTTGCCCTCGATGAGCACCACCCGGCCCTCGCGGACCTTGGCGATCGCGCCGCAGCCCGCCGGACACTCGTCGCACCGCGTCGCGATGTGCGAGGCCACGCCCGGCAGGAGCTGCGCGTCCTGCACCACGTAGGGCAGGACGTTCTCGTACGGGACGTAGGGGTCTTCGAGGAAGTTGAGAGGGGCGGGGATCGGGACGGGCGAGTTGTAGTCGCAGCCCGCGGCCGCGGCCGCGCCGGCCACGCCCATCGCCTTCAGGAAGTCGCGTCGGTCCAACGACATCGCTTCGCTCACTTGTGGCAGGTGTAGCAGTCTTTCATTTCGGCGCGGCGGAGCTCCGCCTGTGCCCCGTAGTTCTCGTTCACCGAGGGGTGCGTCTTGTGGCACTCCAGGCACCACCCCATGTTGAGCGGGGCGACCCGCTGGGCGACCGTCATCACGTCCTGGACCTGCCCGTGGCACTCCTGGCACGCGACGCCCGCCCGGACGTGACGCTTGTGGCTGAAGTAGACGAAGTCGGGGAGGTCGTGGACCTTCATCCACGGGATCTCCTCCTGCCGCTCCCAGTAGCCCTTCAGCTTGTCCAGCTCGGGGCGGCCGGTCGTGTCGATCATCTTGTGGCAGTTCATGCAGGTCTCGGTCGAGGGGACCCCTGCATGGATCGAGCGCCGCGCGTTGGAGTGGCAGTACTCGCAGTCGATCTGCAGCGTGCCGGCGTGCAGCATGTGCGAGTAGGCGATCGGCTGCTCGAGCACCTCGTTCTCGTCCACCCGCCCGAAGGCGACGTGGCGGCCGCTGGGGTGCGGCAGCAGGTCGTGGGTCGCCAGCGGGAAGGCCTCGCCCGTGTCCGCGGGCGCGTCGGCGTGGCCCAGGTTGGTCCACGCGGCCATGGCGCCGAAGGTGGCCACCGCTGGCACCGCGAGCAGGATGGTGCGCTTGAACGTGCTCATTCGCTCTCCGACGGCGCGCCACGTGCGGGCGCCGGGCCCTGAGAAGGACCGGGGTCTAATGCCTCCCCCCTTGTCGTTCAACCGCGAGTTGTGGCCCCGTTGTCAGGAAACTGCGGAAAGGAGCCGCCGCCCGATGACACCGTTGGCGGCGGTGCGTACTCGCGCTGCCCGACATACCCGGGAGCGCCTCGGAGCCTGCCATGCCCCACCGTCCCGCCCTCCTCCGCCTGTGCGCGCCCACCCTCCTGCTGGGCCTGCTGCTGCAGGTGGCCTGCCAGACCCCGGCCCCGCCGAGCCAGGAGCCCGCCGCCGCGGCGCCCGCGTCCTCGCCGCCGACCGGGCAGGTGGCCGCGACGGTGGAGGGCGCCGCGATGGATCCCCAGGCCCTCTACGGCCAGTGCCGCGAGCGGGTCGAGGGGCCCGAGGCGCAGGGGGAGTGCGCGACCGACGCCGACTGCGCCCGCGGCGGCTGCAGCCAGGAGGTCTGCGCCACGCCCGCGTCCCTGGCCGGCATGATGAGCACCTGCGAGGTCCTGCCCTGCTTCCAGGTCCTGCAGGACTGCGGCTGCCACGACGGCCGCTGCACCTGGACCGTGGCCGCCCCCGCCGCCGATCCCCAGGCCCCGCCGCCGGTCGTCCTCCCCCCCCGCGACCAGCTCCCGGGGACCGGCGACGCCCCGCAGAGCGCCGACTGAGGCCGTGCGCATCAGCGGCGGCAGCCTGCGGGGACGCGAGGTGCCCATGCCCGCGCGGGGCGAGGTCCGGCCGACCCCCTCGCGCGTGCGGGAGGCCCTCTTCTCCATGCTGGGGCAGGACCTGTCGGGCTGGTCGGTGCTCGACGGCTTCGCCGGCGCCGGGATGCTCGGCCTGGAGGCGTGCAGCCGCGGCGCCGCGCCGCTGACCCTGTGCGAGCGGGACCCCGCCGTCGTCGCCCACCTGCGGCGCGTCCTGCGCGAGCTGGGCGTCGAGGGCGAGCTCGTGCGCGGCGACACCCGCGACCTGCTGCGGTCCGCCGCCGCCGCGGGGCGGCGCTGGGACCTGGTGCTGCTGGACCCGCCCTACGCCGACGATCCCGGGCAGTGGGCGGCGCTGGCCGCACCCGTGACCGCCCGCGCCCTGGTGATCGAGCACCGCTGGGGCCCGTCCCTGCCCGACCCGCTGGACGGGATGGTGCAGGAGCGGCACCGCCGCTACGGCGACACCGGGCTGGCGCTCTACTGGCGGCCGTCGCCCTGAGCCGGCGCCGGCGCGGGCCTGCGCCCCGTCTCCAGCCAGCACAGGTAGTCCGACACGATCCGCGCGTGGTCGAAGGCCAGCCGCAGCCCGTCCGCCCCCGCCTCGCCGCGCGCCAGCGCCCGCAGGGCGGCGCCGCCGAAGACCCGCGCCTCGGAGGCGTCGTCGCCGCCGGTCGGCTCCCCCTCCGCTCGGGCCACGTAGACCACCGACAGGGTGTGGCGCCGGGGGTCCCGGGCCGGGTCGGAGTAGACCCCCAGCAGCTCGACGAGCGCGCCGCGCAGCCCGGTCTCCTCGAGCAGCTCGCGCAGCGCGGCGTCCTCGACCTTCTCGCCCCGGTCGACGAAGCCGCCGGGCAGGGCCCAGCCCGCCGGAGGGTGGGCGCGCCGGATCAGGACCAGGCCGGGGCCGTCGGGCGTGGGGGCCGGGACCAGGACGTCGACCGTGGGCAGCGGGCCTTCGGGGGGCCAGGGCATCGGGGGCTCCGGGTGCATGGGGCCGGGCATGATAGGCCCTGGCGTCCACGAGGCGGGGCACGACCCGACCGGAAGCGAGAGGTGCGCGCATGGGCAGGAAGCAGGACGGAGCGCGAGTCGTCATCGGAGCCGGCCCCGACGGCCTGCGGGCCGCAGCGGTGCTCGCGACCGCCGGCCACCGGGTGACGCTGCTGCAGGAGGCGCCGACGGTGAGCGGGCTCCGGCACCCCGAGCTGCCCCAGAGCAGCGGGCGGATGCGGACCCACGACGAGGTCCGCGAGCTGGTGGAGCAGGTGATGGGCCCGCTGGTCGAGGCCCCTGGCGGTGGGCGAGGCGTGGTGCGAGGCGGCCGGATCGCCTGGCTGCCGATGAAGCGCCGCGAGGTGGTCGGGCTCTTCTCGCCCCCCCGGCTCCTGCCCGCCGCCCAGGCCTGGTTCGACGCCCGCCAGCGCGCCGCGCGCACGGACCTGACCCTGGGGGGCCAGGAGGAGCGCACCTACCGCGACTGGGTGGTCCGGCGCATGGGCGAGCCCGCCTACCTCGACCTCTACAAGCCCTGGGCCGGGCGGCGCTGGGGCCTGGACCCCGACCAGCTCGGGGTCGCCGTCGCGCGGGTGCACCACGCCCTGCCCGACGCCGGCCCGCACCAGGTCTGCGGCGGGCGCTCCCACGTCGCGCTGGAGCTGGCCCACGAGACCATCACGCGCCACGGCGGCCAGGTGCGGACCGGCGTCCAGGTCGAGGGCCTGGACCTGGAGGCGGGCAAGGTCGCCGCGGTGCGGCTGGGCGGCGGCGAGCGGGTCGCGGTGCAGGGGCCGCTGTGGGTGGCGCGCAACCCCGGGCGGGTCGTCTCCTGGCTGCCCGACGAGGTGGCCGCGCCCTACCACCACGACGCCGCGCAGGTCGCCGCGGCCGACCTGCTGATCGTCTGCCTCAAGGGCGAGGTCGACGGGTTGCCCGAGGAGCTGCACGTCCTGGACGAGGACGCGCCCTTCTGGGCCGTGGTCACGCCCTACGGCATCAAGGAGTACGCGCTCTTCCTGCACACCCTTCCCGCCGGCGCCCCCGAGCCGTCGACCGAGGCGCTCGCGCAGCGGACGGCCGAGGCGGCCCGGCGCCTGGGGATCGGCAGCTTCTCGGAGCAGGAGGTCCGCGTCGAGCGGGTGGTCGACCACCAGCCCGTCTGGCCGGTCGGCGGGCACGTGCACCTGCACCGCATCGTGAACCTGGCCGAGCAGCTCGGGCTGGTCTTCGTCGGGCGGACCGGCGCCTGGGGCGACCTGGACGCCGGGCAGGAGGTGCGGCTGGCCGCCGCCTACCGCGACCAGGCGGCCCCGGACCAGCGCGCCGTCCTGCGCGAGCTGGTCGACCCGCCGGCGCGCCTGGACGACCTGCGGGCCTCGCTGCGGCGCTTCATCGAGCGGTAGGCGCCCCGGCCCCGGGCTCGGGGGGGGCCTCGCGCGCCCGGAGCTCCTCCAGCAGCGCCGCCGCCTCGGGGTCGCGGTCCAGCACCCGCGCCCACTCCTCCCGCTCGGCTGGAGACAGGTCGTCCCACGCGGCCTGCGCCTGCGCCCGCAGGTCGGCGCGCAGCAGCTCCAGCGCCCGCTGGCGGCCGCCCTCGCGCCAGGGCCGCCCCTCCACCGACAGGCCGTCGGCGACGGCCTCGTCCCGGGTGGTCGACAGATCGAGCACCCCCGCGAGGCGGCAGCGGTTGTGCCCCGACAGCCGCAGCCGCCACCAGCGCGCCTCCCCACGCTCCACCAGCTCCCGCACGCCCGCGGGATCGTCGGCGGGCGAGGCGGCGAGCGGGTCGCCCAGGCAGGGGTCCAGCGCCCCGTTGACCACGGTCCACCGCGTGCGCCAGGGCGTGGCGGGCTCCGGGGCTTCCGCGGGTTCGAGCGCCGCGCCGCGCCGCAGCAGGGTGAGCGCTTCGGCCGGTGGCTCCTCGGCCGGAACCCAGCGCTCGACCACGCAGGGGCGGACCTCGGCGCAGCGCGCCAGCGCCTCGGCCGCCCCCTCCACCGGGACGGCGGCGGGTTGATCGGCCTCGATCCGCGCGACCCGCCGCCAGGCGCGCTCCGGCGGCGGCGGCTCGGTGGGAGGAGGCGCCTGTGCGCCCGGCGGTGCCTCCGCGACCGGCGGCGCGGGCGCGGGCGCGCAGCCC
>JAKLKF010000222.1 GCA_023150805.1 Myxococcota bacterium | reverse complement strand
CCCTCATCCGGGTCAGCGAGCGCGGCAGCACGGTAGAGGAGCTCCTGCCGTGGGTCTGGAAGGACGGCAGAGGGCGATTGCCCAGCCCCGACCCCGGTGGGTAGGACGTGGCGGGCTGCATGCTTACCATTCGACGGATGGTTGTCGCGCCACGCGTCCTGACACCACTCCCACACATTGCCGGCAAGGTCCTCGGCCCCGCACTCGCTGGCGCCCGCCGGTCGCCCCCCGACGACCGAGGGCCCCTTCACCCGGTCGCGATGCTCGCCCAGCTCCTCCTTCCACTTCATCGCCGCCGCGTCCCACCCGTAGGCGCCATACCAGGCATGCTCCAGGTCCGGCGCCGGCTCGTTGCCCCAGGGGTAGCGCCCCCCGCGAGGGCCGCGGGCCGCCCACTCCCACTCGGCCTCGGTCGGTAGCCGCACGGTGACACCTGACACCGCGCTGGCCCAGGCACAGAACCCGACCGCGTCCTCCCAGCTCACGCCGGTCACGGGCATGTCCGGGTCGTCGAAGCCGGCCTGGCGGAAGGACCCCGGTTCGGGTGCGCCACGGGCCTGGACGTAGCGGCGGTACTGCGCGTTGGTCACGGGGAAGCGCCCGAGACCGAAGGGCTGCGACAGGGTGACCGTATGCGGCGGGCCCTCGACGTCGTATGCGTCAGGGTCGTGCCCCGGCCCCGGCTCCCTGCTCGCCCCCATCAGGAAGGTCCCCGCCTCGACGCGGACGAACTCCATGCCCAGCGCCTCGACCGTCCAGCGCGTCGCGCGGCTGGTCTCCGTCCCCACCCCGACCACCTCGCCCGCCAGGCGCCGCACCGTCGGATCGGCGTGCCGGACCAGCGGCCCCACCGCCTGGCGGATCGGCTCCGGCGCCCCGGTGCGGAACAGCTCCAAGGCGTAGGCCAGGTCGGCGGTGGAGACCACGGGCGGCGCCGGTACGGCCTCCGGCAACAGGCCCACCCAGCGCTTCACGCGGCCCACCCAGCCCTCTGCCGGTGTCTCGGGCGTGGGCGCCGACGCGCGCTGGAACAGCGCCACAAACGGCTCCGCCGGCGGCTCCTGCTCCCGGGCGCACTGGCGCACCAGCTCCCGCAAGCCCGCCAGGCGACCCGGGGTCTCGAGCAGCCCGGCGAAGAAGGCCCGCCGGAAGGTGGGATCCGCCATGCCCAGCAGGATGGGCTCGCGCCAGCGCGGGTCTTGGGCGTGGGCGACCAGGTGGGGCACCAGGCCCTCGATGCGGGCGTGCTCGAAGGCCAGGTGCTCCTGCAAGGTCAGGTGGGCGAAGTGGACCTGCTGCTGATCAGGGCTGACCAGGACGCCGCAGCCCTCGCGCAGCACGCGGAACAGCTCCTCGGCGCCGCGGGCGCGGGTCCTGGGGTCCCGGTCGCGGGCGGCGTCCAGGGCGCGCTGCACCTCGGCCCAGGGAAGCTCCTTGGGCGAGTCCAGCTCCTCGCTGCTGGCCTGCATCTGCCAGGCCAGGGGCCCCAGCAGGACATGGCCCAGCTCGGGCTCCAGGCCGCTGCGCTGCCCGTCCACCTTGGCGCCACGGATCAGGACCTCGAAGCAGCGGCGGTACAGGTCGCCCCGGTGGTCGGGCAGCCGGCCGAACTCCCGGTAGACCAGGCAGACGATGGACAGGGTCAGGGGGTTGCCGGTCAGCTTCTCGATGCGGTCCCGGGCGTGCTCGTCGGCGCCACGCAGCACCTGCTCGACCAGGCCCCGGGCCTGCTCGGCGCCATCCCGGCGGGCCTTGTCGCGCAGGACCTCGGTGGCGCCCGGGGACAGCTCGCGCTCGGCCGCGATGGGAAACCACTTGCCGATGTACTGGTCTCGCGCGGCCTGGGACAGGCCCAGCACCAGGAAGGCGGGCAGCAGGCTGTCCAGGGGGCCGTGCTCGGGCCGGTCCCAGGCGGCCTTGCGGGTGGTGAGCACGAACTCGGCCCGGTCCCACGGGCGGACCTCGGCGGCCAGCCAGGTGGCGAAGTCCCGGCGGTCGTCGTCCGAGGACAGCTCGTCGTAGCCGTCCAGCAGGAAGCGCCAGGGCCGGTCCTGGTGCGCCAGGAGCGGGGCGGCGGCGCCCGGGTGGCCGTCGCGCCGCGCTTCGGCCTCGGCCCAGCGGCGCAGGTCGCCGGGCTGCAAGGTGCCGATGCCCAGCTCCTGCAACGTGGAGCAGCGCAGCAGCAGGGCGGGCGCCTCTTCGGTGCTCTGCACCAGGCAGCGCTGGAGCAGGGTGGTCTTGCCGCTGCCGGGCAGGCCGACCACGACGACGCCGCGGAAGTCGTCGCGGTCGCGGGTGGCGCGGGCGTCGGCCAGGGCCTGGGTGAGCGACCGGGACTGCTCACCCCACACGCCCAGGGCGCCGCCCAGGCCCATATGGCCCAGGCCCGGGCGTCGTGCGGGCGAGGCGTGCACCAGGTCCAGCTCGACGAAGAGCTGATCCAGCGCGATCCGCAGGAAGGAGTCGCCGGTGCGCAGGCCCAGGACCTGGGTGTGGCGGCGCAGCTCGCGGTGGTGGCGCCACCAGGCCCAGGGGTCGGCGGCGGCGGGCAGGGCGGCCAGGAGGCGGCGCTGGTTGCCGGGCGCGGAGGCCCAGTGGGCCAGGGCGTTGCGCCGCGCGGCGGGGGTCGCGGTGGGCACGTAGTCGGCGAGGCCGAGCTTGATCGCAAGCTCGTCGAGCTGTTCCGGCAGCAGACCTTGCAGGCGGTCCAGGATGTCGTTCATTCGAAGGCCCCGGGCGCCATGGCACGCAGGCGCTGGTCGAAGGCCAGGCGGGTGGCTCGGGTCTGGCTGGACAGCCAGCGCACGACGGCGTGGCCCCGCTCCGCCGGGGGCTGGCCGCGCGGCGGCAGGACGGCGAGCGCCACCTCGGCCCGCAGCAGCAGCGTGTCGAGTTGGTCCGGCAGCAGCCCGCACAGCACCTCGAAGCGCTGCAGGTCCGAAAGCTCCGGATCCACCCCTGGACCCACCTCCGCCGCCCCAGGCACCGCGGCCGCCAGCCCTGCCAGGTACCGCTCGATCCGCTCCACGCCGTCCGGCAGGTCGATCAGCCGCTCCAGGTGGATCCGCACCGCCTGCCGCGGGTCGGAGGAGGAGGTGAAGTCCGTTCCCTCGGGCGCCACCGCCTCGGCGATGCGGCGGAGCGCGGCGGCGTCACGGTCACCTAGCAATGCTAGAGCCCGGTCGACCGCCGGTCGCGCCTTGGCCGAGCGCTTGACCACCTGGGCGACCCGGTTCCAGGCCCGGTCCTGGTCGGCGGGGGACAGCTCGGCGATGGACCGCTCCCCGTCGCGCGCGGTCCACTGCAGCTCGGCCAGGGGGATGGGGCGGCCGTCAACCTGGGGCAGGCCGTCGGGATCCAGGTTGGTAGGTCGGACGATGGCGACGTGCAGGGTGAGCTCGCCCCGGGCGTGGCGGGTGAACAGCCGGGGCGCCTCGACCCGCCGGATGAAGGGCGAGGCCAGCCAGTCGGGCGAGACGAGCAGCACGCCGACCGCGGCATCGTCCAGGGCGGCCTGGATGGCGTCGGGCCAGTGGTCGCCCTCGGGGATGGCGGCGTCGACGAAGGTGCGGATGACCCCGTTGGCGCGGAAGGGCTCCAGCCGCGTGCGAAGCGCCTGGCAGGCCGTGGCGTCCTGGCGCGAGTAGCACAGGAAGACGCTGGGGGCGGAGCGTGCGACGACCATCGGTGGGGCTCCCGGGACAGGGGCGGGCGCGGGCATCGCAGACGGCGCAGACGGTGCAGACGGTGCAGGCGCACGCAGCGCGGAGGGCACGGGCACGTCGACCAGGCGCATGCCCCGGGCCTCGTCGTAGCCGGCGCGCTCGGGGTGTACGAAACGCCAGCGGTCCCCCTCGACCAGGGTGCGCGACCAGGTCTGCACCCGCGTGACCGGCCCGTCGACCCCTCCGTCCACGACCTGGGCCCGGCCCCAGCGGTAGCCGAAGCGGCGCTCCTCGCGGGCCTCGCCGTAGTGGTCCAGCCCGCACAGGCTGCGGGCCTGCACCAGGACCAGGGGCTCGTCGCTCTCGGCCCGGCGCACGATGGCCTCGTTGTCGTGCGTGTGGCCGAAGAGCGCGGCGTGCGCGGCGGTGCCGACGTGGCTGCGCCAGCGGGCGGGGTCGGCCATCCAGTCCGGCGGGTGGTGCTGGAGCAGCAGGACCAGGTGGTGGGCCTCTCGGAAGGCGTCGGCGCCGTCGGGGAGGAGCGCGTGGACCTGGGCCGGCGCCACCTCGACGTGGCCCCGGTGGTCGCCCCCGCCGACCTGTCGCCAGGCGCTGTTCAGGCCCAGCAGGCCGAGCTTGAAGCCGCCCAGATCCAGGGAGTGGCTTGCGTCGCCGGGAAGCAGGCCGGCCTGGTCAGGCGCGCGCAGGTGGCCGGCGAAGGCGCTCCAGGGCTGGAACAGCGGGGCGAGGCTCCCGTCCTGAAGCGCCGCCTCGCGATCCGCCCGAGCGGCCGGGTCCTCGCTGTACAGGAAGGACCAGCGCCCCCCGCGCGGCCGCACGAGATCGTGGTTTCCGGGCACCGCGACCACGGGCACCGGGCCCAACCGACCCCGCAGCCAGGTCAGCAGCGCCACCACCTCGTCGTACTCGGTGCCCCGATTGGCCAGGTCGCCGGTGAACAGCACCACGTCCGGTGTACCGAGCCGGTCGCGCATCCGGTCCAGATCCCGTCCGAACGCGTCCCGCACCACCGGCCAGTCGCGCCCCTTTCCGGGCGCGCCGGCGTGCAGGTCGGAGAGGTGCAGCCAGGTGCAGGCGGATGACATGGACGGACCCCGAAGCGGGGAGCATGCCACGGGCGGACCGGGCCTCAGCCGGGCGGGTCCACCCAGCCCCGCGCCCAGGCGACCAGCGCGCTGTCCGGCTCCACCTCGACCGCCTCCGCGACCCGGGCGCGCGCCTCCTCGCCCCGGCCGCTGCGGGCCAGGCGGACGGCCGCCTGGGCCAGGGCCCGCACCTCGCCGACCCGGTCCCCCGCGCCGCGGGCCAGGGCCAGCGACTCCTGGTACCAGGCCAGGGCCCGGTCGGGCTCGGCCTCGTCCACCAGGGTGCCCAGCTCGAAGGCGGCGGCGCCCTCGGTGATGGCGTCGCCCCGGGACCGGGCGCGGAAGCGCAGCTCCTCCAGGCGGGCGCGGGCCGACGCCTCCTGGCCCAGCAGGCGCAGGGCCGAGGCGTGCAGGAGGAGGGCGGCCATGGCCTCGGATGGCGCGTCCCCCTGGGTCCAGCGGGGCAGGTGGGGCGTGAGCAGGGCGAGCGCACCGGCGGCGTCTCCTGCGCGCATCGCCACCAGCGCCCGCTGCACCTGCACCCGCGCGGCCAGCTCCTCGTCCCGCTCGGCCTCGGCGCGGGCCCGGGCCTGTGCGAGCCAGGCCGCCTCGGCGGCGCTGTCCCCTCGCCGCCCCATGAGCAGCGCGAGATCGTGGGCCAGGTCGGCACGGCGCTGGTCCAGGGCCTCGGCCCGCGCCCAGGCCTCGTCCAGGGCGCGCGCGCAGGCGCGGTCATCGGACACCCGCAGCAGCGGGGCGACCAGGCGGCGCAGCAGGGCCAGGCGCGCGTGGGGATCGGCGGCGGGCGGGTCGTCGAGCAGGCGACGGGCCAGGGCGGCGGCCTCGGCCTCGCGCCCGGCCACCAGCAGCGCGTCGAGGTCCTGGGGGTCGACCGGCGGCGCGGAGGGAGCGGGCGCGTGGACCAGGAGAGGAAGCAGCGCGGCCACGGCCTGGGTGGGCGTGTGGAGCGTGACGGTGGGAGGGCAGGGCTGGGGGAGCTCGGGCCGCGCACCGGGCGGAAAGACCAGCACCAGCGGCAGGCCCTGCTCCATCCAGCGCCGCAGGAGCAGGTCGTACTCCCCGACGGCCCAGCCGGAGCGGCCCCAGCCCGTCCGGGCCAGGATCACGCCGGCGGTGCAGGTGGTGGCGGCGCGCTCCAGGGCGCGGTCCAGCGGCTCGTCGGGGCCCAGGCTGTCCAGGTCGAAGAAGACCGGGTGCCCCAGGGCACGGAGCGCCTGGACCAGGGCGCGGGCGGACTGCTCCTGGGCCCGCTCGTAGGAGAGGAAGATGAGGCCGTGGGGGTCGGGCGGGGTGGGAGGCATCGCGGAGGATCACGCCCCGGTAGGGCTCGGACTTCGGGTGTCTAGCAGCCCGTAGGAGATTGGTCGAGCATCCGCCCGGGCCGCAGGCCACGGGCATACATCGCCCCCTGTTCGCGC
>JAKLKF010000221.1 GCA_023150805.1 Myxococcota bacterium | reverse complement strand
TCGACATCGCCGGAGGTTATCTGCAGAATCTGTGTGGTTTGGACTCCCTTCAGAGTGCTGGGATGCTTGCCGTCGTCCGCCAGAATGGCCTGACCGAGGTGGGCCCGCTGCCCTCCTTGCGGAGAGCTGGTCTGTCCATATATGGCAATTCCGACCTGGTGCGCTTTTCAGCCCCTCCAGCCCTGGAGGAGCTGAACGGGCTCTATCTGTCGGGCCCCGTTCTGGTTTCAGTCGCCGCTGCTCCCCTCAGTGGTATGGTCGATGGCGACTTCTCTCTATATGACAGCCCCCTCCTCACCGACCTCACCGGCCTCGCCCCCCTCACTTCGATCGGCGGCGACCTGTGGATCATCGGCAACGACTCCCTCACCTCGCTGGAGGGCCTGCACAACATCGAGTGGATCGGCGGGGACGTGGAGATCACCGACAATCCGCTCCTGCCCCAGGCGGAGATCGACGCCTTCCTGGCCTCGGTGGGCCTGGAGGACATCGACGGGACGGTCACTGTGGAGGACAACGGGGATTGAGAGGGTGTTCCCATGATGTCCCGCATCGGGTGGAGTCCTCCGCGGGTGCCGGAGGTCGGTCATCTCGAAAGCGGAGGGTGGCGACGGCGCGGCGAGTGGGCAGGCACGGAGGCGTCGGGTTGGACGTCCCTCCAAGCTCGATGAGGACGCACTGGCAGCGCATGCGCGGATCGCACGGGACCACCCGCAGGACTCGCTCGGCGACCTCGCGGACCGCCTGGAAGCCTCCCCTGGCATCCGAGCAAGCCAGAGGACCGTGTACGGGCGGCGGAAGGACCTGGGCTTCGAGAGGGTCGTCCCGGCGAAGGAACGCAGGACGACGCCGGCCCCAGTGGAGGGCCATTCGCCCGACCCGAGACGCCGGGTGGGAGCGCATCGGCGACCTGCTTGTGGACAAGGCGCGCGGTGTGCGGCGGTAGCACAGCCGAAGGCTGATGCGCGACGCAAGGGCCGATGTCGTCCGCGGCGGGATCCCCTGGCGAATGCTCCCGGCAGAGGACCCGCCGTGGCACCTCGTCCAGAAGACCTTCCGCCGCTGGAGCGACCAGGGGCGCTTCGAGGAGATGTACGACCGCCTGCGCGAGCTGTGGCGCGTCCGCGAGGGACGCTCGCCGCAGCCAACGGGGGCGGATGCGAATCCTTCACAAGCGCTGAGAGGGTCAGCGAAAATAGTGAGGCCAGCCCTGGACACTTGCTCCCCGGCAGGTGATCCCTGGAGATGCCGACATCCAGCGAATTCCACCTCGATCCCGGTGCCGGTGCGCTCCCCGTTCGCCGGCGGCGCCCGCGCAGGTTGACCCCGAACTTCAAGGCCGACGTGTCGGGACAGCTCGACTTCGTGGGCGGTTGCCCGGAGTTGGCTGTGCCCCAGGAGCACCTTGCCCGGGTGGTGTGGAGGCTCGTGAGCCTTCTGGACGTGAACGCCTTGGAGGCAAAGTACTCCTCGCTGGGCCGCCCAGGCTACCCGCCGTTGCGCGTGCTTGCGGTGTGGGTGTACGCCAGCGTCATCGGCCTTCACTACGCCACGGAGGTGGCGCGAGCCTTGGAGACCGACCTGGCGTTCCTGCTCCTCAGCGGTGGCCAGCGCTTCAAGGAGACGACGCTTCGGACCTTCCGTCGCGAGAACGGGGAGTTCCTCGCGAACGCCGTTGAACAGAGCCTTGGGCTGGCCATCGAGCGTGGCCTGATCGACCCGACGCAGTTCTCGGTGGACAGCGTCCGGATCCGCGCCGAGGCATCCACGCACAGCATGCGAACGCTCTCGCGGTCGAAGCAGCGACTCCAGGAGCTGGCAGACGAGGATGTCTCGTCGATGGATGCCGTCGAGCAGGCGGAGCACGCCGCGAAGGTGGCCAAGCACGAGGCCGCAGTGCAACGCTGCGATGCGGAGGGACGGACCAGCCACAGCGTGACGAACGAGTCGGCTGGCTTGCTGAAGTTCCCCTCTGGCGCGGCTCTTCCGGGGCATCGGGTGACCGTTGCGGCCTGTGGAACCGGCCTGCGGTTCATCGCCAGCGTCCTGGTGAACGCCGCGCCCAACGACTTCGGGCTCCTCGAAGAGTCGGTGCGCGGTCTTCATGAGGCCCTGATCACTGCGGGCATGCCCATTCGCCCGGACGGCGACAAGCTCCAGGTCGCTGCCGACCCCGGCTACCTCTCCGAAGCCGACTTGCGCTTCGCAGACGAGAACCGTGACTGGGTCGACATCCTCATCCACCAGCCTCCGGCCCCGAAGCGGGGGAAGGCCAAGACCGGCGGCGAGGGGCTGTTCGACCGCAGCGCCTTCGAGTTCCACGACGACGACTCGGTGACCTGCCCCGCGGGCAAGCCCATGCTGGGACCCTTCAACCAGGGCGAAGACCGGCTGGTCTGGAAGGGGCAGGGCTGCGAGGACTGCCCGCTCCGCGCGAAGTGCACCAGCGGCAAGCAGCGCTCGGTGACACGCAACCCTGCGCTCGACCGGCTCCATGAATCGATGCACGAACGCATGGCCAGACCAGGGGCCAAAGAGCGGTACAACCAGCGCATCGCCACGGTCGAGCCCGTCTTCTCCTATCTTCAGGACACCATGCAGTTCCGCCGCGTGAGCTCTCGGCTGGAGAAGACCGTCCTGGCCGAGCTGAGCCTCAAGATCCTCGCCCACAACCTGATGCGCCTGCACCTCGGGGGGCGTGTCCTTGTTGTGGTCGTCGAGGGCCTCTACGACGGTACCCACGTTGAGTTCCACTGGGTCTGGCTGCCGCTGTGGTCGTCGGAAGTCGATCCAGCGGTTCGAGTCGCCAACGACCCGCGGGAAGGCGATAGAGGACCTCCCAGGCCCGGGAATGGCTACTCCTGGCCCCACCTTCCCCACCCCATCAAGACGCGAGAGTTGTTCTCGCTGCCCCTCTGACGCTCAGCTCGAGGCGACGACCTCGATCTCGACCCGGGCGCCCTTGGGCAGGCGGCTGACCTCGACGGTGGACCGGGCGGGGGGCCGCTCGGCGAAGTGCCGCCCGTACACCTGGTTGACCGCGGCGAAGTCGTCCATGTCGACCAGGAAGATCGTCGTCTTGACCACCGCGTCGAAGTCCAGCCCCGCCGCCGACAGCACGGCGCGGATGTTCTCCATCACGACCTGGGTCTGGGTGGCGGCGTCCTCGCCCACCAGCGTGCCGTCGGGGCCCAGCGCGATCTGGCCGGAGAGGAAGACCAGGCGCTTGCCCTCGGTGGCGATGGCCTGGCTGTAGGGGCCGATGGGATCGGGGGCCAGCGGGCTGCGGATGACCTGCTTCTTCACGGGGCACCTCCAGGGGGGGGTGCTCCTCCTATGACGGGAGGCTCGAGGCTGGAGGCGCGTCAGCGCGTGCGGGCGCTGGCGGGGAGCTGCGACTCGTAGCGGGCCAGGAACTGGTCGGCGGGCATCTTGCGGATCACCTGCCCCAACAGGTCCAGCGGCACGTCGGCCAGCTTCTTGAAGCGCACGCAGCCCTTGCCCATGTCCAGCCGCTTGCCGGTCTTGCGGGCCTCGTCCTGGAACCAGGCGGACAGCTCCGCGTCGACGTAGACGCAGCACAGGTAGACCGAGACGGCCTGCTTCTGGCTGGCCAGCCCGGCGTAGGGCACCGGCTGCTTGCGGTCGCAGTGGTAGCCGGCCGGGTAGACCCGGTGCGGCAGGTACCAGCCGATCATGCCGTACTGCATGCCCTCCTCGACGTCGGCGGGCAGGTTCTGGTTGATCACCGCGCGGATGGCCGAGACCAGCTCCTGGCGGTCGGGCGGCAGCGCGGAGACGTACTGGTCGGGCGTCGCGGCCTGGCTCTGCATGGGGGCTCCGGGGGCGAGGGGACCCCCCGAGCCTAACGCCCGCGATCCGCTTCTCACGACCATCCAATCGAGGCCGGATCGGCGGCCAAGGTGGGCTCCATAGCTTTCGGGTGCAGGGACGGTCCCTGCCCCGAGGAGCCCCATGGAACGCCGCCCGATCCGCACCTGGGACCTGCCTGTCCGCCTGCTGCACCTGCTGCTGGCGGGCGGGGTGGCCGCGGCCTGGCTGTCCTCGCAGGACGCCCGCGACCTGCGCGTCCACGTGGTCGCCGGCCTGCTGGTGGGGCTGGTCCTGGTCCTGCGGGCGGCCTGGGGCCTGTGGGGCACCGAGCACGCCCGCTGGGCGGCCTTCCGCGTGCCCTGGCGGGCGGTGCGCGACCACGCCCGGGGCCTGCTGCGGGGGGACGCGCCGCGCTTCCAGGGCCACAACCCCCTGGCGACCTGGGCCATGCTGGGCGGCCTGTCGCTGCTGGCCCTGGTGGTGCTCACCGGGATCGGCGTGCAGGCCGGCGAGGAGGGCACCGGCCTGCTGGCCGGGCGGCTGGACCGGGACCGGGGCGTGGCGCTGCACGGGCCGCACGAGCTGCTGGCCTGGGCCGTGCTGGGCTGGCTGCTGCTGCACCTGGCCGGCGTGGCCAAGGAGAGCCTGCGCACCGCCGAGAACCTGCCGCTGTCCATGGTACACGGCCGCAAGCGGCCCGAGCCCGGCGCCCGCCCCGTGCCCGCCCGGGTCGGCGCCGCGCTCTCGATGCTGGCCGTGGTGGCGCTGGCCTGCGCCGGGCCGCTGCGCCCCGACGCCGAGCCCGCGCCCGCCGCCGTCGCGCCGCCCGCCCTGGACCCCCTCTACGCCCGGGAGTGCGGCGACTGCCACGAGGCCTGGCACCCCTCCCTGCTGCCCGCCCGCTCCTGGCTGCTGCTCATGGCGACCCAGGACGACCACTTCGGCGAGGACCTGGGCCTGGCGCCCGCGCTGGCCGGCCAGCTCCAGGAGCTGCTGGTCCTGCACGCCGCCGAGCTGTCCCCCACCGAGGCGGCCTGGCGCGTCGCCCGCGGCACGCCCCCCGACCAGAGCCCGCTGCGGGTGACCGACACCCCGGCCTGGCGAGAGGCCCACGCCGACCTGCCGGAAGAGACCTTCCAGTCCGAGCCCGTGCGCAGCCGGAACCGCTGCGAGGCCTGCCACGAGGACGCCGCCACCGGCGCCTTCGCCCACCGCGGCATCCACCCGCCCGACCCCGGGCTCCCCGCCGACCCCCCGCCCCCGGAGGCACCGTGAAGACCCTGCCCATGATCCTCGCCCTCGCCCTGAGCGGCGGCGCCCTCGCCGCCGGAGGAGGTGCCCTGCCCGGCCTGCTCGCCGGCTACCAGGCCGCCGGCGCGACCGCCTTCGACGCCGACCGCGGCGCCGCCCTGTGGGTGGCCGCGCAGCCCTCGCCCGACGGCGGCCCGGCGCGGTCCTGCAGCAGCTGCCACCCCGCCGACCAGCGGCAGGCCGGCCGCCACGCCCGCACGGGGGAGCCGATCGAGGCCCTCTCGCCCGCGGTGGTGGCCACCCGCCTCTCCGACCCGGTCGAGGTCGAGAAGTGGCTGGGCCGCAACTGCAAGTGGACCTTCGGCCGCGAGTGCACGCCCCAGGAGAAGGGCGACCTCCTCTCCTTCATCAACCGCTGACTGCCCTCTTCTCCGGGGGGAACCCCTCCAGGTTCCCCCGGCCGCGGAGCGGCCTCCCCCCTCCGGGGTCGCTCGCTTCGCTCACAAGGAGCCCTGATGGACCTTCGCCCCTGGATCTGGACCACCGCCCTGCTCTCCTCCCTGCTGCTGGCCGGCCTGACCCTGGCCACCGCAGCCCCCGCCCACGCCGACGAGCGGGGCGAGCGGGAGGAGCACGACGACGACGATGACGACGACGGCTTCGGCCGGGGCGGGTCGCGCGGGGCGCGCCTGCCCGCGGGCGTCGCACCGGTCGACGATGCCCTCACCCGGGCCGAGTGCGGGAGCTGCCACATGGCCTACCCGGCCGGCCTGCTGCCGGCGCGCTCCTGGGTCACGCTGATGGGCGGCCTCTCCGACCACTTCGGCGACGACGCCTCGCTGCCGACCGAGCAGGTCCAGGCGATCACCGCCTGGCTGGTGGCGAACGCGGCCGACACCCGGCCGGACCACGCCCTGGCCTGGCGCATCACGCAACGGACCCCGCCCGACCAGGTGCCGCTGCGCATCCTCGAGGTGCCCTGGCTGCGCCACGAGCACGCCGGGATCCCCTCGCGGCTGGTCGCCGACAACCCGCAGGTCAAGAGCCTGTCGGCCTGCGGCGCCTGCCACGCCGGCGCGGCGGAGGGCCGCTTCGACGAGGACGAGGTGGCGATCCCCGGGGCCCCGGGCTGGGAGGACTGAGGACGCCGGGCGAGGCGCGCCGCAGCGCGGGCTTCGCCCGCAACCCAAGGGGGGGGCCGCCCCCGG
>JAKLKF010000220.1 GCA_023150805.1 Myxococcota bacterium | reverse complement strand
CCGACGACCGGCTGATCCGCGGCGTCGGGGTGTCGCCCGGGCTGGCGCTGGCGCCGGCCGTGGTGCGCGCCGCGCTGGAGGCAGTGGCTGGTGCGCCGCGCCCGGTGGCCGGCGCGCCGCGCGCGGTGGGGGGCGCGCTGCGGGAGGTGGTGGGCGCGCCGCCGGGGGTGGCCCGCGGGCTGCTGGTGGAGGAGGGGGTGCGGCCGGCGGCCGGGGCGAGGTTGCCCGCGCCCGGCCGGCTGGGGCTGGTCGCGGGCGAGCGGTCCGGTCCCGTGGAGGAGGACGGCAAGGCCCGCGTGGTGGGCGTGGGGCCGCCGCCCGCGGCCGGGTTCGCGCCGCCCGCGGAGCTGGCCGGCGGGGTGCCCGGCGAGGGCGGGGCGCCGGCGGAGGGGCCCCCACTGCTGGCCGGGGGCGCCCCGCTGGAGGGCGGGCTGCCACCGGAGGGCGCGCTGCGGCCGCTGCTGTTGGGGCTGCTCGCGGGCTTGCCCTTCGACGAGGAGCCGCTGCGGCTGCGGGTGGACTTGTTGCCCGAGGAGCGGCTGCCCCCCTTGCGGGCCTCGCGGTCGCCCGCGTCGTCGCTGCTGGGGGTGACCCGGTCGCCGTCGGTGACGGGGGCCGCGTGCGCGGCGGGGCTGGCCAGCGCCAGGGCGATGCCGAGGACACCTGCGACCAGGGAGGAAGCGAGGACCTTGTGGGTGGCGGTCATGGCGGCTCCTGGAGGCGGGGCGTCGAGGCGGTCGCCCCAGCGACACCCCTTCGACGCGCGTCCGAGGTCCCCTATTCGAGGCGGCCTGCGAGAAGCTACCCGTTGCCGCCGCCGGTCGGCCCGCCGCTGCCCTTGCGCCCGCCGCCGCCCTTGCCGCCGGGGCCGCCGCTGCGCCCGGAGAGCCGGCGCCGCTGGGCCTTCTTGCGGCTCAACGGCTTGTTGGCCTGGGCCTTGGGCCGGGCGAAGCCCTTCTTGTACTTGAAGGCGTGCCCGGCCAGCGCGGGGTCCTTGCCCTCGGCGATGTCCCGCAGTCGCGCGACCTCCTCGGCCGACAGCGCCCGGACCTCGCCCCGCTCCATCCCCCGGATCGAGATGGTGGCGAAGCTCTCGCGGCGCAGCTTGTTGCAGGGGTGGCCGACGGTCTCGAGCATGCGGCGCACCAGGTGGTTGCGCCCCTCGGTGACCGTGATCTCCAGCCAGCAGTTGCCGGCCTCGGTGTCGTCCACCACGCGGACCAGGGCCGGCGCGGTCCGGCCGTCCTCGAGGTAGACGCCCCGCCGCAGGCGCTCCAGCGTCTTCTCGGTCGGCGTGCGCCACACCTTGGCCAGGTAGCGCTTGGGCACGCCGCGGGCCGGGTGGGTCAGCGCGTGCGCCAGGTCGCCGTCGTTGGTGAGCAGCAGGGCGCCTTCGGTGTTGAAGTCCAGCCGCCCCACGGGCTCCACCCGCTCGGGCAGCCCCTCGACCAGGTCGATCACGCTCTTGCGTCCGTCGGGGTCCTCGCGGCTGGTGATGGTGCCCTTGGGCTTGTAGAGCAGGTAGTAGACCAGCGGCGGCGGCGGGGGCAGCGGCTTGCCGTCGACCTTGACGTGGTCGCGGGCCGGGTCCACCGGGTGGCCGGGGTGCCAGACCACCACGCCGTTGACCTCGACCCGGCCTTCCTGCACCCAGCGCTCGGCTTCGCGGCGGGAGGCCAGGCCGGCGCGGGCGATGACCCGGGCGAGGCGCTCGGTGTCGGGGCTCGCCGCGGCGGGCTTCGCGGCGGTGTGGGGAGGGGGGGAGCGGTCGGAGGGGTCGGACATGGCGGGGGCCGCTAAGCCCCCTCGCAGATCCTGTCAATCTGCGCTTGAACCGCGCGCCGCGGCCCATTAGCCTGCTCTTCACAGCCCCCGCGCGCCGGCGCACCTCCTCGCGTCGGCCCCTCCCTCCCTCCCGCCTTCCCCCTCTCCCTCCCCCTGCCGCCAGGGCCCGTCCGCCGGGTCCCCCGGCGTGTGCCTCCCTCGAGTCGCCGTGCTCGCCTGCGACGCCCGCACCTGCGCCGTCCGAACCGAGGAGTTCGACGGACCGCTGGAGCTGCTCCTGTACCTGGTGCGGCGCCAGGGCGTGGAGCTGCGGCAGCTCCGCGTCGCGCCGATCACCGACGCCTACCTGGCCCAGGTGGCGGTCATCCAGGCGCTGGACCTGGACACCGCCGGGGACTTCCTGGTCATGGCGGCGACCCTCTGCCTGCTCAAGAGCCGCGAGATCCTGCCCCGGGCGGTGGTGGAGCAGGAGGAGGGGGAGGAGGACGAAGAGGACCTGCGCGAGGCGTTGATCCGCCGCCTGGTCGAGTACGAGCGCTTCCGCGAGGCGGGGGAGCGGCTGGGTGAGCGGCCCTGGCTGGGCCGCGACGAGTTCCCGCGCCCGCCGCTGGAGGTCGACGCGGCGGACCGTCCGCTGGACCCGGGCGTGGACGCGATGGGCCTGCTCGAGGTGCTCTACGACGTGCTCCAGCGGCACGCCGCGCCTCCGCCCGTGCACGAGGTGGCGCTGGAGGCCTACTCGCTGCGCGAGATGGCGAGCTGGGTGCTCCAACGCCTGGCCACCGGACCGCGGGCCCTCTCCGACCTGCTCGGCGAGCTCGACCGCAAGCTCGACCGCGTCGTGTGCTTCCTGGCCTCGCTGGAGATGGCGCGCCTGCAGCTCGTCGACCTGCAGCAGAGCCACCACCTGGCGCCGGTGGTGCTGCACCCGCGCCTGCCGCCCGAGGACGCGGACCTCACCGCCCTGGCCGGGGGCGCCGGATGAGCGGGCGGCCGCCGGGGTCCGGGGAGGGGGACGACGACGGCGGCCTCGGCGGTGGCGAGGGGCTGGACGACAACCTGATCGTCCTGCCGGGCCTGGCGCGCCTGCCCGAGCCTTCCCCGCGGCGCGAAGGCGGCCCGGCCCGCCCGCCCGCGGACGAGGGAGAGGACGGCATCGAGCGCCTCGAGCCGGCCGAGGCCCCGCCGGCGCACCTGCTCGACGCGGCGGTCGAGGCGCTGCTCTTCGCGGCCAGCGAGCCGATGACCGAGACGAAGCTCGACGGCTTCCTGGGTTCTCCCGGCGTCGCCGAGGTGCGGGCGGCGCTCTTGTCGTTGAAGGTGCGCTACGACGGGCGGGGGGGCGGCATCCGGCTGGTGCAGGTCGCGCACGGCTGGCAGCTGCGCACCGATCCCCGCTTCGGCCGCTGGGTGACGGCCATGCTCGGCGGCAAGCCGATGCGCCTGTCGCGCGCCGCGCTGGAGGTGCTGTCGATCGTGGCCTACCGCCAGCCGGTGACCAAGGCGGAGATCGACGACCTGCGCGGGGTCGACTCGGGGGGCGTGCTGCGCATGCTGGTCGAGCGGGGCCTGGCCCAGGTCTGCGGGCGGAAGGACGAGCCGGGCAGGCCCCTGATGTACGGCAGCACGGGCGAGTTCCTGTCGGTGTTCGGCCTGCGCGATCTCTCGGACCTGCCCACCCTGCGGGATCTGCACGAGCTGCAGCACGACGATCCGCGCCTGGGGCCACTGCACGACGGCCCGATCGGGCAGCTCCCGCTGCCCCTGGCGGCCCTGGACGACGAGGACGGGCCGGAGGACGAGGAGGGGGGGGAGGGCGACGAGCCGGGCGGCTTCCCGGGCCCGGGGCCGCGGCGGTCCGCGCGCGAGGGCTTGGAGCTGGTGCCCCCCCACGGCGACGAGGAGTAGCCCGGGCGGCTTGCCCCCGGCGGGGGGGCCTCCTATGCTCCGCCCCCAGGTGCAGGAGGCGGCGTGGAGGTGACGGAGCGGACACGCGTGGGCCCGGCGCCCGCGTGGCCGACCTTGATGGGGGTCCACCTGGTGGTCCTCGCCGTGCTCGTCGGCGCCTGGTGGCGGGGATCCGACGGGACGACCGTGCGGCGTGGCCCCACCGAGGCCCGGATCCACGAGCTGGCGCCCGGCGCGGGGCAGGCGGTCGAACAGGCGGTGGCCCAGGCGCGCCGCACGGCACGGGCCCTGCCTGCCGGAGACGAGCGCCGGGTCAAGAGCTTCCTGTCGCTGACCGCGGCCGCCTCCGGCCTGGAGTTGACCGAGGCGCGCTTCGAGGCGGAGCGCCCGGTGACGGCCGGGGCGCTGCCGATCGCCGCCTGGCTGGAGCTGCGCGGGGACGCCTACGACCTGCCCGTGTTCCTGGACGGGCTGCACCGGCAGGCCTCGCTGGTCCGGGTGGACGGGGTGGTCTGCCGGATTGCGCCGGGCGGCCAGGCCGACGCACGGGTGCTGCTCCGCTTCCACCGGCCGGTCCTGCCGGACGCGACGGCGCTGGGCGACCGGGTAGACCGGACGGCCCCCACGGCGCCGCCCTCCTCGCGCGCCGCGTTGCTGGCGGCGGGCGAGCTGGCGGCATGGCGGGCCTTCGCCGCGACCGAGCCCGCGCGCGCCGCGCTGGCTGCCTCGCACCGCGCGCGGTTGCAGCGGGAGCTGCCCGCCGCGCTGGTCGCGGCCTGGTCGGGTGGAGGGACCGTCACCTGGGCCCCCGGGAGCGCCGACGCCGCGCCGTGAAGCGGGCGGGTCGGCGCCCGGGCCCGCGCTCAGCGGTTGAGGTGGAAGCGCCGCAGGCGGGCGACGGCCTCGATCCGCTCCTCGGCGAGCTGGTTGCTGGCCTCGGTGGTGGTGATGCCGGCCGCCTTGGCCTTGTTGATCACGGCCTTGACCGTGTTGAAGATGTTGGCGGCGTCCTGCATCGCCTTCTCGTGCGAGGTGCCCCGCAGCTCGGAGCTGACGTTGATCAGGCCGCCCGCGTTGATCACGTAGTCCGGCGCGTAGGTGATGCCGGCCTTCTCGATGGTCTCGCCGTCGATCCGCTCGTTGGCGAGCTGGTTGTTGGCCGCGCCGCCGATGATGGGGGCGCGGATCATGCCGATGGTGCGGGCGTTGAGCACGCCGCCGATGGCGCAGGGGGCCAGCACGTCGCACTCGGCCGACCAGTACTCGTCGTCGTCGAGGACCCGGCCGCCGAACTCCTCCACCACGCGGGCCAGCTTGCGCTCGCTGATGTCGTTGAACAGCAGCTTGGCGCCGCCCTCGGACAGGAAGCGCGCCAGGTGGTAGCCCACGGCGCCCACACCCTGGATGGCGATGGTGCGCCCGGCCACGTCGGGGCTGCCGTAGACCACCTCCAGGCAGGCGCGGATGCCGTGGAAGCAGCCCCAGGCGGTGACCGGAGAGGGATCGCCCGAGCCGCCGGTGTGGGCGCTGTGGCCCGTCACCCACTCGGTCTCCCGGTGGACGTAGTTCATGTCCTCCACCGTGGTGTTCATGTCCTCGGCCGTGATGTAGCGACCGTTGAGCGAGTCGACGAAGCGGCCGAAGCTGCGGAACAGGGCCTCGGACTTGATGGTGGTCGGGTCGCCCCAGATGACGGCCTTGCCACCGCCCAGGTCCAGCCCGGCCACGGCGGCCTTGTAGGTCATGCCGCGGGACAGGCGCAGGACATCGTGCAGCGCGTCCTTCTCGGAGGCGTAGTTGTACAGGCGGGTGCCTCCCAGCGCCGGCCCCAGGGCCGTGCTGTGGATGGCGATGATCCCGCGCAGGCCGACGCTGTCGTCCCGGCAGAACACGACCTGCTCGTGGCCCAGCTCGGCAAGCTCCGCGAACACGCTCATCTGGCTCTCCTTGACCGGGGGGCGCGGCGCGCCGGCCCCGTTCCCCGGCGGCTGCGCCGGGCGTTGGGGGGGGCGCCTCCTTATGGAAGGTCTCGGCCCCGCGCACCCGACCGCACGACATTCCCGGTTCAGTTCACTGGAAGGTCGCGTGGACCACCCTCCGGCGTCCCCGGGGACCGGGGAGTGAGGGATTGTCGCGGCGGACGATGGCTGGCGGGCAGGGTGGTAGGATCGCGGCCGTGACCGACGACCTCGTCCAGCTCTGGCGTGATGGCGATCCGATGGCGGCCACCGCCGTCCGCAACGCGCTGCGGGGGATCGCCGACGCCGTGCTCACGTCGCCGACCGGTCAGCCCGGCGGCGCGGTGGCCCTGGCGGACGCCGATCGGCGGCGGGACGCCACCGCCGCGGTCGCCAAGGAGGTGATGCAGCGGGGCGGCTCGAGCGCCGACGAGCTGCGTGGCCTGGCGGTCATGGTCTCGGCGCGGCACGCCGTCGTCGAGGCCCGCGCCGGCGACCCGGCGTCGGGGGTGGACAGCCACCTGCCCCCGCAGCTCGTGGTGTCGGTGGCGCTGGCGCCGGACAGCCTGTCCAGCCACGCCCGCGGGGTCGCCGAGCGGCACCTCCACGACTGCCCGAGCTGCACGGGGGAGGTCGACCTGGTCCTGCGCGTGGTGAAGGGGCTGACGATGCCCCGCCCCGTGGCCCCTGCCGGCACCGCCGCCGCCGCGTCCGGCACCGCCGCCGCCGCGGCCGGGACCGCCGCCGCCTCGGCCGGCACCGCCGCCGCC
>JAKLKF010000021.1 GCA_023150805.1 Myxococcota bacterium | reverse complement strand
TTCGCGTGCAGCGACGCGACGCGGCGCTCCGCGTGGGCCCCACCGCCGAGCAGGCGGCCGGAACACGGCATCCTCCCCCCCCCCTCTTCCACACGCGCGGAGGCGACGTGACCGGGTACCCGCTGGCCCTCTTGTTGCTGTGCTGCTCCTCCCCGCCGCCGGCCGAGTCGCCGCCCTCCTCGCCGCCGCCGGGGCCTGCCGGGTTGTCGTGCCCCGCGCCCGACCCGGTCGCGCTCGTCCAGGCCTCCTACGCCCCGTACACCACCCGCGGGGGGCCGACGCCCGACCTGCTCGGCGCGACCTGCTGGTCGGCGGACACCGGCGGCAGGCTGAAGGCGGCGGCGGACCGGGCGGCGGCCGAGGGTGGGCTCGCGCCGCCGGGCTTCGACCCGCTGGTCGACGGGCAGGACTGGGACGTGACCGACCTGCGCGTCCGCGCCGTGGACGCCGACACGGTGGAGGCTTCGTTCCAGAACTTCCAGTCGCCCACCACGGTGACCTGGGAGCTGGTGGTGGAGGGGGGGGGCTGGCGCGTCCGCGACCTGCGCTTCGCGGGCGGGCGGTCCCTGCTCGGGTCCCTGTGAAGGCAGCCCGGCGCGGCCAGGTCCGGCGCGCCCGGTGTGGCCGCGTGGTGCGCTCCGGGTGGTGGCCGGGCACGGCGTCCGCGGCGGGCCCTCAGCCCGCCAGGTGGCCCGGCTCCCGCAGGACCTCGCGCCGCTGCGGGTCGAAGACGAAGGCCAGCCCCTGGAAGTCCAGCACGGCGTCGGCGGCGTGCACGGCGCGGTGGTGGTTGGGGCACAGCAGGACCAGGTTGTCCAGCGTGTCCTCGCCGCCGCGGGAGAGCCACTGCAGGTGGTGGGCCTCGCACAGGGGGCGCTGGTAGCGGTCCAGGCCACACCAGGCGCAGAGCTGGCAGCGGTCCCCGTAGCGCTCGCGCAGGGCCTGGGTGTGCTGCCGCGCCCGGCTGACGGTGGTCTCGTACAGGTAGCTCCGGCGCTCGGCGGCCAGGCCGGGGCCCTCGGCGAAGAGCAGCCGCTCCACGGCGTCGTGGTCGCCCGCGACGGCCAGGGCTTCGAAGCGCTCCTCGGGGATGAGGCGGGCGCGAGGCTCGGACAGCAGGCCCCGGGCGTGGGCGTGCAGCAGCTCGTCGTCGGCGGCGGTGATGCGACGCACGGCGGCGTGGCCCTGGAAGGCCTGGCCGATGCTGCGCGCCCGCACCTGCAGGGAGAGGGCCCGCAGGATCGGGTCGAGGGGGGGCTGGCCGTCGAGCAGGAAGTAGCGGCTGTGCTGCAGGTCCCCCCACAGCCGGTAGGGGCCGTAGCGGAAGCCGGCGCGGTTGTGGGTCTTCGCCCGCACCACGAGCTGCATGGCCAGGGCGAAGGTCCGGTCCCGCCGGCGGGTGAAGGCCCACAGGTTGTCCCCGACCTCGATGTCGTGCAGGCGCGGCGTGCCCTGGTTCAGGTGGAAGCCGACGCCGAAGTCCAGGTCGTGCTGGTGGTTGTCGGGGCGCCAGTAGTACAGCAGGGGCATGGGGTGTCAGGATTCTACCGCACACCCCCCGCTCACCGCCGCAGCGCCGCCCAGACGATCCCCGGCGGCTGCCCCCCGGCGCGCACCATCCGCACCCACAGCAGGGTCATGTGCTCCAGGTGCAGCGCCTGCACCAGCCCGCCCACGTCGACGGGCTCGAAGCCGCAGGCGTCGATGAGCGGGGCCACGTCGGCCTTGGCCGCCGGGGCGTCGCCGCAGAAGAGCATGGCGGGCCGGACGTCGTAGCCCGGGTAGGCGGGGTCCTCGAAGTTCTCGTAGCCGTAGATGGTGAAGGCCTTCACGACCCGCGTCCGGGGCAGCAGGGCCTGCAGGACCTGGCTGCCCGAGCGCTGGCTCTGCAGGCCGTGGGACAGGCCGGGCCCGACGGGGTTGGTGCAGTCGACCAGGACCTTGCCGGCCAGCGCCTCGGCCAGGGGGGACAGCAGGCCCTCGTTGGCTGCGTAGGGGGTGGCGAGGAAGACGATCTCGGCCGGCGCCACGGCCGGGGCCAGGGGTGCGGACCGCAGGGCGGGCGACCGGGCCAGGGCCGCCGCGACGCTGGCGGAGCCCTCCCGGCTCTCGGCGAGGACCACGTCGTGGCCGGCGCCGGCGAGCCGGACGGCCAGGGCGGCGCCGACCTTGCCGGCGCCGACGAAGCACAGTCTCATGGGAGCTCCTGCTGCGAGGGGGGGGGGATCTCACCAGTAAGCGGGGCGCGGGGGCAGCGCCGCCTGGCAGGATCCACAGTGGGTGGGGGCATCAGAGGCGTCCTGCAGCGTCGCGCAGGCGGGGCAGCGCTGCCACAGGCGGTTGATCCGCGTGGGTGTCCAGACGGCGGTCCAGACGGCGGCGACGAAGTCCTGGCCGAACAGCTCCTTCATCGCGACGGCGTGGTGCTGGCCGAGGGCCCGCTTCATGGCGGCCTCGTCCTGCCAGGCGGTCACGGTGAAGCCGCGCAGGCCGGTGAAGCCGGTGACGATGGAGAGGAAGCCCGGCTCGGCCAGGAAGTCCTGGACGTTCTGGCGGGAGTGGGCCCGGATGCGCTCCCGCTCGGCGGCGTCCTTCGCCTGGATCCAGGTGAGCGCGATCACGCCGGGCGGGTGGGGGTTTCCGGAGGCGGCCCGCATGGCGTAGCCGAAGTCGGCCGTCTCCGAGGAGATGGGCGCGGAGAGGGCCAGGGCGACCAGCTCCTCGGGCGTCACGGGGCCCGTCCGCGGCGCCTCGTACCAGCCGGGCTTGTCCTGCAGCCACAGGTTCTTCGTCACCTTGTGGGGCAGGTCGCGACCGAACAGGCCCGCGGACACCATGATCCGCCCACCCTCTACCGGCCGCTTGGCCAGGCGGCTGCCGCAGCGGGCGCAGAAGCTGCGCTCGTTGTGGGGGGAGGAGCGGTACCAGCGGACGTGCTCCTCGCCCTCCCAGGTGACGTGCGAGGCGTCGGCCGCCAGCAGGGCGAAGAAGTTGCCGTGCAGCTTCTGGCAGTCGGCACAGTGGCAGGCGACGATCCCGGCGCTGTCGGCGGGGAGCCGCACGTGGACGGCGCCACAGTGGCACTGTCCACGCAGCTCCGCGGCCTGCGCGGGTGGGGCGGTCTGTTCGTTCATGTCAGGTCCCGGAGTGGAGGTGGCTGGCTCAGCGGCCCAGGGCCTCGATGACCAGGCGCGCGGCGGCGGCGCCGGAGAACTGCTGCTGGCCGGTGATGAGCAGGCCGTCGCGGACGGCGAACTCGCGGAAGCGCTGGTCGACGATGAAGTTGGTGCCCGGGATCCGGCGCGCCTCCTCCTCGATCCAGAAGGGCTGGATGCGCCGCCCGACGAAGCTGTCGGCGAAGGCCTCCTCGGCGTCGGCGAAGCCGGTCCAGGTCTTGCCCTGCACCAAGAGCTCGCCCGTGGACAGCCGCGCCTCGAGCAGCACGCAGGTGGCGTGGCACACGAGCGCCGTGAGCTTGTCGGCCTCGTAGAAGGAGGTGACCAGGCGCTGCACCTTCTCGTTGCCCCGGAAGGTGATCATGGGAGACTGTCCACCGGCGACGAAGAGGGCGTCCCAGGCGGCAGGATCCACGTCGTCGACGCCGCGGGTGTCCTGGAGCAGCGCACGGTGGGCGGCGGAGTGCTTGAAGCCCAGGCTGAGCACGTCCTGGGCCGAGTAGCCGCTGCCGTCCTCGGGGTCGCTGTAGCCGTCGGCCTGCAGGGGCCCGCCGTCGGGGCTGCGGATCTCGACCTGGTAGCCGGCCTCGACGAAGGCCCACCAGGGGTGGGTCAGCTCGGACCACCAGAAGCCGACGGGCCAGCCGGTGACGGGGGAGGTGGCCGGGTTGGCGGCGACCAGGAGGATCCGCCGCGGGTGATCGGGGCGGGTGAGGTTGGGGTTGGCGCTCATGGGGGGCTCCTTGCGGCGCGGGTTCGGCTCGCCGACAGCCCCAGAGCTATGCCCCTGGTTCCCCCCGTCGATTGAATGATCATGAATGTACAGTTGCAGGTGGTGCAACTCAGTCCGGCTGCGGCGGCGCCAGCGCCCGGGTCGTGGCCAGCAGCCGCTCGCGCACCCAGGCGTGGCCCCGGTCGCCGTCGAAGCGGGGGTGCCAGACCATCGACAGGGTGAAGGGCAGGAGCGGCAGCGGCGGCTCGAGCACGACCAGGTCCAGGGCGGGCGCCAGCTTGCGGGCGATGCGCTCGGAGACGGTGAGCACCCGGTCGGAGCCGGCGACCAGCTCCAGGCCGACCTGGAAGTAGGGGACGGCCCGGGCCACGCGGCGGGACAGCCCCCGCTCGGCCAGCATGTCGTCGACGATGCCGCCGGGCTGGCCGCGGGGCGCGACCTGGACGTGCTCCAGCGCGACGTACTGGTCCAGCGTCAGGCGCCTGCGGGCGACGGGGTGGTCCCGGCGCACGACGCAGACCAGCCGGTCGGTGATGAGGGGCCGGGTGCGCAGCTCGGGCGGCAGCTCGGCGTAGATGCCGATGGCCAGGTCGCTGTCGCCGCTGCGCAGGCGCTCTACGTCGTCGACGGCGTTGGGCAGGAAGCGCAGGTCCAGGCCCGGCGCCTCGGCGCGCACGGCCTGGTCGAAGGCCGGTCCGAAGACCAGCAGGACGTAGTCGGTCACGCTCAGCGTCAGGTGACGGCGCAGCCGCGCGGGCGAGAAGTCCTCCTGCTCCTGGAAGACGCGGGCGGCGGCGGCGACGGCGTCGTGTACGACGGGCTTCAGCGCCAGCGCCCGCGGGGTGAGGACCATGGCCCGGCCGGCGCGGACCAGCAGCGGGTCCTGCAGGCGCTCGCGCAGGCGGGAGAGGGCGTGGCTGACGGCGGGGGTGGACAGGCCCAGGCGGCGCGCCGCCCGGCTGACGCTGCCCTCCTGCAGCAGGGCGTCCAGGGTGGCCAGCGAGGTGAGATCGGCGCTGTCGAGCATGCACAAGATTTATCGCAGACGGTTGCGCCTGCTGCAATGCCTGGCGGCTCTGGCGGCGAAGCGCCGCAGGAGCGGTCCCCTCGCTGCGCCCTCCGCGTGCCATGATGGCTTCATGTATACACCCACTCTTCCCCGCCTGCTCCTGCCGCTGCTCCTCGTCCCGGCGGGCTGTGGCCCCACCGTGAAGAACCCCGCCGTCGAGGCCATCCAGGTCGGCGAGACCTGGGTCTTCGCCTACGAGGACACGCCCTCGTTGAGCATGTTCGCGCTGACCCACGGCACGGTGGCGGCCCCCGATGGCTGCCTGGCGGTGGACGACGCGGTGGTGGTGTGGTGGCCGGAGCAGCTCGACCAGGTCGAGGCGCTGGTGGCCGAGGTCGAGGCGGGCGGCGCCCCCGAGGTGCAGCTCGGCGGCGGCGGCTCCTCCCTGGCCGAGGGCGGGTCGGGAGAGGACTTCCCGGAGGCGGTGCGGGAGCACTGCGAGCCGGTGGCCGTGTGGTGGTCGAGCGGCGGCGAGGTGGTGGTGGGCGAGGGGGGCTGAGCGACGAAGGGGGGCCCCGGATAGGGCCACACCCTCGCGCAGGAGGCCCCGTGGCCACCCCCTTCCACCGCGGCGGCCAGCAGGGCTGGGCCCACGAGGCCGGGCCGGCCGGCACCTTCCACACCTTCGACGCGCTGGCCCTGGGCGGCGCGGCGCCGCGCCCGGTCCACCTGCTGCTGCCGCCGGACCTGGACGACGGGGCGGGGCCGCGCGACCTGGTGCTGATGCACGACGGGGACACGGTCTTCTGGCCGGGCGGGGCCCTGGGCCGCTCCTGGCAGGTGCCCGCGGCGCTGGTGCGGCTGCGGGGCGCGCTGCGGGCGCCGGTGGTGGTGGCGGTGCCGCCCATGGATCGCAACCACGAGTACACGCACGTCGACTGGGCAGCCGGGGCGCGCACCTGGGGCGGCCTGCCCGCCTACACGGACTGGCTGGCGGACGGGCTGCTGCCCTGGCTGCGGGCGCACTACCCGGTGGTGGGGCGCGCTGCGGTGGTGGGCGCCTCGCACGGCGGCCTGGCGGCCTTCTACGCCGCGACGGCGCGGCCGGACGCCTTCGACCGGGCCGGCGCGATGTCGCCGTCGGTGTGGGCCGGCGTGGACGGCTGGGAGGTGGAGGGGCCCGAGCGCCGGATGGAGCACGTGCCGTGGGTGCAGCAGGCGCTCTCGACCCTGCGCGGCCCCGACCGACCAAGGCTGTGGCTGTGCTTCGGGCGCGTGCGCACCGGGGGGTTCCACAACGCGCGGACCGAGGCGCTGGCCACCCTGCGCGGCCGGGAGCTGGCGCGGCTGTGCCAGGGCCTGGGCTACCGCCGCCAGGACCTGGGCCCCGGGGTCACGCCGGACCCCGAGGCGGATCTGTTCGTGTACGACGACCCGGCGGGGGAGCACGACGAGGCGTCGTGGTCCCGGCGCCTGCCGGCCCTGCTGCGGGCGCTGGCCCGGCGGGCCTGAGCGACGGGATCAGATCCCGGCGGCGGCCTGCTGGAAGCTGGCGATCTTGTCGAAGCTCATGTAGCGGTAGATCTCCGCCGCGCGCTGGTTGACCACCTGGACCTGGGCCAGGTACTCCTGCACCGTGGGGATGCGGCCCAGCAGGGCGCAGACCGCGGCCAGCTCGGCCGACCCCAGGTAGACGCGGGTGTCCACGCCGAGCCGGTTGGGGAAGTTGCGGGTCGAGGTCGACATCGCCGTGCTGCCCTTGCGGATCTGGGCCTGGTTGCCCATGCACAGCGAGCAGCCGGGCAGCTCCATGCGGGCGCCGGTGCGGCCCAGGATGCCGTAGTAGCCCTCTTCCGTCAGGATCATCTGGTCCATGCGGGTGGGCGGGGCGATCCACAGGCGGGTGGGGATGTCGCTCTTGCCCTCGAGCACCTTGCCGGCGGCGCGGAAGTGGCCGATGTTCGTCATGCAGGAGCCGATGAAGACCTCGTCGATCCTGTCGCCCTGCACCGCGGAGAGCGGCTTGACGTCGTCGGGGTCGTTGGGGCAGGCGACCAGGGGCTCCACGATCGCGTCCATGTCGATCTCGATGACGGCGGCGTACTCGGCGTCGGCGTCGGGGGCCAGCAGCTTCGGATCGGCCAGCCACGCCTCCATCGCGGCGATGCGGCGGCGCAGGGCGCGGGCGTCCTGGTAGCCGTTGGCGATCATCCACTTCATCAGCGTGACGTTGCTGTTCATGTACTCGACGATCGGCGCCGGGTGGAGCCGGACCGTGCAGCCGGCGGCGCTGCGCTCGGCGCTGGCGTCGGTCAGCTCGAAGGCCTGCTCGACCTTCAGATCCGGCAGCCCCTCGATCTCCAGGATGCGGCCGGAGAAGACGTTCTTCTTGCCCTTCTTCTCGACGGTCAGCAGCCCCTGCTGGATCGCGGCGTAGGGGATGGCGTTGACCAGGTCCCGCAGGGTGATGCCCGGCTGCATGGTCCCGGTGAAGCGCACCAGGACGGACTCGGGCATGTCCAGCGGCATGACCCCGGTGGCGGCGGCGAAGGCAACCAGGCCGCTGCCGGCGGGGAAGGAGATGCCGATGGGGAAGCGGGTGTGGCTGTCGCCGCCGGTGCCGACCGTGTCGGGCAGCAGGAAGCGGTTGAGCCAGGAGTGGATGACGCCGTCCCCGGGCTGCAGCGAGATGCCGCCGCGGTTGGTGATGAACTGCGGCAGGGTCTTGTGGGTGATGACGTCGACGGGCTTGGGGTAGGCCGCCGTGTGACAGAAGCTCTGCATCACCAGGTCGGCCGAGAAGCCCAGGCAGGCCAGGTCCTTGAGCTCGTCGCGGGTCATGGGGCCCGTGGTGTCCTGCGATCCCACGCTGGTCATGCGGGGCTCGCAGTAGGTGCCGGGGCGCACGCCCTGGCCCTCGGGCAGGCCGCAGGCGCGGCCGACCATCTTCTGGGCCAGCGAGAAGCCCTTGCCGCTGTCGCGGGGAGCCTGCGGGAGCCGGAAGAGGGTGCTCTGCGGCAGGCCCAGGATCTGCCGGGCGCGGGCGGTCAGGCTGCGGCCGATGATCAGGTTGATGCGGCCGCCGGCGCGGACCTCGTCCAGGATGACGTCGGACTTGTAGGCGAAGGTGGCGACGGTCTGTCCCCCCTTCTCGACCCGCCCCTCGTACGGGAGGATGTCGACCACGTCGCCCATGGCGAGCTGGCTCACGTCGCACTCGACGGGCAGGGCGCCGGCGTCCTCCATCGTGTTGAAGAAGATGGGCGCGATCTTGCCGCCCAGGCAGAAGCCGCCGAAGCGCTTGTTGGGCACGTGGGGGATGTCCTGGCCCATCCACCACAGCACCGAGTTGGTGGCCGACTTGCGCGAGGAGCCGGTGCCGACGACGTCGCCGACGTAGGCGACGGGGTGGCCCTTGGCGGACAGCTCGGCCAGCAGGCGGATGGGGCCGCGGGCGCCCGGCTCGTCGGGGACGATGCCGTCGCGCGGGTTCTTGAGCATGGCCAGGGCGTGCAGTGGGATGTCGGGGCGGCTCCAGGCGTCGGGGGCGGGCGAGAGATCGTCGGTGTTGGTCTCGCCGTTGACCTTGAAGACCGTGACGGTGATCCGCGCCGGCAGCTCGGGCCGGCTGGTGAACCACTCGGCGTCGGCCCAGGAGCGCAGCACCTGCGCGGCCAGGGCGTTGCCGGCGCGGGCCTTGTCCGCCACGTCGTTGACGTAGTCGAACATCAGCAGGGTCTGGGACAGGGCGGCCGCGGCGACGGGCCCGACCTGGGCGTCGTCGAGCAGGGAGATGAGCGGCTCGACGTTGTAGCCGCCGACCATGGTGCCCAACAGCTCGGTGGCGCGGGCGCGGTCGAGGGCGGGGCAGGCCAGCTCGCCGCGGGCGACCTGGGCCAGGAAGCCGGCCTTGACCTGGGCGGCGTCGTCCACGCCGGCCGGCACGCGCCAGGTCAGCATGTCGAGCAGCTCGGCCTGGGTGCCCGCGGGGGGGGCGCAGAGCAGCTGCACCAGGGCGGTGGTCTGGTCCTTGGTGAGCGGCAGCGGCGGGATCCCGAGCGCGGCGCGCTCGGCGACGTGGGCACGGTAGGCTTCGAGCATGGGGGCCTCGGCGGAGGGGCCGGGCCGCGGGGCCCGGGCAGGGGAAGGGGGCGGGTCTAACCGGGCGCGCAGGCGCGGGACCCGGGCGCGTGGTCGCGGCGGCGCGCGCGGGGGGAGGGGCTCAGAAGGGGACGTCGTCGGCGCCGCCGTCGGGGTCGAGGGTGGAGGGGTCGTCGGGGCGCAGGCCGACGATCTCCATCGCCCGCTCGGCGCGGGGGCCGTTGAGGTGCAGGGGCCGCGGCTCGGCCGCGAAGCCGAGGTCGCCGCCGAAGTCCCGGGAGAAGGCCTGGGCCAGCCAGGTGCGCACCGCGCGGCCCGGCAGGGGGTTCGCGTGCAGGCTGAGCGCGGCCATCGAGGCCGTGACCTGGCCGTGCAGCCGCAGGGCCTGCTCGGTCAGCGGGCTCTGGTCCCAGGGGAAGGAGCGCTCCTCGGTCGCGACGGCCTGGCGCGCGGCCTGCTCGGCCGCCTGGACCAGGGCGATGTCGGCGACGGCGGGGGTGATGGACAGGTGCAGGCCCACCCGCTCGGGCCGGCCGGCCAGGAGCTGGAGCACCGCGGGGGACTGCGGCGCCGACCAGGGGCCCGCGGTCTCCAGCATCGAGTGCGGGTCGCCCCGGGTGTCGACCAGGTGCAGCGCCGGCAGGTCGAGGTGGGCCGGGGCCGTCGGGCTGCGGTGCTGGAACCAGCTCCAGGCGTCGAGCAGGCTGCCCAGGTCCTCGGTCGCCTCGCGCAGGGCCTTCTGCGCCGCGGGCGCGGTCTCGGCCCGCTGGCTGAGGCCCAGCCAGGCGACGGCCGGCTGCCCCCCGCCCAGGGCGACGGCCAGGTGCAGGGAGGTCGAGCGGCCGGCGTCGCGCAGCCAGGCCGCCAGGGTCGCGGTGGCCAGCGGGATGGCGAGCGGTATGGCGGCGGCCATCGCGCCGGGCGGCACCTCGCCGCGGGAGGGCGGGGCCAGCTCGTCCTCGGCCGCCTGGCGCCAGGCGGTGGCCTGGGGCAGGCTCCACGGTCCGAGGGGGTGGATGGTGACCTGGGCGGGGGACCACGGAGTCGACACGGGAACCTCGGGGTGACTGCTGCCTATGCCGCCGCGGGGGCAGGTGCCGGACAGGCGTTGTCCGCCTCGGCCGCGGGGCTGTGCCAGACTGGGCGCCCCTCGTCGTCGGGGTCCCCCTCGTGCCTGCCCCCTCTCCCGGCCGCACCTCGCCGCTGGCGCGCCTGCTGCTGCTCATCGCCCGGGTGCCGACCTGGTTCCGCGTGCTGCTCCCCGTCGCCCTGTGGGCCGCCGGGACCACGCTCATCGCGACGGTGCCCACCAGCGCGGGGGCCCCCGCCGACCTGGTCGGCGCCGGCTACCTGGCGCTGCGGCTCTTCGCGCTGGACGCGGCCGGCTTCCCGCTGGATCCAGGCTCGCCGGGGGGCCTGGCCCTGTGGGCGGTGATGCTGGCCGCGCCCCTGCTGACGGCGACCGCCGCCGCCGACTTCGTGCGCCGCCACGTGCTGTCGGCCGAGGTGCTGGCCCGCGGGCTGTCCGGCCACACGGTCGTCTGCGGCCTGGGCAACCACGGCCGGGTCATCGCGCGGGAGTGCGCGCGGCGTGGCGAGCGCGTCGTGGTCCTGGACACCCGGCCGGGTGGCGTGGGCGCGGCCCTGGACCTGGGTGGTGCCGAGGCCCTGGTGCTGCAGGGGGACATGACCGAGCGCGACGCGGTGCTGGCGGCCGGGGTGCTGCGGGCCGGGCGGGTCTTCCTGGCCGCGGGCGACCCGCTGGTGAACATGGAGGCGGCCCGCCTGGTGCGGGCCTTGTGCCAGGAGCAGGGCACCCCGGCGCCGCGCCTGTACGCCCTGGTCGACGAGTGCGAGGACCTGCGGCCCATCCTGGGCCCGATGGGCCTGCGGCAGCGGGACATGGTCGACCAGTTCGCCCACGCCGCGCGCTGCCTGGTGGACGAGGCGGCGGTGCGCGCGGCGCTGGCGGCGATGGGCGAGGGGACGGCGCCGGCCCACCTGGTGCTGGTGGGCTTCGGGCGCTTCGGACAGGCCGTGCTGCGCGCGCTGCTGCAGGTCGAGGGGCTGCGGGGCCGGGCGCTGCGGGTGGAGCTGGTGGACCGCCGGGCCGGCCCCAAGGCCGAGCGCTTCCGCGACGCGGTCGAGGCCGCCGGCTGGCGCCTGGAGGCGGCCCCGGACGGCGACGCCGAGGCCTGGGTCGCGCGGCAGGGGCGCCGGCGGGACCGGCCGGGGCTGGTCTTCCTGTGCGTGGACAACGACCCGCTCAGCCTGCGCTGCGGCGCCCGGCTGCGGGAGCTGGGGGGCGAGCTGGCGGTGGTCCTGCGCATCGCCCGGCCGATGCCGGCAGTGGGCGAACAGGCAGTGGGCGAGCCGGCCGTGGGCGAGCCGGCAGTGGGCGAGCCGGCCGTGGGCGAGCCGGCCGTGGGCGAGCCGGCCGTGGGCAACCGCGTGCTGGCGCGCAGCGTGCCCGAGCTGTTCGGCGCGCGGCTGGGCGTCCTGCTGGACGGCGACGGTGCGGCCTGAGCCGCCCCGGCGCGCTCAGCAGGGGTCGTTCTCGAAGCCCGGGGTGCCCGGCTCGCCACCCCAGGTGACGACGGTCCGCTGCGGGCACCAGTTGCCCATGTCGTCGTTGCCGACGTGATCGAGGTGGTCGGGGTCGACGCCGACGGCGGCGGCGTCCTCGACCCAGGCGTCGTCGTAGACCAGCCGGTCGATCTCGACGCCGTCGGGGCGGACCAGGATGACCTCGTCGCCGTTGTTGCCGAAGGCCATGCCCGGAGGCGGCAGCTCCGAGCGGTAGAACCAGGCGTCGCAGCCCTCGACCCCGCCGTTGGTGTTCGGGTTGAGGTCGGCGCAGACCAGGTAGTAGCTGTGGGCCGGGATCGACATGGGCACGTCGATGACCCAGGTGTCGTAGTCCTCGTCCCGCAGGGTGTAGCCCTGGATCTGGATGTCGTAGCCGGCCGTGTTGTACAGCTCGAACCACTCGCCCTCGGTGTCCTCGACCACCTGCGGGTTGACCATCAGCTCGCTGAGGACCAGGTCGCCGGGCTCGGCGTCCTCCTCCTCCTCCTTCTTGGTCTTCTCCTCCTCCTTGGCGACGTGCACGGTGATGCTGTCGCTGCCGATCTCGCCGTCGCCGTCGACGACGGTCAGCGTGACCAGGTGGCTGCCCAGGCTCAGCGTGGAGGTGACCAGCACGCTGCGGCCGTCGGCGGTGACCGCGCCGGCGAGGGGGCCGTCCAGGTCGCTCTCCCAGGCGAAGACCAGCTCGTCGGCGGGGGTGGTGACGTCGCTGGCCTGGCCCTGGAAGGTGATGGAGGTCGCCGGCAGCCAGGCGCTGCCGTCGGCGGGGTCGGTGATCTCGACCAGCGGCGCACCCAGGGGGCCCCAGACCAGGAAGTCCACCGAGTCCCAGCCCAGCTCGCCGTCGCTGTCCAGGGCCGAGAGGCTGACGGTCTGGGGGCCCGGCTGCAGCAGGTCGGGGTCGAGCTCCAGGAAGACCGCGCCGAGGTCGTCGGCCTGGGCTTCCAGCTCGTTCTCGCCCACCGTCCAGGTCAGGTCGAGGTCGCCCGGCGCGTCCCGGGAGTCGGAGACGACCGCCTGCACGAGGATGGCGCCCTGGCCCTGGCGGAACTCCTCGGCGCCGAGGGGCGAGGTGATGTCGACCACCGGCGGCTCGGGGATCATGGTGATCCCCTGGTCGTTGTTGCAGGCGAGGAGGAGGAGGAGCGGAGACATGGCGGCCTCGTCGAGGGGCGAAGGGCGCACCTATAGCCGCTGGCGGTGGCCGGCCTGCGATATTCCGGTGTCATGAGGCTATGGCTGCTGGCCAACGCGCGCTTCCCGACGGAGTGGGCCCACGGCGGGCAGATCGCCAGCATGGCCTCGGCCTTCGCCGCGCTGGGGCACCAGGTCGAGGTGGTCGTCCCCGACCGCCCCGACGCCATCGCCGCCGATCCTGCCGGGTACTACGGCGTGGCGGGCGGCTTCTCGGTGCGGCGGCTGCCGGACCTGGGAAGGCTGCACCGCCGGCCGCTGGCCAGCGCGCCCCAGCGGCTGTCCTTCGCGGCTGCCGCGGGGCGGGCCTGCGCCCGGGCCCGGCCCGAGCTGGTGCTGTCCCGCGACGAGGTGGCGGCGGCGGCCTGCGCGCCCTGGGCCCGGACCCTGGTCGAGGTGCACAAGCTGCCGGTGCGGGCCCTGTCGCTCTACGGGGCGCTGCTGCGGCGGGCGGCGGGGGTGGTCTCGACGAACCAGGCGAAGGCGCTGCGGCTGTCGTCGGAGCTGGGGGTGCCCGCCGCGCGCATCCTGGTCGCGCAGAACGGCGTCGACGTGGCGGCCTTCCAGGCGGCGACGCCGCGCCCGGGGGTCCGCGCGGCGCTGGGGCTGCCGGACGAGGCCCGGCTGGTGCTCTACAGCGGCCACCTGCACGCCTGGAAGGGGGTCGAGACCCTGGTGGCCGCGGCGCCGCTGCTGGACGGGGACACGCGAGTCCTGCTGCTCGGCGGCCGGGACGAGGACGTGGCGCGCTTCCGCGCCGCGCACGCGGGGCCGAGGGTCCAGGTGCTGGGCCGGGTGCCGCGGGGCGAGGTGGCCGGCTGGCTGAAGGCCGCCGACGTGCTGGTGCTGCCCAACGTGGGCTCCTCCTACGAGTCGCGCCACGAGACCTCGCCGCTCAAGCTGCTGGAGTACATGGCCAGCGGCCGCCCGGTCGTCGCCTCGGACCTGCCGAGCCTGCGCGAGGTGCTCGACCCGTCGCTGGCGGTGCTGGTCGCGGCCGACGACCCGGCGGCGCTGGCGGCGGGGATCCGGGCGACGCTGGCGGATCCGGGGGCGGCCGCGGCGCGGGCCGGGAGGGCGCTGCAGGCCGTGGCCGCGCTGGACTGGCAGGCGCGGGCGCGGCGGATCCTGGCCTTCGCGCAGGGGCTGGAGCGGCCCTACAGCTCGCGCGCGTAGCGCCAGGCGTCCGCGCCGTCGTCGTAGTAGGCGGCTTCCTGGCCGATCCGGCGGTAGCCCAGCCGCTCGTACATGGCGATGGCGGCCGCGTTGTCCTGGCGGACCTCCAGGTAGAGCTGCCGGGCGCCCGCCTGGCGCGCGACCTGCTCGGCGCGGGCGAGCAGGCTGCGGCCCAGCCCCAGGCCGCGCGCCGCGGGGTCGACCATGATCGAGTACAGGCGGGCCCGGCGCGAGTTGGCCCGCACCAGGACGGTGGCGCTGCCGACCAGGGCGCCGTCGACCTCGGCCACCAGCAAGTGGGCCCGGGGGCTCCGCAGGTGGAAGCGGAACTGCCGCAGGCTCATGTGGTTGCCCGGGAAGCTGCGCAGCTCCAGCGCGCGGAGGGACGGGGCGTCGCCCAGGCAGCCGTCGCGGATCACCGGCAGCGTGGGCAGGGGGAGGGCTTCGGCGGGGTCTTCTTCCGGGGTGGCGAGGGCAGCGGCGGGCATGGCGGCCTCCAAGGGCGATCCGCACGGGCAAGGACGGTGCGGCTCTATCACCGGCCAGGGCCGCCATCACGCGCGCGAGGCGGGGCTGGCTCCGTCGCCGCCGCTCAGCGCCGCGCACCCCCCACTCGCGCCAGGACCGCCTCCAGCTCGCTCACCATCCGGTCGTGGCTGAACCTGGCCAGGGCCCGGTCCCGGGCCGCCTGCCCCATGTGGCGCCGGCGGTCGGGATCGCGGGCCAGGTCGGCCACGGCGCTCGCCATGGCGGCCACGTCGCCCACGGGCACGACGACGCCGCTCTCGGCGTCGAGCAACTCGGCCACGCCCTCGGTGGCGGTGGCCACGACCGGCAGGCCGGAGGCCATGCCCTCGATCATCGACAGGGGCATGCCCTCCCAGTCCGAGGTGGACAGGAAGAGGTCGGCGGCGCCCAGCAGCTCGGCCACGTCCATGCGCCGACCCATCAGGCGCACCCGGTCGGCCAGGTCCTGGTCGTCGATCCGGGCCTGCAGCTCGTCCTGGCGCTCGCCCTCGCCGATGACGGCGAAGCGCAGGGAGGGCAGCTCCTGCCGCAGGCGCCGGGCGATCTCGACGACGTGCTGGTGGGCCTTCTGTGCCGAGAGGCGGCCGAGGTTGACCACGAGCAGGTCGTCGGGGCCGGCGCCCATCGCCGCGCGGGCCTGGTCCCGGGCCGGGCCCTGGCGCGGGTGGAAGGGGGCGCAGTCCACCCCGTTGAAGATCACGGTGCAGCGGCCCTCGTCCAGGCCACCGGCCACGAGCTTGCGCTTGACCTCGGGCGAGACGGCGACCACCGCGTCGGCGATCCGCATCAGGGGCCCGACCCTGGTGTAGCGGTCGGCCGGCCAGCCGTGGGCGACGTTGACGATGGGCACCCGGCGGCGCCCCTGGGCGGCCCGCGCCACCCAGGTCACGGCGAGCGAGTTGGCGACGATGGCGGCGGGGCGCTCCTGCTCGATGAGGCGCCGCACCTGGCGGGCGGCCCTTGGCAGGTCGGCCCGCACGCGGGCCAGGGGCACGTCGACGAAGCGCACGGCGGGGTCGAGCTGGTCGACCATGGGGCCGTGCTCGGCGGCGACCACGACGCGGCTGCCGTGGGCGGCCAGCCAGTTGGCCACCGTGACGATGTAGCGCTCGGCCCCGCCGACCCCCAGCGTGTTGTTGAGCACCAGGACCGGGGAGGTCAGGGGCCGCGGGGGGGGCGGGGTCCAGGCCTGGACCTGGGTGGCGGCGACGGCGTCCAGGCGCTCCAGCAGGCCCTGGCACAGGGCGCGGATCTCGGGGCTGGCGGCAGGGGCGGGGCGGCGGCCGACGCTGGTGCTGCGCACGCCGGCCACCAGCGAGGGGTCGAAGGGCGCGCCGACCACCTGGAAGACCCGGGCGAAGGACGGCTCGGGCCGGGTGACCAGGTCCTCGTAGCGGACGAGGTGGACCCGCGGGTGGGCGGGCAGGTCCAGGGTGAAGAAGAAGCTGTTCCGCAGGTACCAGAACAGCAGGGCGCCCTCGGACGGCGTCAGGTCGGGCCGCCACACCCGGCGGATGTCCGCGATCACCTCCGGGGGCAGCCGCTCGGTGCGCCAGCCCCAGGTGTCCAGCTCGCCCTTCGCGACCGCGTCGGCGAGCTGGCGCTGGTGGTCGCCCCACTTGACGTCCGCCGAGTTCGCCACGTCGTCGTAGTGCCGGTAGATCCACAGGCCCCGGGCGTCGTCGAAGCGGTCCAGCAGCAGGTCGGCCTTGTGGCTGTCGCAGATGGGCTTGAAGACCTGGGCCGGCGCGGGGTTGAGCGCCACCAGGGCGCGCAGCACGCCGTCGGCGCGGAGCTGGAAGTCCTGGAAGGCCGAGGCGTGGTTCTCGTGGAAGATGCGGATGGCGGGGCTGTGGTCCAGGACGCGCATCAGCATCTTCGTGCCGGAGCGCTGGCAGCCGAAGACGAAGGTGATCTGCTTGTCGTGGCGCCAGCCGTAGCGGGCCTGCCGCGCGGTCTTGACCTGGCGTCGCCAGAAGCCGGGCGCCGCGCGCCGCAGGTCCTGCAGGCGCTCGGCGAGGGGCTGGCGGTCTTCGGGCAGGTCGACGGGCATGTCAGGGGAGGCCGGGGTCGGTCTGCACCCCTACTCGACGGGAGAGGGCCTGCAAGAGATCCAGACCGTCCCAGTAGCGGTGGAAGGCCAGGGCCTGCCCGAAGGGCACGATGCGGTCGATGCCGCGCCCGCCCAGGCTGCGCGCCAGCGCGCGGAGCTCGGGGTCGGAGAAGCCGAAGGCGACCAGGGTCTGGTCGCGCCGCTGGACCAGCGGCAGCAGCGCCTCCAGGTCGGGCAGCTCGACCTGGTAGAACAGCCCACCGCCCTCGTGGGCGCGGGACAGCCCCCGGGCGTGGTGCAGCTCGATCACGGTGACGGCCGGGTCGGGGCGGAACAGGGCGCGGACCTCGGCGTCCAGCACGGCCCGCGCGGCGAACTCCAGCTTCTGCAGGCTGGTGGCCGCGTCGGGCTGCCAGCCCCGGGCGCGCGCGTGGGCGGCGACCCGGGTGAACAGCTCCCGCCCACATTCATGGCCGCCCGCTCCCACCCAGGCCAGCATCCGCGGCGAGGCGCAGGCCTGCTGGTCGAACCAGTACGCGTCGTTGAACAGCCGCTGGGCGAGCTGGTCGCGGGCCTCCTCCGACAGGTCCCGCCAGGCCCCGGCGCGGGCCACCGCCAGCGACCACCGGTCGCCGAAGGACAGGTCGACCGCGGTGGCGGGCATCGGCACGGCGCGCAGGGCGGCGACGGTGGCGTCCCCTCCCCAGACGACCCGGGCGTCGATCCCCGCACAGAGGGCGGCGGTGACGGCGGCGTCGTGCGGGTAGGAGACGAGCTGGTTGCCGGCGCGCAGCGCGGGCGCGGCGGCGGCCAGCGCGGCGGAGAGCACCTCCGACACGGCGTCGCTGACCGGGGAACGGCGGGAGGAGAGGCGGACCAGGTTGCGGTTGCCGACCAGCAGCGAGAGCGCCCAGGAGTGCACCGACAGCGTGTCGACGTTGGCCGGCGGCAGGTGCAGGGCCAGGCCCCGGGGGCAGAGCACCGAGCGCTCGTCCTCCAGCGCCGCGAAGGCGCGCGCCAGCCGCGTCACCTCGGCGGGGCGCAGCCACCAGCCCAGCGCCACCAGCTCGGGGAAGCGCCGGGCCGCGGGGTGGTCGAGCAGCCGGGCGCTGAGGTCGGCGCAGAGGGCCTGCCGGTCGGCGTCGAAGGGGCGGCCGTCGGGCGCCTCGGCCAGGTCGCGCAGCAGCGTGGGCACGGCGACCGGCCCGGGCTCCGGGGCCAGGCGCTGGACCGTCGGCGGCGCCGCGGCGCTCACGGCGCGCCCCCGGCGGCGCCGACGGCGTGGGTGTCGCTGCAGCCGCGCAGCTCGGCCCGGGGCACCCGGCCCCGCACCTGCAGGCCGCGGGCCGGGACCCCGCCGGGACCCCGCTCGACCCGGTGCACGACCCCCAGGTCGGCGGTGAGCAGGCTGTGGCCCGGGTAGCTCAGGGGCAGGGGGCTCAACACCTGCAGCAGGCCCTCCTCGCCGTCGGGCAGCACCTCGAAGCGCAGCGGGTCGCGGACCAGCACCTCGCCGAAGGGCGGCGGGTACAGCAGCCCGTCCTCGCCCTCCAGGAAGACGCTGCCGACCTGCTCGACCATGCCGTAGAAGTCGTGCACGCGCTCGATGCCCAGGCGCTCGCGCAGGCCCGCGCGGAAGGTGGCCCGGTCGACGGCCTGGTCCTGGAGCTTCTTCCACCCGCCGGAGTGGACGAGGATGGCCTGGGACATGTCCAGGCCCCGCCCCTCGGCGGCCAGGGCGAGGTGGCGCCACACCAGGAAGGTGAAGCCGAACACGACGAAGGGCGCGTGCCCGTGCTGCGAGAGCCAGTCCGCCAGGGCCGGGATCCGCAGCTCCAGGTCGGAGTCCAGCGCGAAGAGGTGGTCGCGACCCAGGGCCATCATCCCGAGCACACCGGCCCCGCGGGCCGAGGCGGCGCGCGCGTCGGTGAGCAGGTCGGCGCTCTCGACCAGCAGCATGGGCAGCCGCCGGGGGCCCAGCACCGGGCGCAGGCAGGCGGCGAGGCCCCGGGCCTGCAGGGCGGCGGTGGCGCGGTCGAGCACGATGCGGCTGCGCGCCTGGCCGGTGGTGCCGCTGGAGTGCAGGACCTTGAAGCGCTCGGCCGGCGGCACGCTGGCCAGCTCGTGGCTCTTGAACAGGCCCACGGGCAGCCAGGGCAGGTCGGCGAGGCGGGCCGGGGCGTGGACGCCCGGGTGGAGCTGGTCGAGCAGGCGGGCGTAGGCCGGGCAGCGCTGCCGGTGCCAGGCGGTGCGCTCGGACAGCAGCGCCAGCAGTGCGGCCTCCTTCTCGGCCAGCGAGACCTGGCCCGGCGTGGCGGCGAGCAGGGCGTCGAGCGTCATCGCGGGTCCACGGCGGCGGGGAGGGGGGCGGGCAGCAGCTCCCGGCGCAGCGCCGGGTAGTCGATCTTGCCGCTGGCCGACAGGGGCAGCGCGTCGAGGTGGACCAGGCGCAGGGCGGCGGCGGGCAGGCGCAAGCGGACCGCCAGCGTCGGCGCCAGGGCGCCCAGCTCCGCCGGGCTGCCCCAGGCGCAGGCCAGGACCAGCTCGTCGTCACCCTCGAGCGCGGCCGTCGGGCCGTGGGGCTGCAGCAGCGCCTCCACCTCGTCCAGCTCCAGGCGCAGGCCGTGGACCTTGGCCAGGCGGCTGCGGCGCCCGGCCAGCACCAGCAGCCCCGCCTCGTCCAGCCGGCCCAGGTCGCCGGTGCGCAGCACGCCCTGCAGCTCGTCGCCCCGGGCCAGGTCTGCGCGCCGCCGGGCGTAGCCCATCATCACGTTGGGGCCGCGGTAGACGACCTCTCCCACCTCGGGAGGCCGTTCCGGTCCGGCCGAGCCGGGCGCCTCGATCCACAGCGCGCCGCCCGCGAGCACCCGGCCCGCCGCCTCGGGCCGGCGCAGGCTGGCCCCCGGCGGCATCACGGCGATGCGGGCTGTGGCCTCGGTCTGCCCGTACATGACGCGCAGATCGCCGCCGCGCGCCGCGGCCCAGCTCGCCAGGAGGCGGACGCGCTCCGGCTCCAGCCGCCCGCCGGCCTGGGTGCACGTGCGCAGGCCGGGCGGTGCGCGGTCGAGCAGTCCCAGGCGCAGCAGGTGGCGCCAGCCGGTGGGCACGCCGGGCAGGCTGGTGCAGCCGGCGTCGGCGAGGTCCTGCCACCAGCCCCGCTCCATGGGCGAGCGCTCGGTCAGCGCCACGCTGCCGCCGGCGACCAGGTGGCTGTGCAGGACGGAGAGCCCGTAGGAGTAGTGCAGGGGGAGGGCCTGCAGGGCCCGCTCCTCGGGGCCGAGGTCCAGGGCCGCGGCGATGGCCCGGGCGTTGTGGGCGACGGCGGCGGCCGAGAGCCGGACCAGCTTGGGGCTGCCGGTGGTGCCCGAGGTGGACAGGAGCAGGGCCAGGTCGGGGTGAGGGGCGGGGCCGGGGGGCCCGGGGCGCCGGCCGAGCACGGCGTCCTCCACGGGCAGGCGCTCGACCGCGTCGTCCTCGGGGCGGTCGTCGAGGATCCACTCCGGGCGGTAGGCCTCGACCAGGGCCCGGCGCTGCGGCGCGGCCAGGTTGGCGTCGACCAGCGCGACCGGCAGGCCGGCGGCGCGGGCGGCCAGCAGGCCCAGCACGGTGCCGGGGCGGCCGCGGCAGAAGGCCAGGACCAGCCCGGGGCCGCGGTCCCGCAGGCTGCCGGCCAGCGCCTCGACCGCGTCGGCCAGCTCCTCGTGGGTGATCACCCGGCCCTCGTGCCACAGCGCGGGCCGCACGCCGTGGGCCTGTGGCGCCCGCACCTCGTACACCGGCCTCCTCCTGCCCTTCGCGCCGAGGGTAGCGCGCGCGGTCGCCGGCCGGAGGCCGGACGGGCTACCTTGGGTGCCCCCGCGGGGTGGTCCCGGGGCGGGCGGCAGAGGGGCAGCAGGTGGACGCAGCCGGGCGGCACGGCGGGCGGGGCGAGCGGCCCACGGCGCTGGTGGTCATCACCCGCGCCGAGCCGGGCGGCGCCCAGGTGCACGTGCGCGACCTCCTGGCCGGCCTGCGCGGGGCGGTCGACCCGGTCCTGGCCTGCGGGGACCAGGGCTGGCTGACGGACCAGGCGCGCGCGCTGGGCCTGCCGGTCCACGTGGTGCCCGAGCTGGAGCGGGAGATCGACCCTGCCCGCGACCTGCCGGCCCTCCGCTCCCTGCGGCGCCTCATCCGGCAGGTGCGGCCGGACCTGGTGCACACCCACAGCAGCAAGGCCGGGCTGCTGGGGCGCCTGGCGGCGCGCCTGGAGGGGCGGCCGGCGATCCACACGGCCCACTCCTGGGCCTTCTCCGACGGGATCGCCTGGCGACGCAAGGCCCTGGCCGTCCCGCTGGAGGCGGCGGCGGCGCGCTGGACGCGGCGCTTCATCGTCGTGAGCGAGGCCGACCGCGAGGTGGGCTTGCGCTACCGGGTGGCGCGGCCCGCCCAGGTGCGGGTCGTGCACAACGGGGTGGCGGACGTCGCGCCCCGCGCCCGTCCGGGACGGGAGGGGGTGCCGGTCCTGCTGATGGTGGCGCGCCTGGCCGCGCCCAAGGACCCCACGCTGCTGCTGCGGGCGCTGTCGCGGGTCGCGGCCCCGTGGCGGCTGCGCCTGGTGGGGGACGGGCCGGACCGGCCAGCGGTCGAGCGCACCGTCGACGCGCTGGGGCTGCGCGACCGGGTCGAGCTGCTGGGCACCCGGCTGGACGTGCCCGAGCTGATGGCGCAGGCGCAGGTGGGGCTGTTGATCTCCCGGCAGGAGGGCTTCCCCCTGGTCGTCCTGGAGGCGATGCGCGCCGGCCTGCCGGTGGTGGCCAGCGACGTCGGGGGCGTGCGCGAGGCGGTGGCGCCAGGGCGGACCGGGGCCCTGGTCGGCCGCGGGGACGAGGCGGGCCTGGCCGCGGCGCTGCAGGCCCTGCTCCAGGACCCGGCCCTGCGGCAGCGGCAGGGCGACGCGGGGCGTGCGGCCTACGAGGCTCGCTTCACCGTGCGGCGCATGCTGGAGGGCACCCGCGCGGTGTACGAGGAGGTGATCGCCGAGGTGGGCGGGCCGCGGCCCGGTCCGCTGGCCGTCGAGCGGGCGCCGGGGGGCCTGCCGGCGGATCCGGAGAGCACCTGATGGTCCTGGGCATCCCCTACCAGCGCCGGCAGCTCCTGATGGTCGCGGGCGACGTGGTGATGGCCCTGGTCGCCCTCCAGGTGGGCCACGCCCTGCGCCTGGGCCTGGACCAGGGCGCCGCCAGCCTGGCGCGGATCCTGTCCGAAGAGACCGGCGCGACGGTCTTCTTCGTCCTGACCCACCTGGTCCTGCTCTACGTGGCGGACGCCTTCGACCCGGGGCGGGACTACCGGCGCGGCAGGGAGCTGCTGCGGCTGCTGCTCGCGATCGCGGCGGCTTTCCTCGCGCAGGCCACGCTCTTCTACCTGTTCCCGCACTGGTGGATCGGGCGCGGGGTGGCGGCGCTCTCCAGCCTGTGCTTCGGCGTGCTGCTGCCCGGGTGGCGCGTGGCCCTGACGGTGGTGCGCCCGCTGCCGACGCGCCGGCACCGCTGCCTGGTCGTGGGCGCCGGGCGCGCGGGCCACGCGATCGCCGAGGTGGTGCGCACCCACCAGGAGCACGGCTCGGTCTACGACCTGGTGGGCTTCGTCGACGACCGGGTCCTGCACTCGCCGACCGGGATGCTGGTGCTGGGACCGGCGGTCGACCTGGTCAAGCTCACCCGCAAGCACCGCATCGACCTGGTGATCGTGGCGATCCGCGGGGGGATGCACGAGCGGCTCACCCAGCAGCTGTTGGAGTGCAAGTCGCGGGGGCTGACCATCGTCGACATGCCCTCGCTGTACAAGCGGCTGACGGGCAAGGTGCCCATCGACCACGTCGCCGACACCTGGCTCATCTTCGGGCCGGGCTTCAACGCCGACCGGCCGCTCATCGCCACCACCCAGCGGCTCGCGGACATGGCGCTCGCCGTGGTGGGCTTGCTGCTGTCGGCGCCGGTGATCCTGGTCGCGGGGATCGTCATCCGGCTGGAGACGCCGGGGCCCGCGTTCTTCCTGCAGGAGCGGCTGGGCAAGGGCGAGCGGCCCTTCACCATCATCAAGCTGCGGACCATGGGGCGGGACGCGGAGTCGAAGACGGGCGCGGTCTGGTCCCAGGGGGCCAGCGACCCCCGGGTGACCCGGGTCGGCCGCATCCTGCGGCGCACGCGCATCGACGAGCTGCCCCAGTTCTGGAACGTGCTGCGCGGCGACATGTCCATGGTCGGCCCGCGGCCGGAGCGCGAGCACTTCGTGCGCCAGCTCGAGGAGCAGATCCCCTTCTACGCGCTGCGCTTCGCCGTGAAGCCGGGGGTCACCGGCTGGGCCCAGGTGATGTACCGCTACGGCGCCACCACCGAGGACGCCGCCGAGAAGCTGCGGTACGAGCTGTTCTCCATCCAGGAGATGAGCCCGCTGCTCTACGTGCTGATCGTGCTCAAGACCCTGCAGACGGTGCTGGTGCGACCGGGAAGCTGAGCGGCGCTCAGGGCTCCTCGACCCGCACCCCGTGGCGCGCCAGGATGCGCAGGCACTCGTCGAAGCTGCTCATGTCGAGCACGTCGTCGGTCTCGAGCATGATGCCCAGGGCCGCCTCCAGCCGCGCGACCAGGCTCATGTGCGCCACCGAGTCCCACTGCGGCACGCCGCGGTAGGCCAGGGTCGCGAAGTCGGTCTCGGCCGGCAGGCCCAAGGCCGCAGTGAACAGGTCCTGGATCTGCTTCCGGGTCGCCATGGTCGCTCCTCCCTGCGCGGGGACGACGCGCGTCTACCAGGGCGGAGCGCCCGGCGCTGCCCCCTCCCACTCGTCCAGGCCGGTGTCCACCGTGTCGGAGGCGGCGGCGGTGAGGTGCCAGGGCGCGCGCGCCCACGCGGCCAGGACCTCCGGCGGCGCCGACAGGAACAGGTCGTCCACCGGCGTGCGCGTGCGCCGCAGCCACCAGGGGGGGCGCAGGCGCGTCGTGTGGGCGGGCAGCGAGCAGCGCAGGCGCACCAGGTCGACCTCGGCGGCGATGGCGGCCCGCGTGCCGGCGTCGATCAAGGCGTCGAAGGCCTCGCCGTCGGCGGGATCCACCAGCAGGTCGGACAGCTCGGCCCAGCGGGCGACTCCGGGCCGCGCGCGGAGCTTGACCACGACCAGGCCGCGCAGGCGGCCCCCCCGGTGGCGCAGGACCAGCACGCGGTGCCGCCCGCAGGGCCGCTGGTCGAGCTTCCAGCGCTGCCAGCGGGCCCCTCGGTCGAAGTGCAGGCCCAGGCGGGGCCGCAGCTCCTCGCAGAGGGCGTCGACCTCGGGGCCGGGCGAGGGCAGGGGCTCGACCTCGACCCGGTGGCGCGAGGCCAGCTCCTGGGCGAGGGGCAGCAGGCGGTCGGCGAGGGGGGCCAGCCGGGCGGGCGCGCCGTCGAGGTGCTGGCCGGCCAGGGCGGCCGCCGGGCCCGGGCGGAGCACGCGGTAGAAGGTGTCGGCGATCGCGCGCCGCTGCCAGCGGAAGACCGGGTAGAAGGGCAACACTGCGTCGGTGGCGCCGATGGCCAGCAGGTTCCGTCCGCTGGCGGCGGCGGCCCGGAAGAGGGCGGCGGCGGCCATGGTGTCCCGGTGCTCCGGCGCGACGACCAGGTCGACCATCCAGGTGACCGGCCACGCCGCCCGGGCGCCGAGCAGGCGGTCGGACATGCCGGCCCAGTGACCGACGACCTCGTCCCCGCGCAGCGCCAGCAGCACCATCGGGGGCTCCCCCCCCGGACCCCGCAGGAAGCGCCAGCGCAGGTGGGCCTCGGACGCGCCCCAGCGGTTGTCCGGGAAGACGCGGGCCCGGAACGCGGCCACCTGAGGCAGCCAGCCCTCGTCCATGGGCGCGATCCGGATGCGGTCGGGGCGGGTCACGCGGGCAGCGTAGCGCGTCGCTTCAGGCCGAGCGGGCCGCGACCGGCTCCTGCGCCTGGGCCCGCTCCGCCACCTGGGCCATGCCGAGCACGTCGAGCCGTCCGGCGTCCCGCAGGCGGGCGGCCTGGTCCAGCACCCGGCACAGGCCGGCGAGCATGGGCTCGGGATGAGAGGCCAGGTTGATCGGGTGCAGCCAGAGGTGGAAGACCCGCCGCTGGTCGACCGCGTCGGAGAGGCCCGCGAGCGCCCGGTCGACGCGGCGGGAGACGGGGATCACCCTCCGCACGCCGTCCGAGGGCAGGAAGGAGGCCGACGCCGGCACGTTCCACAGCCCGTGGGGCCCGCGCTCGGGGAGCACCGTCGGGGGCCGCGCTGCCCGGGCCACGTCGGCCAGGTGCGCCAGGCGCCCCGCCACCCGGGGCACTCCCGGTCGGCTGTACCAGTCGGGCGCCGGCCCCCGCCAGCAGGTGAAGCCGTGGCGCGCGACCAGGTCCAGGTGACCGACGACGTTGCGGGGAAAGACGAAGGCGCGCAGGGTCAGCCCCAGCTCGCGCCCCAGGGCCACGCAGCGGGCCAGGTCGGTGTCGGCGCACTGCCGCGAGCAGCCCGGGTCGCCGAAGACGGGGTGGGAGAAGCTGTGGCTGCCGATCTCCTGGCCCGCCTCGACCAGGCGGCGCACCAGGCTGCGCCCGTAGAACTCCGGGTGCTCGGCCTCGGTCCCCTCGGGCACGTCCTGGAACCAGGGCCGGGGGTACCACCGGTGCGCCGGGGGGACGACCTCGGGGTGCAGCACGCCGTCGACGCGGCGGGCCTCGGCGAGGAAGAGGTGACCGACGGTCGCCCAGGTGGCCACCATGCCCAGGGCCTGCAGGCGCCCGAGCAGCCGCTCGAAGACGATCCGGCGCGTGTCCCGGGCCTGGACCAGCAGCGGCTCCAGCGGGTCGTAGAGGTCCCGAGAGCCCCAGACCAGCTCGAAGTCCAGGCTCAGGGTGAAGACGCCGCGCGGCAGGCTGGTGATCACGGCGGCAATATCGCCAGTCGGTGCCCCCGCGGCCAGCGGCCGCGACAGGCCGGCGCGTTCGGAGACATCCGGTGAAGCTGGCCGGCCCGCTGGGCAGGTGCCCGCGGGATAGGCGTCGCGCGTGAGCACCTCGTCCCACCGCCCGCCCGATCCCTGGCTGGACCTCGGCCACCTGCTGGAGGTGATCCGCCAGCAGAGGGTGACCTTCCTGGGCTTCCTCGGCGCCTCGCTGGTCGCGGCCGGCGTCGGCACCGCCCTGGCGGATCGGGAGTACGAGGCGGTCACCGTGGTCCACCTGCTGCCGCGCGCGGGCCAGGAGATCGCGGTGCGCGAGGTCGTGCAGTCCGACGCCGGCGGCTACATGGAGGGGCGGGAGCGGGCGCGCACCCAGGTGCAGATCATCCAGAGCCGGGTGGTCCGGGAAGAAGCGCTCCGACGCTACAACCAGCAGGGCTTCGACGACCTGCGGCCGACGTCCGACGACGTGGACCGGCTGGGGCGCAAGCTCTCGGCCGGCCCCCGGGAGGACACCCAGCTCGTCGAGATCCGGGTCGCCCATGCCGACCCCGAGCGCGCCGCCGCGCTCGCCAACCTGGTGGCCGAGGTCTACCAGGAGGGCAACCTGGACGCCCGGCGGGACGCCGCGCGCGACACGAAGGTGTGGATCGAGAACCGCAGCGACCAGTACCTGCAGTCGGTCGACCAGGCCAGCGCCGCGCTCCTGCAGTTCAAGGAGGAGCAGGACGTCGTCGACATCGAGGAGCGGATCGACGGGATCAGCTCCCGCCTCTCGGCGCTGCAGCAGGCCTATGGCGACACCACCACCGAGCGGGTCCTGCTCGAGACCCGCCTCTACGAGCACCAGCGGCTGCTGCGGGCCGGCGACACCGACGTCCTGGCGGGCATGTTCGACGACCCGACCCTCAACGCCCTGGCCGAGGAGCACGCCCAGGTGGTGGCGCAGTCGGCCCAGGTGCTGGCCCGCTACGGGGACCAGCACCCCGAGCACCGCCGCGCCCTGGCCCACCAGGCCCGGGTCGAGGAGATGCTGGCCGCCGAGGTCGCGCGCGCGGTCGACGCCGAGCGCAGCCGGGTGAACACGCTGCGGCGGCAGGAGACCCGCCTGGAGGAGGAGCTGTCCTCGGTCAAGGGCGAGCTGCTCGACAAGCAGCGCCTGCAGGAGGAGTACTCCCGGCTGAAGATGGAGCACGAGCGCGCCCGGCAGGTCTACGACGCGCTGGGCCAGCGGGGGACCGAGGTCGACCTGCAGGCGCACACCCAGCTCAACGACGTGCGGGTGGTGGACTTGGCCCAGCCGCCCTCCCGGCCGACGCGCCCCAACGTGCCGCTCAACATGGGCATGGCGCTGTTCGTGGGCCTGGGGGGCGGCTTCGGGTTGGCGCTGCTGCGGCACCGCCTCGACGAGAGCATCGGCACGCCGGGCGACGTGCAGGGCCTGCTCGGGGAGACGCTGCTGGGGGCCATCCCCTCGCTGCCCGGCGAGACCCGCCCCGAGCAGCGCGCGCTCTACCTGCTCGACCACCCCCGCTCGGTCTACGCCGAGTCCTTCCGGGCGCTGCGCGGCGTGCTGATCTCCACCATCGGGAGGGGCCGCAGCCGCCGCCTGCTGGTGACCAGCACCATGGAAGGCGAGGGCAAGACCACCGTCGCCGCCGGGCTGGCCGTGGCCTACGCCCAGCTCGGCCTGAGCGTGCTGCTCTTCGAGGGGGACCTGCGGGCGCCCCGGGTGCACCAGGTGCTGGGCCTGCCGCCCGAGCCCGGCGTGGCCGAGGCGCTGGCCGACCCCCGCGACCCGCTGCGCTTCGTCCGGCCGACGGCGATCCCGAACCTGCACGCGATGACCGTCGGCGCCGGCGTCGACCTGCCCAACGAGCTGCTGGCCTCGCAGGCCATGGACGACGTGCTCGACCTGCTGGGCGAGACCTACAAGGTCGTCATCATCGACACCCCCCCCGCCGGGATGCTCGCCGACGCCGCCGCGATGGCCTCGCACACCGACGGGGTGCTCGTCGTCGTGCGGCGCGGCCTGCCCTCGCGCGCCATCGTCGCCCAGACCCTGGCCCGCCTGCGGCAGACCGGCGCGCGCGTGCTGGGCGTCGTGCTCAACGACCTGCCCATCTCCCGCGAGGCGAAGCGCTACGGGCTGGACCGGCCCTACTACGGCCAGCGCCAAGAAGGGGCTGCGCCCCCGGCCGCGGCGGGGCCGTCCACGCCCTCCGCATGACCGGGGCCCGGTGGCCGGCGTCGCGCCGGGGCCTGGTGCCGATGGGGCTGGGGTTGCTCGCGGGGGGCGCCGTGGCCGTCTCGCCGGTCCTCCCGGCCCTGCTGCTGGGCGCCCTCGTCGTGGCCTGGCTGGGCCTGTCCTCGCCGCCCTTCCTGGTCGGGCTGATGTACGTCGCGATGCTCTTCGACCAGGCGGGGGTGGCGGGCATCGACGTGGCCCGGCTGCCGGTGACGGCCTCGAAGCTGGCGGTGCTGGGCAGCCTGGGCATGTGGGCGGCGCACGCGATGCTGACCGGGCGCAAGCCGGTCCGCTGGCACCCGGTGCTGGGGGGACTGCTGACGATGGTCGTGGCCACCGGGCTGTCGATCGCGGTCGTGGGGTCCATGCACTACGGCATCTTCGACCTGGCGGGCCTGGCCATGCTCACCGTGCTGGTGGGGCTGGTCTACGCCGCGCTGGCCGAGGCCGACCTCGCGGGGGTCTACCGCGCCTGCGCCATCGCCCTGGCGCTCATCCTGCTCTCGAACATGGCGGCGGCCAGCGGCGGGGGGCGGTCGACCGGCACGATGGGCGACCCCAACGAGTGGGGGGCCATGCTGCTGCTGCTGACCCCCTGGTTGCTGGGCGGGCTGGCCTGGGACGACCACGCCCTGGCCCGGCCGCTGCGCCTGGCGATGCTCGGGCTGCCGCCGATCGCCATCATGATGACCCAGTCCCGGGCGGCCTTCGTGGCGGCGATGGTGGTGCTGCCCCTGTCGGTGCTGCTGGTCCGCCACCGGCGCGGCGAGCTGTCGCTGGCCGCCCTGGCCGCGCTGGTCGCCGCTCCGGTGGCGGTCGACGTGGACGCCGCGCTGTCCCGGTACCGCACGCTGGTGGACAAGCTGACCGGCACGGCCGCGGTGGAGGACAACAGCCTGAACGAGCGGGCCGAGCTGGGGCGCCAGGCCTGGGACCTGTTCGTGGAGCACCCGCTGCTGGGCGTCGGCCCCGGCGAGTTCCAGACCGAGAGCGGCTTCATCCCGCTGGAAGGCCACCTGCTGCCGCCGCACAACACCTACCTGCAGATCGCCTGCGAGCAGGGGATCGTCGGCCTGCTGGCGACGGCGGTGCTGGGCCTGGCCGTGACCCGCACCCTGGCGCGGGGCTACCGGCGCGCCCGGGACCCCCAGGGGCGGGCCCGCGTGCTGGGCGCCGCGCTGGGCCTGGCGGCCATCGCCCTGATGGCGGTGACCCTCGGCCTGCTCACGCTGGCCATGGCCTACCTGGTGCTGGGCTTCACCCTGGCCGTGGTGCACCAGGAGGTCGAGGATGTCCGGCACGCCTGAGCCGTCGGGCGCGGCGGCCGGGTCGCGGGGCGGGAGCGCCGCGCTCCGTCGCGGCGGGAACCTGATCTTCCTGGGCATCAGCCAGGCCTTCCGCCTGGGCGCCGGCTTCGTGGTCAACGTGATCGTGATGCGCGCCCTGGGCGTCGAGCCCTTCGGCATCTACGGCTACGTCACGACCCTGGTGGGGCTGTTCGCCTTCGGCTCCTACATGGGCATGGACCGGCTGCTCAACGCCGAGATCTCGCGCGACGAGTCGCTGCTGCCCCGCTCGGTCGCCGCCGGCCTGCTGGCGACGGCCCTGCTCTCGACCGTCACGGCCGCCGCCATCGTCGGCTGGGCCTGGCTGGGCGACGGCCGCCCCCTGGTGGTGACCGCCGCCGCGGTCGGCGCCCTGGCGCTGGGCCTGCGCTCGCTGGCGATGATGCCGGTGGCCAGCTTCCACGCCCTGCGGCGCATGGGGCTCGGCGCGGGCGGCCACATCGTCGGGCGCATGGTCCTGGTCGCGGCCACCCTGGTCCTGCTCCAGGCCGGGCTCGACGTCGTCGCCGTCTTCGGCGCCCAGGTCATCGACGCCCTGGTCACCCTGGGCATCATCCTGGTCGTCTACGCCCGCGAGGTCGGGCGGCTGCCGCTGCGCCAGGGGGCGGCCGAGGTCCCCGGCCTGCTGCGCCGCTCGGTGCCCTTCGGGCTCAACGCCCTGTTCACCAGCGTCTACCTCAGCGTCGACGTCATCATGCTCCAGCAGATGCGCGGCGAGGCCGAGGTCGGGCTCTACCGCGCGGCCACCATCGTCATCGCCCTGCTGCCCCAGGTCGCCGACACCATCACCACCGGCGTCTTCCCGCGCATGGCCCGCCACCTGGGCGACCCGGCCGCCGCCGGCGAGGAGCTGACCCGCACCGCCCGCGTGCTGCTCGCCATCTCGATGCCCGCGGCGGTGGGCGGGGTCGTGCTGGCCGAGCCCCTGGTCGTGCTGATGGGCGGCGAGGAGTTCGCCGCGGCCTCGGTCGCCTTCGTGATCATGGCGCCCATGATCCCGCTGCGCTTCCTCAAGAACGCCTACGGCATGACCCTGTCCAGCCTCAACCGCCAGGCCGATCGCACGCGCGGGGTGTTCTGGGCGGCGGCCTTCAACATCCTGGCCAACCTGTACGCCATCCCCCGCTGGGGGGCCGCGGGCGCGGCCTTCACCACGTTGCTGACCGACGTGGGGCTGCTGCTGTGGAAGCACTGGCGGATGGCGCCCCTGCTGGAGGGCTACCGCGTGCTGCCGATGGTGGCGCGCGCGGCCCTGCCCTCGCTGCTCATGGGCGGCGTCCTGTTGCTGTTGCCCCCCTTCCACGTCCTGCTCCAGGTCGCCGTCGGCGCCCTCGTCTACGCCGTGCTGGGCTACCTCGTGGGCGCCTGGCACCCCCGCGACCTGCGCTGGCTGCGGCGGGTCTGATGCACGTCCTCCAGGTGATCCCCTCGCTCACGGTCGGCGGCGCCGAGCGCATCGTCGGCCTGCTCGCCGTGGCCCTGCAGGCCCGCGGCCACCGGGTCACCGTCTGCGCGCTGGGCCCGCCGGCGGGCAGCTTCATCGAGGCCGAGCTGCGGGCCGCGGGGGTCGGACTGGCCTTCCTGGACAAGGGCCTGGGCCTGGAGCCGCGGGTGGTGCCCCGCCTGGCCCGGCTGCTGCGGCGGCTGCGGCCCGACGTGATCCACACCCACCTGCACACCGTGAAGTACGTCCTGCCGGCCCGGCTGGCGTGGCCCCGGGCCCCCGTGCTGCACACCGTGCACAACCTGGCGGAGCACGAGGCCGACCGCCTGGGCCAGGCCGCCCACCACCTGGCCTTCCGGGCGGGGGTGGCGCCGGTCGCCATCGGCCAGGCCGTCGCCGACAGCGTGCAGCGGCTGTACGGGGTGCCCGCCCGCTTCACCATCCCCAACGGCGTCGACGTCGCCGCCTTCCAGCGGCCGGCAGAGGTCCGGCAGGCCGTGCGCCGGGAGCTGGGCCTGGCCGACGACCTGCCCGTGCTGCTGGCCGCCGGGCGGCTCAACGCCCAGAAGGACCACGCCACCCTGCTGCGCGCCCTGGCCGATCCCGCGCTGGGCGAGGCCCCGCTGCGGCTGCTGCTGGCCGGCGAGGGCGAGCTGCGGCCCGAGCTGGAGGCCCTGGCGGACGCGCTGGGCCTGGGCGAGCGGGTCCGCTTCCTGGGCGTGCGGCGCGACGTGCCCGAGCTGATGGCCGCGGCCGACGCCTTCGTGCTGTCGTCGACCTACGAGGGCAACCCCCTCGTCGTGATGGAGGCCCTCTCCGCCGGCCTGCCCGTCGTCGCCACCGCCGTCGGCTGCGTGCCCGAGCTGGTCGACGCCTCCACCGGCGCCCTGGTGCCGCCGCGCGACCCCCCCGCGCTGGCTCGCGCCCTGCGCGCGCTGCTGACCGACCTGCCCGCAGCCCGGCAGGCGGGCCAGCGCGGTCGCCGGGTCGCCCGGGAGCGCTTCGACCTGCCCGTGATGGCCGCCGCCTACGAGGCCGCCTACCGGGCGCTGCGGCAGGGGCGATGAGCGCGCCGCTGCTGGTGCTGGTCTCGGCCGCCGACCTGCCCGCCGACCCGGGCTGGCTGCACCCCGCAGCCGCGGCGCGCGTCCTCGCCCTGCGCACCGAGCGCCGTCGCCGCGATCACCTGCTGGGACGCTACGCCGCCGCGCGCCTGCTCTGCCTGCACCTGGGGCTGCCCGTGTCTTCCGCGCCGCGGCTGGACGTCCGTCCGGCCGCCGACGGCGCCCCCGAGCCCTGGCTGGACGGCCGCCCCCTGGCCCTGTCGCTGTCGATCAGCCACCGCGACGGGCACGCCGCCGCCGCCCTGGCCCCCGCCGCCCTGGCCCCCGCCGCCGCTGGCGTCGGACTCGGCGTCGGCGTCGACCTGGAGCGGATCGAGCCGCGCAGCGAGGCCTTCCTCGACCAGTGGCTCTGGCCGGACGAGGCGGCCGCCGTGCGGGCCAGCCCCGACCCGGCCCTGCGCGCCAACCTGCTGTGGTCGGCGCGGGAGGCCGCGCTCAAGGTCCTGCGGACCGGCCTGCGGCTGGACCCCCGCGCGGTGCGGCTGGAGCTGCCCGGCCCCGGACCCCTGGCCCCCGAGGGCAGCCTGCGCTGGTGGGTCGAGGGCCTGCCCCCGCGGCCCGCCGGCTGGCAGCGCCACGGCGACCTGCTGCTGACCTGGGCGCGGGGGGCCGAGGTGCCCCCGCCGGGGTGTTAGTCCAGGCGCTCTCCCACCCGAGCCGCCATGCCCGCGCCCTCCCTCCTGCTGGTCCTCCTGCTCGGCGTGGCCCGCGCGCAGGAGCCCGCGGGCGCCTCGCCTCCCGCCAGCCCGGCCCCCGTCGCCGGCTACGCGGTGGGGCACGGCGACGTGCTCAAGATCCAGGTCTACGGCGAGGCCGACCTCTCGCGCAGCGTGCCGGTGGACGAGGCCGGGCGCATCGACTTCCCGTTCCTGGGCCCGGTCTCCGTCGCCGGCCAGACCGCCGACCAGGTCGCCGCGACCCTGCGGGCGCGCCTGCAGCAGGGCTACCTGGTCGACCCCCAGGTCACCGTCTGGGTCGAGGCCTACGGCAGCCAGCCGGTCCAGGTGCTCGGCGCCGTCGGCAAGCCCGGCGTGTACTACATCCGCGGCCCGACCACCCTGCTGGAGCTGCTGGGCCAGGCCGGCGGCGTCAACCGCCAGGGCGTCAACGAGGTGCGGCTGACCCGCGCCGGCGAGGGCGCGGTCACGGTCCTGCCCTTCGAGGACCTGGTCTCCCGCGGGGTCGGCAACGTGGCGCTGGCCGGCGGGGACGTGATCTTCGTGCCCGAGAGCCTGGTCTACGTCTCCGGCCAGGTCAGCAAGCCGGGCTCCGTCGCCTTCCGCGAGGGGCTGACCGTCGCCCGCGCCATCACCGAGGCCGGCGGCGCCGCCGACGCCGCCAACCTGGGCCGCGTCACCCTGCTGCGCGGGGACCAGCGCATCCGCGTCAACGTGCGCCGCATCCTGAAGGGCAAGGACCCCGACGTGCCCGTGCTGGCCGGCGACCAGGTCGTGGTGGGCGAGTCGGTGCTGTAGGGCGGGGGGCGGTTGATCCGGACGGAATCACTGCGTAGGCTGGCCGGGGGTTCTTCTCCCCACTGAGGTCTTGCCCGATGCTCGCTTCGTCCTGGCACTTGCCCGCCGACACTCGTCCCCTCCGAGAGGAGGAGCTGGTCGACGACGACCGACGCCTCCTGACGGAGCTGGTCGGTCGCCTGCAGGGTGTGCTCACCGACATTGCGAACCCCACGACGAGGTCGCCCGCGACCGATTCCATGCCCTGGCTGGCGATGGACAGCGGCCGCACGCCGCGCGTGGTGATGGTCGATGGCGACCGGGGCACCGGCAAGACCTCCTTGCTCCTTACCCTGCTGGACAGGCTCCAGCAGAGGGACGCCCCGCCAGCCTGGGTGGCAGAGATCCATGGCAGCGTGCTCCCGACCCGGCCCCTGGACTTCGATCCACTTCCCCCCGGCCTGCCGCTGCTGGCATGGATCCTTCAGGCCTTCGAGCCGCTGGTGGACGAGGTCACCCGGCTGGGTCTGGAGACGGGCTCTGCGCGACTGGACGAGCTGGATCGACGGGCCGGGCGGGGGGAGCTCAACTTAAAGGGGCAGTGGCAGCGCCTTCACGACCATGCCGTCGTCGCCTGGCGGGAGCCCTCGTCCGCGCGCGGTGTGCCCTCGCCGGAGGAGGAGCTGCGCCGGGTGCGGACCTGGGGCGGCTTCCAGGGTGAGTGGTGCAGTTTCGTCGACGAGCTGCTGGCCGCCATCGAGCGATGCGGCAGACTCGGGAAGCACGGCGTGCTGCTGGTTCCCGTCGACGACGTCGACCTGCAGATCACCCGGGCGCCTGAGCTCCTGCGTTTCCTGCGCCTGCTCCAGCATCGCCGGGTGGTCTTCCTGGTCACTGGCTTCGCACGACAGCTCGAGTTCGTGCTCCAGGTAGACGTGGACGGGCAGGAGCGCCGCATGGGCGGAAGCGAGGTCGTTCAGGACCCCGGCCAGCGGCCGACCGCGTCGCTGGGACGGCAATCGGTGGAGAAGACCATCCCGCCGGTGATGCGGGTGAGCCTGTCCCGGCTGGATCTCGGAAGGGTGCTCCGCTGGCGTGGAGGGGCCCTTCGCAAGGTGGTTGAGGAGCGAGGCCTCACCGAGGAGCGCCGGGAACTGCTCGAACAGCTTTGGAACGACAGGCTCCTGGCGGAGCCCGGGTGGACGCCGGCGCTCTCCAGCACCCATCGGCGCCTGGAGAGCCTGGCGCGAGAACTGGAGTGGGCGGGCCAGGCTGGGGCTGACCCCGCCGAGGGCGACGCGCTGGACCTCCTCCTGGAGGGGCTGTTCGGCGAAGCACCAGAGGAGGTGTGGGAGGGGGAACCCTTCGAACTGAAGAACCTCCGAGCCCAGGGGCTGCGCAGCGTCCTTCGCAGGGTCATCCCGACGGGCTCCCGGCTTGTGCTGGAGGCGGTGCCCTCCCGATGGCGGCCCCTCCTGTCGCCAGCGCCGGGGCGCTCCACGGCCTTCCAGGTGGTTGAGCAGCTGCGCCCCGCCTGCGAAGGACAGGAACCTCGGCCCCTGGACGCCTGGCTCGCGGCGGGCGCGCGGTACCTCAGCGGGGGGGAGGCGCTGGCCCGCTCGGGCGGTGTCCGCGGCGGTGCGATGGTGCGCAGCGTCGACCTGGGGAGCGATGCGTCGCTGGTCTGGCCGTCGCCCTGGTTCCCGCGTGGAGATCAGGCGGACCCGGGCGAACAGGCCCACTGGCGGGAACATCGCGCCCGCCTCGATGCGCTGCTTCGAGAGGCTGAGAAGGAATCTTCAGCCAGCGGTGCGCAGGGCGGTGAGGAGCGGATCCTGTGCGCCTGGGTGCGCTTCTTGCGTGGGCAGACGCAGAGTGCAAGCGCGGAGTGGTCATTGTTGAAGGTCATCGCCGCGAAGTCGCCTCCCGATGGAGACGATAGGCAGGCCGAGAGCCGTTGGAAGGGCGCTATGCTGGCGCTGTCGCATCCGCGTTTCGGGCTGGGTCCAACGCATCGGGAGGTGATCGTCAGCGAACTCTGGCATGACCAGCGGGGCCCTAATGACGGGAACGCGAAACCCGACGCGACCGCGGTCGACATGATGCCGCATCTTGAGCAGGTGCCTGTGGATGCCGAGGTGCTGTCCATGGCGAATGGGAACCGGCTCGACTCCACGCAGGTAGGCTTGCTCGCAAGGCTCCCCCTGGACCACGTGGGGTCGGCAGAGTTCTGGCAGGATTGCTGGTACGCGCGTGCCGCGGAAGCGGCGCTCGGGCCCGGAGCCTGGGCTCTTCTGCTCCTGGGAGAAATGACCGAGCGCAGGAGTACCAGGACGCCGCTTCTGTTTCACCACGGGGACGACAAGTCCGAGGACATCTCGTTCGCGATGGTCGGAGCTGATCGACTGGGCAGGTGGACCGGGCCATCTACCTGGTCCCGTGCAGGTTCGGCGGCGGTGGCGCTCGGTGCCTGGGCCCGGAGGGGCGGGGTGAAGGACCTGCTGGCGAAGGTCGCGGAGGCGACCCGGCAGACGAACGGCAATGCGGCGAGGTTCATCGAGTGGGTATGGGGCGTATTGACCGAAGGTAAGGCGAATAGCTCCCTGATGGACCGAGTGAGAGTGCTGGGTATGGGCGAGTTGAGCGTTGACCTGGCTGGTGTCACCTTCGCCATCGACACTCGAAAAGAAGCGGACTTCGACGGCCTGAGTGTTCGGCGGGACCTCTCGTGGAGATATTCGATTCCCAAATTCCAAGGGTCCAGGCCGCGTGAGGCGGTATTCGGCTCCTGGCTTGGCCTGGCATCGAGCGTCGCTGTCACGCAGCAGGGTGTGCCGTCGGGGGTCGAGCTTCCAGGCGACCTGTGGGTGCTCAGCGGCTCGAATGGTCCCTGGCCCCTCCCGCCGCTGTCGTCATGGGTCGCCTGGGATCGCTTCATGTCGGCGTTGGCGGACGCACACCAAGCCCAACGACCCTCGAATGCACCCGACGAGAAGCTATGGTGGGTCGCATGGTACCTGACGGTCGGTGCACTGCTCGCTGATGATCCATGGGGGCCACTCGTGGGCCTCGACTTCGACGGGAACATGGACAGATATTGGCGAAACTTGCGAAGGATTCCGCTTTTCAAGATCATTCGCCGTGAGGCGACGGGCAGAGTGCCGTCAAGCCGCATGGCTGACTTGCTCGTCAGCTGGTACTTGAGTTTGCGTGAATCGCTGAAGGAGGTCTTGCCATCACACGTGATAGACAAGATGACCGATTTTGATCTCGAGATCGCACATAGCGCCAAACCGTCGCGCTCGGCCGTCCCCTGACCCATGCGCACCCTCCGCCTGGAGGCCGAGGCCGAGGCCTGGCCGCTCTGCTCCCCCCAAGCCTTCCACCGCGGTCTCGTCGAGTGGGCCCCCCAGGACCTTCGCGTCGGCCTCGATGACCGCCTGGCGGCGTACGGGCCCCGCCAGTTCCCCTGGGACCCCTGCGTGGCCACCTGGACGCCGCTGCCCGACGAGCAGCCTCCCGGGCACGTCCTGGATTGGCTCCGGCTCCTGGCCCGTCGGCGCCTTCGGCTGGAGGGCATCGAGGCCCGCCTGCAGCTTTCAACGGCGGCCGACGCTGCGCGCGAGACGATCCGGTGGCGCTTTCTCTCCCTGCGCGTCCCCGGAGAGGTCCTCGTGGCGGCGTTGGCCGCCGACGAGGGTCTGGGATTCACGCCAGGGCGCGTCTCGCTCCTTCCGCCCCTGCTCGACACGGACATCCCCACTGCGCACCTGCACCTCCACCTGAGCGCGGCGGGCCTGCCCGCGGACGCCTGGCGCCGCGTGGATCGCCACCTTGAGCAGGGGCGGCCCCTCCCAGAGCCCATCGGGCGCGCCTGGGGCGCTGGTCACGGTAGCTCCACCGACCGCGAGCACGCCTTGGGCTGGGAGCAGGCGCTGTCCCGCGCCCGACTGTGCGAACGGTTGCTGGACCGGTTCCTCGGCGTCCCGGACGACCTTGCCCTGGAGGAGTGGCTCGCGCGCCGCGGGGACGCAGAGACCACCAGCGCCGTGTGGGAGCTGGCCCGCGGTCGTCTGCTGCGACCTGAGTCATCTCCGGAGCGCGAGGAGAGGATCCGATGCGGGGAGCCGCTCGGCCCGGGCGGCGATCCCGAAGCCCGCAAGGACCCCGACATCCTCCGTCGTGGCCTGCTGCGGCTGCGGCGGAGGGGCAAGGACGGGGATCCCTGGCTCAAGGCGGTCCTGGTTCAGTGGATCCGTGTCCGTTGCCTCTTCCACCAGGCCGTCGTGGTCGACCCCACCCGGCCGGGGCTTCAGCGCTTCGTGCAGCAGTTCCGGGACAGCACCGACCTTGGGGGCGGCACGCTCGTAGACCCCGACGCGCCGTCACGGCATAGCTCGCTGCACGTTCAGGCGGTGGAGATCCGCGTGACACCGGGCAGAGGGCTGCAAACGGCCCGTGATCAGTCGGGTCGGAACGGCTCGGTGGAGCGGGCTGTCGTGGTGCACCTGACCCGCGAGCGGGACCGTCAGTCTCCCGACGGGAGCTGCCCCTGGCCGGCCCAGGCACGTCGCGCGCTGCGACAGGCGCGGGCGCTGTGTGACGACCTCGCGGGCTGCATCGAGGCCGAGCCGGACCTGGCGCGCGTCCTGCGCGGGATCGACCTGGCGGGGGATGAAGCCGAGGGACCACTGTGGGTGTTCGCCCCGGCCCTGCGGGAGCTGAGGTCGGGCCTGGACGAGTCGTTTCGGCGCGTCGGGGTCAGAGGCCCCGGCATGACCCTGCACTGTGGGGAGTCCTTTCGCCACCTGCTGACAGGGCTGCGGGCCGTCTCGGAGCCGATGCTGACAGACCTGGTGCGACCGGGCGATCGCCTGGGGCACGCCCTTGCCCTTGGTCTGTCCCCCGAGCCATGGGCGAAGCGAAACGACACGGTGTGGGTGCCCGCGGTCGAGCGCTGGATCGATCTGCTGTGGGTGCCGCATGTCATACGTAGCTGGTGCGTCCCGGTGGACGCCGGCACCCTCTTGCGACTCGATGGCGAGCGCAGAGAGCTGCAACGCAAGCTCTTCGCGGGGATGGTGCCGGGAACATGGCTCGACGACCCGGAGCAGGTCATCCCGGACCTGTATTCCCTCCGGCCCGAGGACATCCCCGCGGCGGGCGCGGCTCCGGACCTGGGGGCCGCGCCCGCTGCCATGCTCTTGATCCTGTCGCCAGAGAGGTGGCAGCGTGCGCAGCGCCTGGTCCCGGTGCGGACCACGGACGAGGTGCCGCTGCTGTGCCAGCTCCAGGCTGCGCTGGCGCGGGAAGTGGCGAGGAGTCAACTCGTAGTCGAAGTGAACCCCAGCTCGAACCTTCTGATCGCTGACCTCGACGCACCTCTCGATCAGCCGATGTTCCACCTGCGACCTGTGGTCCCCAATGATCACCGTGTCCTCCCTTTGTGCATCAGCACGGACGATCCCTTGTTGTTTGACACGACCCTGGACGACGAGGTGGCCTACGCCTGGGCGGGGATGATGGCAGGGGGCGACGTGTCAGCCGCCCACGCGCGGGCCTGGCTGGAAGACGCGCTTCGCGTGGCCTGGCGTGCTCGATTCAGCCTGCCACGGCCTTCGCCGCCGGCTTGACGGAGGACGCCGGAATTCTCACGGGTCGATTCGGACCCCTGCCTTGCGCAGGAGCAGCAGGTCCAGCAGGTCCTTCTCTCGCCCTGCGGCGCGCTTCGCCTGCACCAACGCCGACAGGCCCAGGGCGGGGACCGATCGACCCTCCATCGGGAGGAAGACGCGGTCGGGCCACGCGTCGTCAAAGGCGACGCCGTCGATTCGGGTGAGCACATCGATGCGACATGGGGGCAGGCCAAGCTGGTACACGATCCCCTCTCGCGCGAAGTCCGAGGCTTGTACACCGTGCTCTTCGAGCGGTGCGCCAAAGCGCAGCAGGCCCCGAATCACACGCTGCGCGTTGTCTGGATCGGGGCGCACCCACACGTCCAGGTCGACGGTCGCCCGGGTGACACCGTGGCCCGCCAGCGCGAAGCCACCGACCACCAGGTGGATGACGCCCTCCGCTGCAAATGCGTCCAACAGGTCCAGGTAGTCGACAGTCAGGCCGGTGACGCTCAACCCGCCTCCTCCCCGAGCCGCCGGATCAGCCTGCCTGGCATGGTCTGCCGCGAGTAGGACGGCAGGGGCCGTCCGCTGAGGGTCCACGCCAGCACGGACAACTCCGTCAGCAGCGCGAGCCGCTGCTCGGCGCTGGCCTCGGACGCCTGGACAGGATGGTGCTCGGTGGTGAGCTGGCCATGCCAGGTGGCACGGCGGGCGGCGGCGCGGGTCGCGGCGTCTGTCACGGTGGTCATACCCGGATTGTAGCGCACCCCGGGCCGCCTGGCGCGTCGCCCTGTCGCCCCTGCGATGAACCCCTACCCTCCCGCCCGCACCGCCTCGTAGACCGCCAGCGTGCCCCGCGCGACGGCGGCCGGGCGGTGCCGCTGCGCGATCTCCCTCGCCCGCCTCCCGTGCAGCGTCGCCAGCGCCTCGTCCTCCAGGTAGGGCTGCAGCGCGTCGGCGATGGACTCGGGCGAGGAGGGGCTGCACAGCCGCCCGGCGAAGCGGTCGACGACCATCTCGGCGTTGCCGCCGGCGGGGCTGGCGACCGAGGGCACGCCCACCGCGCTGGCCTCGGCGATCGACAGGGGCGCCACCTCGATGAAGCTCGGCAGGGCCAGGACGCGGGCCCGGGACAGCTCGCCGGGCATCTCGGCCCGCCCGATGCGGCCGGGCAGCTCGACCCGGTCCTGCAGTCCCAGCTCCTCGACCAGGGCCTGCACCTGCCGGCCGTAGTCCGGGTAGGTCACCTGGCCCAGGATGCGCAGCCGGCAGTCCACCCCGCGGCGCCGGAGCACCGCCATCGCCCGCACCGTGCCGGCGGCGTTCTTGATGGGGCACACGTCGCCGGCGTGCACCACGAGCGGGGCCGTCCCCGTCCGGTCGCCCGCGGCCGCGAAGAACTCCTCGCCCACGCTGTTGGGCACGAAGTGCACCCGGCCCGTGAGCTGGCCCTCGAGCGCCTGGGTCACGTGGCCGACGATGGCGATGACGTGCCGGTAGCGCGCGCGGGCCGGCGGCTCGCGCAGGCGGTGGAGCTGGCTGCGCAGCCGGGCGCCCTTCATCCCCGACAGCGCGACCTCGCGCTCGGTGATGCCGTGCACGCTGAGCACCGCCGGCCAGGCGCGGCCGTCGACCAGGCTGGCCGTGCCCCGCACGTGCACCACGTCGGGCTGGATCCGCCGCAGCACCCGCGCCACCTCGGCCTGGATCAGGGCCGGGGTCGGCGCCGCGCGGGCCGCCTTGGAGGCGGCGTGGGTGTGGACCGTCATCGCCGGGCTGCCCAGGCGGCGCTCGGGCAGGGTCGCCTCGGCCCGGTAGTGCACGATGTGCAGGTCCAGGTCGGGGGCCTCCGCCAGCAGCGCGCGGGCGAGGGTGACGGCCCCGATGCCGGCGCCGCGCGAGGGCTGGTCGAGGTCGGAGGGGAAGACGGGCGTGACGATGGCGACGCGCATGGGGGACCCGCGGCGGGCGAGGGGAGGAGGGGCATTAACTGACACGCCGCGCCGCACGGGCCCCCGCGGGCCGCGGATAGGACGCCCCCATGCGCACCCTGGTCACCGGCGGCGCCGGCTACATCGGCAGTCACCTGGTGCTCGACCTGCTGCAGGCCGGGCACGAGGTCGTGGTCCTCGACGACCTGAGCAACGGCCACCCGCGCGCCCTGGAGCGGGTGGCCGCCCTGGCCCCGCGCCCGGCCGAGCTGGTCGTCGGCGACGTGGCGGACGTACCCCTGGTCCGGCGGGCGCTGGCCGGCGTCGACGTGGTCCTGCACCTGGCGGCCTTCAAGGCCGTGGGCGAGTCGATGGAGCACCCCGAGCGCTACTTCCGCAACAACCTGGGCGGCCTGTCGGGCCTGCTCACGGCCATGCGGGAGGAGGGCGTGAAGCGGATCCTCTACTCCTCGACCGCGGCGGTCTACAGCCCGCAGGCGCCGATGCCCCTGCGCGAGGACTCGATGGTCGGCCCCGACTCGCCCTACGGCTGGACCAAGGCCCAGGGCGAGCAGATGTTGTCCTGGATGGCGGCCCGTGCGGGCTTCTCGGCCGTCAGCCTGCGCTACTTCAACCCGGTCGGCGCCCACCCCTCGGGCAGCATCGGCGAGCACGTCGTCGCCCCCAGCAACCTGGTGCCCCGCGTGCTGATGGCGCTCACCGGCCACCTGCCGGCGCTCACGGTCTTCGGCAGCGACTACGACACCGCCGACGGCACCTGCCTGCGCGACTACATCCACGTCTGCGACCTCTCCCGCGCCCACCTGGTCGCGCTGGCCGCCCTGGAGCGCCCCGGCCACCACGTCTACAACGTCGGCACCGGTCGCCCCCACAGCGTGCGCGAGGTGCTGGCCGCCTGCGCCGAGGTCGCCGGCCGCCCCGTGCCGGTGGTCGAGGGGCCCCGCCGCGCCGGGGACATGCCCGTCGCCGTGGCCGACCCCGCCCGCTTCCACGCCGACCTGGGCTTTCGCGCCGAGCACGACCTGCACGGCATGGTCGCCTCGGCCTGGCGCTGGTGGACCGAGAACCCCCAGGGCTACGGCCCGCGCTGAGCCCCCCGCACCCGGGGATCAGACCCCGGCGACGTCGCGCTTGCGCTCGAGCTTCCAGGCCAGCACGCGCTCGGCCGTGCCGCCGGGGGCCAGGTCGACCGGCAGGCGCACCATCCCGTCGGCGTCCGCGCGGCAGCCCGGGCTGCTCTGGCGGGCGTCCAGCTCGACCCGCACCTGCTCGACCTCGCTGACCGGGATGCGCTCGGTCAGCTCCACCGACCGGGCCTCCGTGCCCAGGTTCGACAGGCGCAGCGTGATCCGGTGCTCGGTGCTGGCCCAGCGGGAGAGGGGGCCGGGCTCGGGGTCGACCCGCTCGGCGCGGCGGTGCAGGCGCAGGTCCGGATCGGGGCCCAGGCCCAGCTCGAAGCGCTCGCCGGGGGCGATGAAGCGCAGCGAGGTGCGGCCGACGCGCCCGCCGTCGACCACCAGCTCGACGGGCCCTGCCAGCAGGGGCTGCTCACCCTGGTGCTGGGCCCGCACGCGGCGCAGCACGACCGGCGCGCGCTCGGGCAGGGCGACCCGGTCCAGGGTGGCGGGGGAGGTGAAGGCGGAGAGGGGCAGGTGGTGCGGCCGCCCGTCCGAGGGCAGCGAGGGGCGGCCCTGGACGCGCAGGGTGCGCACCTCGCCGCCGTCGTCGATGCCGGGGAGCTGGCTGTCGACAGGCGAGGGCGCGCCGGCCTCGCCGCCCAGGCCCGCCGTCTGGATGGCCTGCTCGCGGGCCTCGATCACCACGGCCTCCTGCCGTGGGCGGGCCCGCAGCTCGTCCTCGTCGAGCAGGGGCGGGTCCACGCCCAGCGAGGCGCGCTGCGTGGACAGCGAGAGCGCCGCGCCCGTCCAGTCCTCGCCCGTGCGCTGCCAGGCCACGCCGAAGGTCTCCATCGTGAGCAGCCCGGCGGTCACCGTCGCCCGGTGCAGGGTGGCCCGGTGCAGGGGCCGCCAGCAGGCGCCGGGCACCACGTAGCCCAGCTCCAGCGCGACCTCGCCCTCGGCCTCCACCACCAGCTCCAGGTGCAGGTCGGCCCGCAGCCGGCTGGCGGGCTCCTCCAGGCTGGCGACCAGCAGCGCGAGGTCGGTGAGCCGCCGCTCCAGGAGGGCCAGCTCGTCCTGCAGGTCCAGCACCTGCTCGGCCAGCGCGTCGGCCCGGGCCCGCGCGGGGGCGAGCGCCGCCGTCCACGCCTCCGGGTCCGCGACCCCCCAGGCCACGTCCTGCGCCAGCTCGGCCAGCACCTGGGCCTCGACCTGGCGGGCCAGCTCCAGGTCCCGGCTGCGGCGGGCCAACCGGCCCTTGCGCTCGCCCACCTGCTCCCGCAGGGCGCGCTCCTGGGCCTCCCGCGCCGCCAGGTCGGCGGGGCGCTCGGTGCGCCGCAGCCGGGCGCTCCGCACGACCCGCAGGTCGACCACCTGGGCCCCCCGCGCCGCGGCCTGCAGCGTGCGGTCCACCAGGGCGGGCGCCACCTCCGGCACCGCCAGCAGGCAGCGGCCGGGGGGCAGGCGCAGGCTCCCGCGGCGGCGCACCTGGGCCCGGTCCTCCAGCAGCAGCACCTCGGCCACGGGGACCACGATCTCCTGGCGGGCGCTCATCCTTCCCTCCGGTTGCCGCCCAGGAGCTCCTTCTTGGCGGGCAGCTCGATGGTGTAGCGCAGGCTCAGCGTGCGCTGGCCGCCCGGCGGCAGCTCCACCATCCAGCGGTGGGTTCCGCGCACGGGGCGCTCCTCCTGGACCCAGGCCTCCCAGGGCGGGTCGGCCTTGACCCCGCTGAGCTTGACCTCGTCCTCGGCCGCGCGGGTGACGGGCAGGCGCTCGCGGACCTCGACCGGGGCGGGGCCGGCCAGGTGGCTCTGGAGCTGGATCTCGACCTCGTGGTCCAGGCCCAGGCCCTGGCCCAGCAGGCCGGTGCTGCGCTCGGAGAAGCGGCTGTTGCGCGCGACCTTGATGCCCTGCTCGACGCCCAGGCCCAGGCGCAGGCGCCCGCCGCGATCGACCGGGCGCAGGCCCGCCGTGAGCAGCAGCTCGCCGCCCGCGAAGACGTCGACGGGCCCGGCGGGCAGCGGTCCGTCCAGGGGGTTGTCCAGCTCGACGAAGCGGAAGACCTCGCGGGCCTCTCGGGGGACGACCACGAAGGCGCGCCGGGCCGGCGCCTCGCCGTGGCGCAGGGACAGGCTGTGCCAGGCGCCATCCGAGGGCACGTCGAGGGGGTGCTCGGCGCGCCAGGCGTGGTCGTGGTCGCGCCAGGGAGCGGGGGCCTCGTGCCCCGGCGGCAGGCGCAGGTCGGACAGGCGGGCGCGGTCGGTCGCCCCGCGGACCAGGACCAGCAGCTCCTGGTCGATCCGCACCTGGACCTGGACGTGGAGCTGCTCCCGCCACAGCACCAGCGCGTCGGCAGGGGCGAGCTGCCCGCGGCCGGCCGAAGGGGCCGCGTCCGGCCCGGCCAGGCGCAGGCGGCCGTAGTCCAGCAGGGACGCGTCGGGCGGCAGGTCGGCGGGCGGAGGGGGCGGGGCGCCGCCGCCCGGGGCGGCGGACATGGCGGGGGGCGGCGCGAAGCCGTCGTCCAGGCTCTCCTCGGCCTCGACGCGGTCGGCCCGGCGGAAGGCGGCCGCCCGGGACTTGCGGGCGACGGGGGCCTCGTCGCGCGCGGGCGCGGGCGCCAGCGCGGATGCGCCAAGGGGAGCCGGCGCGGATGCGCCTGGGGGCGCCGGCGCGGGGGCGCCCACCGGCTGGGGGGAGGGGGGGGGCGCGGCCGGCGGCGGGGGGGGCGAGGGGCGCACGTCGGGGGCCTGCACCCGGGCGACGGGCGGAGAGGGGAGCAGGGCCGCGGCGCGGTCGTAGTCGGCGAAGAGACCGTCGGTGCCCGTGGGAGGCGCGCGCCAGCCGCTGCGGGGCGGGGTGGGCTGCCGCCGGCCGAAGCGCAGCGCGGGCAGCTCGGGCAGGTCCGTCCAGCGCAGCGGCAGCGCGGTGTTCACCTCCAGCGCCACGCCGGCCCAGTCCTCGCCGGTCCGCTGGGCGACGCTGGCCCGCAGCTCCAGGCGGCCATGCGCCAGGTCGGGCGACAGGCGCAGCGTGTAGGCGGGCGTCCAGCGCGCGCCGGGGACCTGGTACTCCAGGTGGAGCCGCCAGGGGCCCGGCCCCTCGCCGCCGACCAGGGCGAGCACGGCCTGCTTGCGCAGCTCCTCGGCCCGCGGGGCGCGCGCGGTGGTCGCCCGGAACAGGCGGTCCTCGACGGCCTGTCGCTCCAGGGTGGCCAGGCGCAGGGCCTCCTCGGCCGGGTGCAGCGCGTCGTAGGCCCGGTCCAGCTCGGCCTGGCGGAAGGCCAGCAGCGCCAGCCGGGCCGCCGTCGGCACCGCCGGGGGCCGCTCCCCCTCCTTGCCGGGCGCGCGGGGCGGCGACGCCAGCTCCTGCGCCGCGCGGATCCGCGCCCGGAAGCGCTCGACCCGGTCCCGGGCCCGCCGCTCGGCGGCGTGGGCCGCGTCGACGGCGGCCTGCTCGGGGCGCTCGGGCAGCGCCCGGTCGCTGACCTGCAGGCCGACCCGCACCCCGGTCACGCGTGGCGCGCCGGGGCCCTCCAGCCGGGCCGTGACGCTGCCGTCGTCCAGGCACAGGGGCAGGCCCTGCACGCGCAGCTCGTCGGTGGCCGCCGCCGGGACCTCGCCCACGCGGCGCACCCGCGCGCCCTCCCGGTACACGGTCACCGCCGCGATCCACGTCTCTACGGGCAGCCGCTCGTCCAGGCCCATCGGTGCCTCCCTGGGCCGCAGAGCCTACACCCGGGGCGCCGGGATCTCCGCGAGGCGTCGGCGGGTCCGCCGGGCGACCAGCGGCAGGGCCAGCGCGGCCAGCAGCGCCGCGCCCCTGGCCCCGCGCGCGCCGGCGCTGGCGCAGGCGCCGGGCTCCTCGTAGCGGGTGCCGCGCCCCTCGGCGCCCCCGTCGGCGCCTCCCCCGTCGGCGCCTCCCCCGTCGGTGCCTCCCCCGTCGGTGCCTCCCCCGTCGCCGCCCAGGTCCGTCTCCTCCGCCATCATCTCCCACAGCCCGTCGGCCTCGTAGCCCAGGGCCCAGAAGCCCACGCCCAGCAGCCCCTCGTCCACCGCGCGCTGCACGCGCAGGCGCACGTCGTCGACGTCGTCGCACCAGAGCTGCTCGCCACCGTCCCGCGCGAAGCTGCTGCTGGAGGCCGCGTCGTACTCCCACAGGCCGCGGGCGTAGGTCTCCTCGCAGGAGGCCTGCTGCACCGACCAGGCCTCCCCGGTGACCGAGGTGGGCACCGTGTTGGAGGAGACCTCCCAGGCGTGGCCGTACAGCGGCAGGCCCAGCACCAGGGACTGCGCGGGCGCCCCGTTCGCGAGGTAGTCGTCGATCGACCAGGACAGGCTGTAGCTGCCCCACAGGTCCGAGGGATCCAGCGGGTCGTTGGGCCCGGGGTTGCCCCAGGTGCCGTGGAAGGCGTAGCCCATGATGAACAGGCCGTCGGAGGCGGCGGCCAGCTCGGAGTAGTCGTAGGCGCCCGACCAGTCGATCACCGGCAGGGCGTGCCAGACCTCGCCGGTGGCGGCCTGCAGCTCCTGGGTGAACAGGACCAGCTCCTCCTTCATGCTGGTGGGCAGCCCCTCGAAGTCGACGTTCACCCCGTCGGCGCCGTAGGCGTCGACCAGGGTCGCCAGCCGCGCCACGGCGGAGGCCCGCTTGCCGGGGTCCGAGAGCACCGCCTGCATCACGTCCTCGTCGAAGGAGGTGACGCACAGGTGCACCTTCACCCCCGCGGCGTGGGCCAGCGGCACCACCTCGCCGGCCAGGCCGGTCCAGCGCGACTCGTAGGACAGGCTGCCGTCGCTGTTCAGGTCGACGTTGAAGATCGCCAGGTGGGTGAGGCCGGAGAGCCAGGCAGGATCGAGCTCGTCGACCCAGTAGGGCCAGTAGCCGTAGACCACGATGTCCGGCCCGTCTGCGGGCGAGGGGGGAGCCAGGCCGGCGGGCACACGCGCGGCGGCGGGCTCGACCAGGGCGTGCAGGGCGGCGTCGGCGGCGTGCGGTCCGGGGTGGTCCATGGCGCTGACCTACCTCCCGGCGCCCTCCCCTTCCACCGGGGAGGCCGCGGGGTCCTGGCCGGGCAGGGGCGAGTCGGGCCGCGGCCACGCGCCGCGCTTCATGATCCGCGGGTAGTGCTCGCGCCAGGCCGCCATCATCCGCTCGAAGGGGATGTCGGCGAAGCTGCCGTGGTCGGCGACGTACTCCATGAAGCGGCCGGCGACCGGGTCGAACTCCTGGAAGATGCTGTCGTGCTCGCCGTCGAAGTCCAGCGGGGCGACGCCCAGGCGGCGGCACAGCTCCACGTTGAAGGCGGGGGTGGCCGCCACCCACCGCCCGCCCAGCCACAGCTCGCAGTAGCCGTGGAAGACCAGCAGGTCGGTGCCCAGGTGGGCCTCCAGCCGCGCGGTGCCGATGTGGTTGCGCACGTTGGCGAAGTGCAGGCGGCTGGCGACGCCCAGGGCCCGGGCCGCGGCGGCCAGCAGGTTGGCCTTGTCGATGCAGTGCCCACCCTCGGCCGGGTCGCGCAGCAGCACGCCGCTGGCCGTGTAGTCCTGGGGCCGCATCCCGACGCGCCAGGGGTTGTAGCGCAGCCCGTCCCGGACGGCGCGGTAGACGGCGACCATCGCCTGCTGCGGGGGCAGGCCGCCGCCGTGCCGGTGGGCGAAGGCGACGACGGCCGGGTGGTCGCTGTCGACGAAGGCGTTGGGGGCGAGGAAGGCGGCGTCGACGGGGGCGGGCATGCCTGCCTTGTAGTCGCCGGCGCCGCCGGGGGCGAGGAGGCGGTCAGCCCGGCGAGGAGGGCAGGCGCGCCTCCAGGGCCTCGATCGCGGCGGCCAGCTCGGCCTTCAGCGCCCGCGCCTCGTCGCAGGCCCCCGGGGGGAGGTGCCGCAGCAACCAGCGGCCGTCGGCCTCGTCCCGCGCGCTGTCGGTGTCCTCCCAGGCGCGGTCGAGCCGCTCCGCCACCTCTGCCACCACGGCCATCAGCTCGTCCTCCAGCCGGCGGGCCTGCCGCCGCAGGGCCACCAGCTCGGCGGCCTGCGGGCTGTCCGGCGTCGGGCTGTGCGAGGTCGCCGCCAGCTCCGCCCGCCGCAGGCGATCCCTCAGCTCGCCCACCCGGGCGCCGAAGCCGTGGCCGAGCACGTCGTCCGCGGCGCCGGGGTCGCAGCAGGCCTCGAGGACCTCGACCAGGGCGTCGATGCCCGCCGCGGGCCGGAGGGCGGGGGCGCGGCGCTGCGGGGAGGGGGGCGGGGGAAGCGGCGGGGGAGGAGGGCGGACCAAGGGGGCCTCCGGGCTGCATCGAAACGAGGCGTAAGGCTGTGTAAGCTGTCCCAGCGTAGGACGTGGGCGGGGGCCTGCGGGTCACAGAACGTCACCGCAGGGCCACGACAGGACCTCGCCGCGCGGCGCGGGTGTGGCGTGAGCGTGACGGCAAGGTGGCGAAAACTCGACGAAATGCCGCAGGAGCGCCCACAGGCGGGGGCTGCAGGGCTTAGCCTGTCGGGATGGACCTGAAGCAACGCCTCGCCGACGCCTCGATCTGGCTCTTCGCGCTCGGCTACTTTGCCTGCTACGCCCCGTACAGCGCCACGGCCAAGGCGCTCAGCTCCGGGCTGGTGGCGGGGCAGACCCGCCCGGTGTCCGGCTACGAGATGTTGCCGCTGAGCGTCTTCGTGTCGGTGATCGGGATGGTCCTGACCATCTCCGCCCTGGGCTGGTGGAAGCACGCCACCCAGCTCCCGGTCGGGCCGCTCTCGCTTCCGGTGCCCACCCGCTGGACCTTCCTCTCCGGGCTGTGCACGGCCGCCATCGTGGCCACCACCACGCTGGCCTACACCTTCGAAGGGGTCAGCATCGTCTTCATGATGCTGCTGATGCGCGGCGGCGTGCTGGTCATCGCGCCGACCATCGACCTGTTGACGGGCCGCCGGGTGCGCTGGTTCAGCGGGCTGGCCCTGGTGCTCAGCCTGCTGGCCCTGGTGGTCGCCTTCGCCGAGCGGGGGGGCTTCGCGATCACCGTGGTGGCGGCGGTGGACGTGGCCATCTACCTGGCCAGCTACTTCGTGCGCCTGCGCTTCATGTCCCGCCTGGCCAAGTCCAGCGACCAGGACGCCACGCGGCGGTACTTCGTCGAGGAGCAGCTCGTCGGCACGCCCGCCGTCCTGGCCTTCCTGGGCGCGGTGGCCTTGCTGGGGGGCGACGGCACCTTCGCCAGCGAGGTGCGGGCCGGCTTCACCACCTTCTTCTCCGAGCCGGGCACGGTGGTCCTCGCCACCGCGCTGGTGGGCCTGTTCTCGCAGGGCACGGGCCTGTTCGGCGGGCTCATCCTGCTCGACCGGCGCGAGCACACCTTCTGCGTGCCGGTCAACCGCTCCTCCAGCGTGCTGGCGGGCCTGGTCGCCAGCTTCGCCCTGTCCTTCCTGCTCGGCCTGGCGCCCCCCGCCCGGGGCGAGCTGTGGGGCGCCGCCCTGGTGCTGGCTGCCATCCTGTCGCTGAGCCTGCCGCCCCTGCTCTCGCGGGCGGGCAGGCCGGCCGCGGAAAAATGAACAGTCTCGCTTGCGCGTCTTCCCGGCGCTCGATACCTGTACGGTGATTCGAGTTCCCGTCCACCCCAGCCTGGAGGCCGACATGGGCCTGGCACCGATGTTCTTCGTGCGCCGCCTCACCGCGCGGCCCCCCGTCCAGCCCGAAGCCGGCTCGCGCCGGATCTCCGGGTTCTACCTGGACAACAGCGCTGACTCCGGTCGGGACGACCTCGTCGCATAGGGCACCCTTCGCCCCCGTGCGCGCGAGCCCCCGGCCTCCCCCGAGCCCGGGGGCTCGCTGCTCTCGGGCGCACCGAACCCCTGTGCGCATGTCTGTTCATGCGTGATGTCACACGTGTCTCGTCGTCTCGTCGGGAGGCCTTCCTCCCGGCGCCGTCTCCGGTTCGACTCCGGAGGTCCGGGTGCCCTCGGCGCTACCGAGGGCAGGGTGCCCAAGCAGGAAGCGGCGGGCGGGGCGGCCTTCGGGCCTCGCTCCCACCCGTCCCGCGCCATCGCCTGCCCATGGCCCGGCCCGGATGCGTGGTCGCAGTGAATGTAGCTCATCCCGGTAGAGCACCGGCCTGACCGCCGGCTGGAGCGGGTTCGAGTCCCGCCATTCCCTCCCCGGTGTCCCCTCGGGGGCACCACCAGCCTGAAACGCTGGCCTCCCACACACGGGGCGCGCCGTCGCCCCCCCGCCACGCCCTCGGGCTCTGCCCGGTGGCATCGCCCTCGCCGGTCTGTCCACGGGCCCGCGGGCGGGCACCGCTCCGTCCCCCCTCGGGTGCCGGCGCCGCCCGCTCCCGCCTCGTGGCCTCGGCGCGGGCGCGGCGGAGGCGACGGCGGCCCCCTCGCCCGGGGCGGGAGCGCGGCTCCCGTGCCGACCACGACGACCTCCTCGCCGACACCGTCGACCCCCTGTGCAACCCCGACCTCCCCCCACCCCGAGGTGCCCCATGCTGCAGTCCATCACTGTCCACCGTCACGAGCGGGTCGCCCTGCTGCGGGACGGTCGCTTCGTCCGCCTGCTGGGCCCGGGTCGCCACTGGATCTGGACCCTGGGCGCCCTGACCGAGCTGGTCCGCTACGACCTGCGCGCGCCCCCGACCGCGCTGCAGGCCGACGATCCGCTGCCGGCCGACCTGGCCGAGGCCGCCGTCGTCACCGTCGCGCGCCACGAGGTGGGCGTGCTGCGGGTCGAGGGCCGCGACAGCCAGGTCCTGCTGGCCGGGCGCTACCGCCTGTGGCGCGAGGGTCCGCGCCAGGAGATCACGCGCTTCGACCTGCTCGCCGAGCCGGTGGCCCTGGCCGCCGACGACGTGCTGGAGGTGGGGCGCCTGGCCGCCTGGCAGGAGGCCACCGCCGACGGCCACGCCGAGGTCGTGCTGCTGCGGGACGGCAAGCCGGTCCGGGCCCTGGCGCCCGGCCGCTACCGGACCTGGGTCGCGGGGCCCTGGTCGCTGCGCACGGTCAGCCGCGAGCGGCAGGTCGTCGAGCTGGCGGCCCAGGACCTGGTGACCCGGGACCAGGTGCCGGTCCGGGTCAAGGCCGCCGCCGCGGTGGTGGTCACCGACCCGGTCCAGCGCCTGCGCGAGGGCCAGGGGGACACCCTGGTCTACGGCGCGGTCCAGCTCGCCCTGCGCGAGGTGGTCGCCGCCGTCGACCTGGACGGCCTCAGCCAGGCCCGCGCCGAGCTGTCCGACCAGCTCCTGGCCCGCGCCCGCGTCGCCCTGCCCCCGGTCGGCCTGGCGCTGGCCGAGGTCTGGGTCAAGGACCTGATCCTGCCGGGCGAGGTCAAGGACGTGGTCCACCGCGTCACCCTGGCCCGCAAGGAGGCCGAGGCCCTGGCCATCAAGCGGCGCGAGGAGGTGGCCGCCACCCGGCAGCTCGCCAACACTGCGAAGCTGCTGGAGCAGTCGCCGGTCCTGCTGCGGCTCAAGGAGCTGGAGGCCATGGGCGAGCTGGTCGGCAAGATCGACAAGCTGGTCCTGGTCGGCGGCGCCGAGCTGATGAGCCAGGTCCGCCTGAGCGACCTGGCCCGCAGCGAGTAGGACCCTCCCCCTCCCGCGACGGCGGTGGGGGGAGGGTGTACACTCGCGTCGGCACCAGGGAGCGGCGATGCGGTCGTGGTGGTGGAGCGTGTTCCTGGGCCTGTGGGCCTGCGGCGGCGATCCGGACGGCGCGGGCCCGCCGGGCCCGGCGGACAGCGGGCGAGCCGACGGCGGGCTGGCCGGGGACGGCGGGCTGGCCGGCGACGGCGGCGCGTCGGATGGCGGCAGCGGCGACGGGGGCGCGTCGGATGGCGGCAGCGGCGACGGGGGCAGCGGCGACGGGGGGGTCGAGGTGGAGCCGCCCCTGGACGGCAGCAGCGGCGGCAGCGGGGGAGGGGACTTCCCCAGCGGCACCAGCACCAGCCTGGGTGGGGTGCCGGTCGGCCTGCTGGCGCCGGCCGGCGTGTCCGCGCGGGCGCGGGTGCCCCTGCTGGTGGTGATCTCGGGCACCGAGGGCGCCTCGGCCATGCTCTCGAACATGCGGCAGGTGGCCGACCACGTCGGGGTCGGCGACGCCTTGATCGTCGTGCTCGACGGGCGCACCGCCACCGCCGACGACGGGGCCCGGGCGCTGGACGCCGCGCGGGCGCTCTACGACGTCGACAACGACCGCACCTGGCTGCTGTCGGAGTCCGCGGGCACCGCCGCGGGCCTGGAGCTGGCCCTGCGGGACCGCCAGTCCTGGTTCGCGGCCGCCTGGTTCAACGACGTCAACGCCCGGGCCGAGCCGGCGCGCGACGTGGCCACGCTGGGGGTGGCGCCCTGGGGCAACGCCGGCCCGGGCGGCGACTGGCCCGACGCCGAGGCCATCGTCGCGGGCATGGCGGCGGCCGGCTACCGCCTGCCCGCGGACGCCCCCTACAGCGGGGCGGGGGCCGACACCCACGGCTCGACCGCCCAGTTCCTGGCCGCGGCGGGCTTCTTCGCGGACAAGGAGCGGTAGTCGGCACCGGCGGAGGCACCGGCGGAGGCACCGGCGGCAGCGGGCGTGGGCTGGCAGCGTGCGTGGGCTGGCAGCGTGCGCCTGCCCCCCGAGCGTGTCCTGGCGCGCCCCCGGAAGATGTGGCAACTTGTCGCTTGAAACTGATAGTCATTCTCATTAGAACGTCTCTCCCTCGGAGGTGCTAATGGTCGCCCGCTCTCCCTCCCTCGACCGCGTCGAGCACCTGGCGGAACACCTGCCCCTCTCCCTCGCCGAGCTGCCCCTGCACCAGCCTGCCCGGGTCCTGGCGGTCGGCGGGGACCGCGCCTTCCGGCGGCGGCTGCTGGAGCTGGGCCTGCTCCCCGGCACCACGGTCACCGTGCGCAACGTCGCCCCGCTGGGGGATCCGCTGGAGCTGGAGCTGCGTGGGGGGCGCCTCTCGATCCGCCGGGCCGAGGCGCAGCGGATCCAGGTGGAGCGATGACCCTGGGACCCGGGGCGGTCGCGACGCCGGACGGACGGGCAGGGGCCGCCTGCCACGACCTGGGCCAGTGGGTGGCCCGCCGCCCGGGCACGCCCCTGGTCGCCCTGATCGGCAACCCGAACACGGGCAAGACGCTGCTGTTCAACCGGCTGACCGGGCAGAACGCGCGGGTCGGCAACTACCCGGGGGTCACGGTCGAGCGGCGGATCGGCCGGGGGACCCTTCCGGGCGTCGGCGCGGTCGACATCCTCGACGTGCCCGGCAGCTACTCGCTGTCCGCGCGCTCGGCCGAGGAGCAGGTCGCGATCCGCTCGGTGCTCGGGTGGGGCACCCAGGCCCCCGACGCGGTGGTGCTGGTCGTCGACGCCAACCAGCTCCTGCGCAACCTTTACCTGGCGCTGCAGGTCCGCGAGCTGGGCCTGCCCTGCGTCGTCGCCGTCAACATGATCGACGAGGTCCACGGCGCCCCGCCGGACATGGAGCGCCTCTCCGCCCTGCTCTGCGCGCCCTGCGTGGCCGTCTCGGCCAGGACGCGGCAGGGCCTCGACGCGCTGAGCCAGGCGATCGAGCAGGCACTGGACCACCGGCCGGCGGCCCCGCCGCGGATCGCCTACCCCGCCGCGGTCGAGGCCGACATCCAGGCCCTGCAGCCGCTGGTCCACGCCGCCTGGCAGGTCGAAGGCCACCGCGCGCGGGCCCTGGCGCTGTGGGCGCTCACCAGCCTGGACGACGAGGACGAGCTGGCCGACATCCCGCCGGAGCTGCGCCAGGCGGTGGCCGACCGCCACGCCGCCGGCCGCGACCTGGACCAGGAGATCATCGGCGCCCGCTATGCCTTCCTGGACCAGCAGGTCGGCGGCCTGGCCGGCGCCCCGCCGCGCCGCACCCTGACCGAGCGCCTGGACGCGGTCCTGCTCCACCCGGTCTGGGGCTTCGCGGTCTTCCTCGGGCTGATGCTGGTGGTCTTCCAGGCCCTGTTCAGCGGCGCGGACCCCTTCATCGGGCTGATCGAGGGCCTGGTCGAGGCGGTGGCCGGCCTGGCGCTGGCCGTCCTGCCGGGGGGCCTGCTCACCGACCTGCTGGTCGAGGGTGTCATCGGTGGCGTGGGCAACGTCATCGTCTTCCTCCCGCAGATCCTGCTGCTCTTCCTGTTCATCGGGGTGCTGGAGGACTCGGGCTACATGGCCCGCGCCGCCTACCTGATGGACCGGATCATGAAGGCCATCGGCCTGCACGGTCGCGCCTTCGTGCCGATGCTGTCGGGCTACGCCTGCGCCGTGCCGGCGGTCATGGCGACGCGCACGATGGAGCGCCAGCGGGACCGGCTGCTGACCATGATGGTCGTGCCGCTGATGAGCTGCTCGGCGCGCCTGCCGGTCTACACCCTCGTCATCGCCGCCCTCTTCCCGCCGACCCGCCTGTTCGGTGCCCTGCCGCTCCAGGGCCTGATGATGACGGCGATGTACCTGTTCAGCACGGCCATCGCGCTCATCGCCGCGGCGGTGCTGGGCCGCACCGTGCTCAAGGGCCGCCGCGTGCCGCTCATCCTGGAGCTGCCGCCGATCCGCCTGCCCTCGCCGCAGAGCGTGCTGCGCCTGATGTGGTCCCGGTCCAAGCTCTTCCTGACCGAGGCCGGCACCGTCATCCTGGCCTGCACCATCGCCCTGTGGGCGCTGCTGTCCTTCCCGAAGCTGCCCGAGCCCGGCCCCCAGGCCACCGAGCCCGAGGTGGCGGCGTGGCAGGCCGCCTCGCTCGAGCACAGCATGGCGGGGCGGCTGGGCAAGGCCATCGAGCCGGCCATCGCGCCGCTGGGCTTCGACTGGAAGATCGGCGTCGGCCTGATCGGCGCCTTCGCCGCCCGCGAGGTGTTCGTGAGCACCATGGGCCTGGTCTACGGCGTGGGTGAGGAGGTGGACGAGGAGAGCACGCCGCTGCGCGAGCGCATGCGGGCCGAGGTCCGCCCCGACGGCAGCCCGCGCTACACGCCGCTGGTCGGCCTGTCGCTCATGGCCTTCATCGCGCTGGCGGCCCAGTGCATGAGCACCCTGGCGGCGGTGAAGCGGGAGACCGGCGGCTACCGCTGGCCGGCCTTCCTCTTCGTCTACATGACCAGCCTGGCCTGGGTGGTGAGCCTGGCGATCTACCAGGGCGGGCGCCTGCTGGGCTTCTGATCAGCCGAACTGCTTGCCCAGCTTGAGCCCCTGCATCTGGTAGTTGCTGCCGGCGCTGCCGTAGAGCACGTCGGGCGTGGCCTCGTTGCGCATGAACTCGACGCGGAACAGGGCCTGGCCGTGCTCCAGCAGGAAGGGCACGTCGTGGGTGCGGATCTCCAGCACCAGGCGCGCGCCGGGGGCGCCCTGGGCCGACCAGCCGAAGCCGCTGTCGATGAAGCCGGCGTAGTGGGTGCGCAGCTCGCCCTTGGTGGCATCGAAGGCCACCAGCTCGGCGCACAGCTCTGGCGGGATCGACAGGCGCTCGCGGGTGGCGAAGATGTAGAACTGCTCGGGCTCGAGCACGTGGCCCTCGTCCCCGGCGGCGGGCAGCGGCACCCAGTACCGTTCGACGGGCAGGTTGCGGCGGGACAGGTCGATGGGCGGCTGGTGGCGACGGGCCATGTAGCCGACCGGGCCGCCGTCCTGGCTCTCCAGGTCGACGGAGAGCAGCACGCCGGGGGGCAGGTCGTCGGCGACCGGGGCGGGCGAGCCGTCCGACCAGGTGCACAGCGGCTGCCGCGCCTGCCAGTCGCACAGCTCGGCGAAGCCCAGGCCCGGCCGGCCCCGCGCCAGGCGGAGCTGGGCCAGGCAGTCGCCGCGGCGCACGGCGACGTGGAAGCTCTGCGGCGTCACCTCCAGGAACAGCCGCCCGCGGTAGCCCGGCGGGATCGTGTCGAAGGCCGCGCCCTGCTCGGTGAGCACGCGCACGAAGACGTCCAGGCGCCCGGTGCTGGACTTGGGGTTGGTGCGGCCCCAGACCCCCGCGGGCAGCTCCAGCACCTCCTCCAGCTCGACCAGGTAGACGCCGCCGGCGTGCAGCACCAGCGGATCGTCGCGGTCCAGCCGCCAGGTGGCGGTCGCCAGCCGGCCGAGCTTGCGCTCGATGCCCTGCCCACCGGGCAGGAAGCTGCACTGCAGCTGCCAGGCGCGCGCGCCCAGGCGCAGGTCCAGGCTGGAGGGCTGCACCTGGTCGGGGCGCACGGGCAGCAGCGCCTGGATGGCGCCGTCGGCCATGGCGGCGCGCAGGCTCTGGCTGGTGAGGATCGCGTCCATCCGCCGGGCTTAGCCAGCCGGACGGGCAGCGGCCCTCCCTTCGTGGCAGCCTCTGCCGGTGGCCCGCCTCCCGCTCCGCCCCCTCGGCCCGCTGCTGGCCGGCGCCTCCCTGGTCGCCACCTTCCGGGCGCTGCTCTGCCTGTGGGCCCCCGACCTGCTCCACCCCGTGGACCCGGCAGAGCTGGAGCTGGCCGGGCTGGCGCAGGCGCTGCACGACGGCACGCTGTCCTCCTCGGCCCTCCTGCGCCAGCTCGGCGCCGCCAGCGCGGTGCACCACGGCGGCTTCCTGCCGGTCTCGCTGACCACGGCCGCCGCGTCCCTGCTGTTCGGCCCCACCCACGCGGCGCTGAAGGCCAGCGCCGTCCTGTGGTCGACGGCCGGCTGGCTGGCCTGGACCGGCCTGGCGCTGCGCCTGGGCGGCCCCCGCGCCGCCCTGCTCGCCGGGGTCGCGCTGGCCCTGCCGGTGCCCTGGGCCAGCCAGTGGTGGCTCACCACCTGGGGCAGCCACCCCGAGGCGACCCTGTTCCCCGCGGCGTGGTTGCTGGCCTGGGCGGCCTCGCCCCTCCTGCTCGGCCTGCTGGTCGGCCTGGGCGTCGCCTTCGCGCCCGTGCTCGCCCCCACCGGCCTGCTGCTGCTCCTGCTCCGCCGCCGCCCGCTGGCCCTGCCCGCCGCGGCGCTCGGCTGGCTGCCCCTGCAGCTCGGCGCGCTGGCGACCCCCTGGCCATGGCTGCGCGCCTCGCTCACCGAGGACCCCTCGCAGACCGTGCCCGCCCTGCTCGCGCGCGCCCTCGCGCCGGGGCCCCTGCTCCAGAGCCTGGCCGGCCACCTGCCGGTCCCGCTGGTCGCCAGCGAGGCCGCCCCCGCCTGGCTCTCCGCGCCCCTGGGCCTGCTCCTCCTGCTGGCGGCCCTGCCGCTGCTCCGCGACGCCCGCCCACCCGCCCGCCTGCTGGTGGTCCTGCCCCTCGTCCACCTCCTGTCCGTCGCCGCCCTCTCGCCCTTCCGGCCCGAGCTGCAGCACCGCTACCTGCTGCCCTGGCTGCCCGCCCTGCTCCTGTGGCCCGCCCTGGCCGCCACCCGCCACCGGGCCTGGGCGGCGCTGGCCCTGGCCCCCTCGCTGCTGGCCCTGCCCGTCTACGCCGCCGTGTGGACCCGACCGTCGCCGGTCGACCTGCGGGGCTACCACCCCCAGGCCTACCTGGCGCTCGGCCTGGACCGCGTACCCCTGCCGCTCGTCCCCGAGGTCGAGGCCTTCCTCGCGGCGCGGGGGCCCCAGGCCACCCCCGGCTTCGCCGCCGCCTTCTCGCGCCGCTTCGGCTACCCCGTGCTCGGCGAGCCCTTCCCCGACCCTTCCCCTCGGCCCGGCCTGTCCGGGCGCCTGCGGGCGCTGTCGGCCGCGGGCCACGACCCCCAGGCCCTGGCGGCCGACGCCGGCTGGGGCGTCGCGGTGGCCGCGCGCTGGGAGGTCGAGGTCGTCGTGGAGGCGCTGGGGCCGCTGGGCGAGCTGCGCGCGGCGGCCTGGCGAGGGGTCGGCGAGGGGCTGTCCACCCGCGCCGCCGACCAGCGGGCCGCCTTCGTCCAGGAGCTGTCCGACCGCGATCCCCCGGCCGCCGCCTGGCTGGCAGGGGCAGGCCCCGGCCCCTGATCCCGCTCAGCGCAGCTCGGAGCGCAGGATCGTCCAGACCTCGTGCACGCCCCCCGCCGTGTCCACGATCTCCGCCGTCAGCGTGGGATCGTCCAGGGTCGTGTCCACCGTGAGCCCGATGAAGCCGTCGAAGCCGTCCAGGCAGGTGCGCCGATCGGGCTCGCTGGCGTCGTCGCCGCAGGTGGAACCCGCGGCGTAGGCCATCGGGCTGCTGGTGATCTCGGGCAGGACGTAGCCGCCCGGCGCCGGGCTGAGCTCCCGCAGCTCGAAGCGGTGGATGTCGCCCGAGAGGAGGGCCACGCCCTCCACCCCCTCGTCGACGATCGCCTGGAAGAGCTGCTCCCGGTCATCGTCCCAGGCCGCCCAGGAGTCGTCACTGCCGTAGGGGCTCCACTGGCTGCCGCTGGCCAGGAGCTTGAAGGTGGCGTCGCTCTCGGCCAGGCCCTCGATCAACCAGTCCAGCTGCGCCTCGCCCAGCAGCGTGCCGTCCACGCCGCGGTGGTAGCGGCCGTCCAGCAGGAACAGCTCGACGTCGCCCCAGCGGTGCCGGCTGAACACGCCCGGCGTGTCCTCCAGGCCGTAGGAGGCGTTGGCCCAGTACTCCTGGAAGACGCGCAGCGCGGTGTCCCGGCCGGGCTCGCTGCCGTCGGTGTTGTTGCCGACGTAGTCGTGGTCGTCCCAGGTGGCCAGGATGGGCGTCTGCGCGAGCAGGTCCCGGCGCAGCGGGCGCTCGTGGGCCCAGCGGTAGTGCTGCCGCAGGTCGGACAGGTCGTCGGTGTTGCCGTAGTGGTTGTCGCCGATGAACAGGAACAGGTCGGGGTCCCAGGCCACGACGGCGCCGAACACCGGCTGCTCGTCGTCCTTCGAGCAGGAGCCGAAGGCCATCCGGAAGATCCCCGGGCTGTCGGGCAGGGGCGCGGTCACCAGCTCGTGGGGTCCGTCCACGTGGCCGTCCACCTCGACCCGGTAGACGTAGCGGGTGGCGGGCTGCAGGCCGTGGACGGTGAAGGAGTGGGCGAAGTCGGTCGCGGCGGCGGGCCAGGCGTGGTGGACCGGCAGCGCGGTGGCCAGCGCGGCCTCGTCGGGGGCCACGGTGACGGTGACGTGGCGGGTGGCGTCCGTGCGCAGCCAGATGCGGGCCCAGGTGTCGCCGGTCGCGCCCACCATCGGCCCGTGGGTGAGCGGGTCCTCGAAGACCGTGTCACATCCCAGCGACAGCCCCTCGGGGTCCGTCCAGCTCAGCACCTCGTCGGAGGCGTCGCCGATCTCCAGCCCCTCGACCTGCCGGCAGTACACGACCTCTCCGTCCAGGCTGACCTGGAAGCCGTCGGGCTGCCACTGGTCCTCGCCGTCGGTGGTGCCGACCGTGAACCGGTCCAGGTCCGCCCTGGACCAGGCCAGCCCCTCGTGCGCGCTCACGTCCCGGGCGCCGGGCTCCAGGTCGTTCCACTCCGGCAGGTAGGGGCTCAGGCAGCGCCCCTCGCCCAGGCAGACCTGCACGCCGCCGTCGTCGCTCCCGTCGTAGGTGCCGGTCGCCGTGCGCAGGGTCAGGTGCACGGTGCCGACCACCTCGGGGAAGGCGGGCGCGCCGGGGTCCTGGCAGCCCGCGCCGTCGGTGATGACGCCGTCGTCGGGCACGCTGTCGCAGTCCTGGTCGCGCCCGTCGCAGATCTCCTGCTGGCCGGGGAAGACGTCCGGGTCGTCGTCGTCGCAGTCCTCCCCGGCCGGGGAACCGTCCAGGTCGGCGTCGACCGTGGGGCTGCCGCCATCGGCGCCGCCGCCGTCCGCGCTGCCACCGTCCGCCCCGGTGCCCCCCCCGTCCGCGTGGGTGGCGCCGCCGTCCGGCGAGGGCGAGGGGGAGCCGGAGACGACGTCCTGGTCGTCCGAGCCGCAGGCCAGGGTCAGCAGGAGGAGGAGGTTCACAGGAAGCGCTCCGATCCGGCCTCGGGGCCGGGCTCAGCCCCCGGGGCATACTCCGGGTCCAGCAGCGCGGCGATGTGGCCCATGATCACCGCCGTGCCGGCCTGGAAGGCCTGACCGTGGCGGGCCGCGGCCTCCAGCGTGAACGGTGTGTAGGGCTCCTTCACCCGGTGCGGCCCCAGCTCCGGGCCGTCCGGCTCCAGCGGCGGCCCCACCCGGTAGACGATGCGCCCCCCCTTCGCGGAGGGGCTGTTCCCCGGGTAGACCCGGTCGCTGCCGTTGCAGCCGATGGGCACCACCGCGGCCCCCAGGTGCCAGGCCACCTGCAGCAGGCCCGCGTGTCCGGGGCCCAGGCGCTTGCGGCGCGTGCCCTCGGGGAAGACCAGCACGTGCAGGCCCTCGGCCATCGCCTCGCGGTGGATGCGCATCACCTCGTCCATCATCGTGGTGAACCGTCGGCGCTGGCCCTCCGCCCAGGCCTCCGCCCCGCCCTCCTCCGCCATCCAGGTCGCCACCGCGGGGGGCAGGGCCTGTACGTCCTGGCCGTCCACCAGGTCCCGCAGCGCCCGGTACTCGGCGCCATCCGGCGCGCGGCCCCGCCGCTGCTGGAAGGCCACGGCGACCACGTAGCCGCGGCTGGGCAGGGGGATGTTGCCCGTGCGATCCATGAACCACGCCATCAGCGGGTTCTGGTAGTACTTGCCCTTGACCCAGGTCGCGGTGTAGCGCAGGCCCAGCCGGTGCATCTGGTATTGCAGGGGCCAGTAGTTGTACCGGTCCGTGTGGTTCATGGCCAGGAAGACCGAGCGATCCTGGGGGATGCGCTCCAGGCCCTCGACCACGATCTCCGTCCGCCGCGGGAAGCGGTAGTCCAGCGCCAGCAGCTTGGCGAACAGCCGCTGTCCGGGTGGCCGGGCGACGAGGTGGATGGCTTGCAGGCGGGCGAGGTCGAGCATGGTCGGTCCGATGCGGTCACTTCAACGCGTGGGTGGCGGTGCAGAGCACCAGGCTGCGCTGCTCGGTGGGCAGGGACAGCTCGGCGCTGGTCGGCACCACCAGGCAGGTCCTGCCGCCCTGGGCGCTGGCCAGCGTGGCGGCCAGGGGCACCTCGCCCGACGAGCCCGCCGCCGCCTGCCAGGGGCCCAGCACCAGGTTCGCCGTCACCTGGCCCACCGGCCGGCCCGCCGGCAGGGTCAGGACCGTGCCCTCGACCAGCGTGCCCTCCACCTTGCGGGTGTGCACGGTGCGCCCGCCGGGGGGCGGCCTGCCGGGCGCCACCCCCCCCTCCACCGGCAGGGCCAGCCGGGCGCAGGCGTCCCGCAGCACGACGGCGCTGCCGGCCTGGTCCCACTCCGCGGCCAGGGGCGCCGTCGACAGGGTCGCCAGGGGCAGGCCCCCCACCGGCGGCAGCGCCGAGGCCGCCACCTGCATGTCGGGCAGGTCCACCCAGGCGCCGGGGGCCGGCGTCACCTCGGTCGCCGTCGGCACCTCCCCGGGCAGGGGGACCACCAGGCCCGCGACGTGCACGACCGGGCCGGGCCAGACCGGGTGCCCCGGCCGCAGCTCCAGGCGCGCGCCCTGGCCCAGGTCCAGGGTCGTCGCCTGCGCCACCACCGGCAGCACCGCGGCGGCGTCGACCCGCACCTGGAGGTCCAGGTCCGCCAGGCCGTAGGGCGGCGCCGCGAGGCAGGCATCCCGGGTGGGCCGCGCCCAGCGCAGCGTCCAGGTCCCGTCCCCCTGGGCCACCACCCCGGCCGCGACCGCGCCGCCCGTCCCGGCCCCGTCCAGGCGCACGCAGGGCGCCCCCGGCGGCTGGGGGTCGGCGGTCGCCAGGCAGTGGGAGGCGTCGGCGCGCACCGCGACCCAGCGCGAGGGGGGAGGGGGCGCCGCCGCGCTCCGCGTCGGCAGGGGGCGGGCGGGCACGAGGCGCTCGGGCAGCGGACGGGCGGCCAGCGCGCCGGGGGAGAGGGCCGCGGCGATCAGGAGGGGGGCGAGGGGGAGGGTCCGGGGCACGGGCCCAGCCTACCGCGGCCGGGGAGCCCCCCCGCGTTAGATCGCCGCCCCCCGCTCCCGGAGCCCCCGTGCAGGTCACGCCCATCACCGTCGGCGCCTTCCAGGTCAACACCTACCTGCTGACCGACACGGCCACCGGCCAGTGCGCCGTCGTGGACACCGGCGAGACCGACGAGCTGCCCCGCCGGCTGCTGGCGATGACGCCGCGGCCCGACGTGCGGATGATCCTGCTCACCCACGCCCACCTGGACCACGCCGGCGCCCTGCCCGCCCTGCAGGCCGCCTTCGACGTGCCCACCTTCATGCCGCGGCTGGAGAAGCCCCTGTTCGACACCCTGCCGCTGCAGGCCCGCGCCTTCGGCATCCCCATGCCGCCGGTGCGCTGTGGTCGGATCGACCACCTGGTGGACGATGGACAGACGGTGCAGCTCGGACAGACCACCCTGCGCTTCCTGTCCACCCCCGGCCACACCCCCGGCCAGGGCTGCTGGCACGACGACGCCGACATCATCGTGGGCGACACGCTGTTCGCCGGCAGCATCGGCCGCACCGACTTCCCGATGAGCGACCCGGCGCTGATGGTCGAGAGCCTGCGTCGCCTGCTGGCACTGCCGGGCCACATGCGGGTGTGGAGCGGCCACGGGCCGATGACCACCCTGGAGCAGGAGCTGCGCACCAACCCCTTCCTGGGCTTCCTGCGCCGCGAGCGTGGCCTGGCGGGCCCCCCCTCCTTCCGGTGGGCGCCGGGGACCTGAACGGTCCCACCTCCGCCCCGGGCAGATCGATGACCTTCGACCCCGGCTCCCTCGCCGCCTCCCTGATCTTCGGCCTGATCGGCGTCGCCGGCTGGCGCTACGCGCGCAAGCAGCAGAGCACGGCCAAGCTGGTCATCTCCGCGGCCCTCGTGATCTACCCCTGGCAGGTCGGGGGCCCGCTGCTCCTGTGGGGCGTCGGCGCCGGGCTCACCCTCCTGCTGTTCGTGGTGCCGTGATGCTCGCCCTGCTCCTGCTCGCCTGCTCCTCGGGCCCCACCGCCGAGCCGGAGGCGCCCGCGGCCGCCCCCGCCGGGCCGGTCCCCGCCGCCGCGCCCGCGCCCGCGGTCCCCGCCCCGCCCGCCGCCGATCCCGCCGCCTACGGCGACAAGGTCCTGGTCATCCTCTCCTCGTCCCTGCACCCGGGCGCGGCGCCCGACGGCCTGGCCCTGGCCGCGCAGGAGCCGGGGGTGGCGCTGGCCCGCCTGGACTCCACGGCCTTCAAGGGCCTGATGCCCTGCTACGAGATCGTCGTCGCCGGGGCCTTCGCCGACGTGGGGGCCGCCCGCGAGCTGTCTTCCCGCCTGAAGGCGCGCGGGGTCGACCACTACCTCAAGCCGGCCGGGGCCTGGGTCGGGGCCCGCCCCGAGCTGGACCGGGCCTGCGCCGCCCGGCGGAGCCCGCCCCCGGTCGGCGGGACGGTCGCCTTCGTCCACGGTCCGGGCGCGCGGCTGCCCTTCGCCCCGGAGATCGAGGCCCAGGCGGTCGCCACCTCGCCGCCGCTGCGCCCGCTGGACGCCTCGGGCAGCGCGTGGTCGGCGCCGCTCACCGTGCACGCCATGGAGCCGTGGACGGTGGGGGACGAGCTGCCGGGGATCGACGCCTCGGGGCGGCTCGTGCAGTGCCGGCTGGAGCGGTTCGTGAAGGGGGTCGCCGGCACGCCGCACTGGGGCTGGGTCCAGGCGGGGTCCATGGACGCGCCGGGTTGCGGGGACGAGCACCTGTACGCCCAGGTGGGCTGCGACGCCGTGGTGGTGCTGCCCGCGGGCAGCCGCCCCCAGGGGGCCCTGCCCCGGGGCCCCGGCTCGACGGAGGCGCCCCCGGACCTGCCCGTCGCGTGGCAGCTCGAGCTGGGGCAGCGGCGGTCGCTGGCCGAGGAGGTGGGCACCGTCCAGGTGGCCTGGGAGGTGTCCCCCCTCCGGCTCGGCGAGCGGGACCTGCGGCGGGTGCAGGTGCGGCTGTGGACCGACGAGGGCGACCGCTACTGCGGCGGCGAGGACTTCGTGTGGTCGGCCGCCGGCCTGCTGGACGCGCAGGGCGCCGCGGTGCTGGGCCTGGTGGAGACCACCGGCTGGCAGGCGGGCCCGGTGCTGGCCGTGGAGCCCGGCGGGGAGCCCCTGCTGTACCTGGTCGAGGAGCTCACCGGCAGCCAGCGCCTGGTGGGCGCCGCCCTGGACCTGGCCAACGAGGTGCCCTACTGCGACTGTCCCTGCTGAGGACCGTCGCCCGCGGACCCGCGGCGGGCGGGGTCAGGGCTTCCAGCGGGCGATGAACAGGTTGGTCTCCTTGCCGTCGCCGCCGCGGTTGCTGGCGAAGATGAGCCAGCGGCCGTCGGGCGAGAACATGGGGAAGCCGTCGAAGGCCGGCGTGTAGGTCACCTGCTGGGGCGTGCCGCCGTCCATCCCGACCGTCCACAGGTCGAACTCCCGCGCCGAGCCGCCCATGTTGCTGGAGAAGATGAGCCCCGTGTCTCCGGGCAGGGGGTAGGGCCCGAAGCTGGCCTTGCCCGAGGTGGTGAGCTGCTTGACCTCGGTGCCGTCGGCCTTCATCACGTACAGCTCCATCTGGCTGGGGCGCACCAGGCCCTCGGCCAGCAGGGCCTGGTAGTCGGCCAGGGCCTCGCCCTCGGGCCGGCTGGCGCGCCAGACGATGTGCTGGCAGTCCGTGGTGAAGAAGGCGCCGCCGTCGTAGCCCGGCGTGTGCGTCAGGCGCGTGAGCTCGCTGCCGTCGGGCTTCACCGTGTACAGCTCCAGGTCGCCGTCCCGGACCGAGGTGAAGACGATGCGGCCGTCCTGCATGCAGGCGGTGGCCTCGGCGTCGTAGCCGGGCGCGGGCAGGAAGGGCGCGGGGGCCTGCCCGGGTGCCTGCCAGACCAGGTCGAAGCCGTCGTACAGGGCCCAGGTGTAGCCCTTGCTCATGTCCGGCGGCGGCGGGCACTCCGCCGAGGCGCCCTCGGTGGTGGCGTAGATGTAGCGCCCGCTGCCCGCCCAGTCGGCGTAGCCGCAGGTGGTGCGGCCCTTGCCCGAGGACAGCAGGGTGCGCTCGCCGGTGTCGAGGTTGAACAGGTACTGCTGGTCGCAGCCGCCCTCGGGCGGGGTCCACTGGAAGATGAGGGAGCGGCCGTCGGGGTTCCAGTAGGCCTCGGCGTTGTCGCCGCCGAAGGTGAGCTGGCGCAGGTCGGCCAGGTGCGACTCGCGCGGGTCGATCAGGTGGCTGGCCTCCTTGCCGGCCTTTGGCGCCCAGTCGGGCCCGGGGACCGCCAGGGGGTCTCTGGCGGCGTGGGTGCTGGCGCCGGGGGCGTGTGTGCTGGCGCCTCCGGCGTGGGGGCTGGCGCCGGCTCGGCTCTTCTCCTCGCCCTCGCGCGACTTCAGCGTGGCCGGAAGCACCAGCTCCTGGCCGTCGCGCAGGATCTTGATGTCGACCACCTCGCCCGGCTTGTGATCGCGCAGGGCGAAGGTCATGTCGTACAGGTTGCCGACCGTGTACCGCCCCAGGCCGATGATGCGGTCCCCCGCGACCAGGCCGGCCAGCGCCGCGGGCCCGCCCTCGCGCACGCCCGACAGCTTCACGCCGCCGGTGGGCTCCATCATCGTGGCGTAGTCGGGGATCGTGCCCAGGTAGGAGCCGTAGCCGCGGCTGTCGCCCAGCATCGGGGAGCCCGAGCTGCCCTTGACGTAGGCCAGCCGCTCGGCGCGGGTGGACAGGGTCGCCGCCGCGTCCGCCGCCAGCGCCGCGACCCGCGCGCCGCCGTCCACGTTCAGCGTCGCGAAGTCGTCCTCGGGGCTGTGGTACTCGGTGTGGCTGCCGCTGAAGAAGTGCACCACGGGCACGCCCTTGGTGTAGAAGCTCATGTGGTCGCTGGGGCCGTAGCCGTCGCCACCGACCTGCAGGGTCAGCCCGTGGGCCGTGGCCAGCGGCTCCAGGACGGCCGGCCAGTCGACCGCCGAGTCGGTGCCCATGGCCTGCAGCCGGCCCTCTCGCACCCGCCCGACCATGTCCATGTTGATCATCGCGACGGTGCGGTCCAGCGGCAGGGCCGGGTTCTCGGCGTACCAGCCCGAGCCGCCCAGGCCCAGCTCCTCGGCGGTGAAGGCGGCGAAGAGCACCCCGCGGCGGTCCCCGTCCGGCGGGCTCTTCACCAGCGCCTCGGCCGCGCAGGCCAGGGCGGCCACGCCCGAGGCGTTGTCGTCGGCGCCGTTGTGCACGGCCACCACGTCGGGCTTCATCGAGCCGCGCCCGCCCATGCCCAGGTGGTCGTAGTGGGCGGCCAACACCACGGTCTCCTCGGCCAGGGCCCCGGCGCCGGGCAGGCGGAAGAGAAGGTTGGTCGAGCTCACCTGCTGGGGCACCAGCTCGACGCGGCCCTTCACCGTCACCTGGGGCAGGGCCTTGCTCTGCGGCTTGCCCTGGGCGTCGATGGCAGCCTGGAGGGCGGCGAGATCCTGCCCCCCGGCCGAGAGCCAGGCCTGGGCCACCGCGCGCGTGACCTGGAGCACGGGGATGCCGGCGACCGAGGTCGGCCCCTCGGGCTTCAGCCGCGGCAGGCCGTCGGGCTCCCCCTCGCCGGCGTTGGTGGGGCCCGTGACCAGGATCAGCGCCGCGGCGCCGGCCTCGCGGGCCCGGAGCGCCTTGTAGCGCAGGTCCGACCAGCGGGTGGGCATCCGCCCGTCGAAGATGCTCTTCTCGTCGGACTCGCCGGGCTCGAAGCGCAGGGCCAGCACCACCTTGCCCTGCACGTCCAGGCCGGCGTAGTCGTCGTAGCCCAGCTCCTCGGCGCGGATGCCGTAGCCGGCGAAGACCAGCCCACCCTCGAAGGCGCCGTTGCTGGAGAAGCCCAGCGGGGTCCAGGCCTCGCCCAGCGCGGCGACGCCCTTGCCGCGCGACAGGTCGCGGGCCTTGCCGCCGGCCAGCGCGTTGCCCTCGCCCAGGGCGACGCCCAGGGTGACCGGCACCTGCTGCTGGCCGGTGCCCCCCACGGGCTCCAGGCCCATCGCGGTGAAGCGCGCGGCCAGCCAGTCGCGCGCCCGGTCCAGGCCGGGGGTGCCGGTGCCGCGGCCCTCCATCTCGTCGCTGGACAGCGCCTGCGCCACCTCGGAGAAGCAGGCCGCGTGGTCGAAGGCCGGCGGGGCCGGCGGGGCCACGGGCGCGGCCGGGGGCTGGTGCTTGCAGGCCGAGAGCAGGGCGATGAGCGACAGGGCGGTGGACACGAGACCTCCGGGGGGGGCGGCGCCTATCTCCTTTCCGGGCCCCTGTCCGGCTGTCCGGCTTGATCGCCGGCGGTCGGGGCGCTAGGCCGCCGGGCCATGACCCTCGCGACCCTGCTGCCCGCCCTGCTGTCCTGCCCCGCCGCGCGCGCGCAGGACGCCGCGCCCGGGGAGGAGGAGCCGCCCCCGCACGAGGAGGCCGGCGAGGTCGTCGTCGTGACCGGCACCCGCACCGAGCGCCCCCTGTCCGAGAGCGTCGTCGTCACCGACGTGATCACCCGGGAGCAGGTGCTGGAGAGCGGGGCCAGCGACGCCAGCGAGGTGCTGGAGACGGTGCCCGGGGTCGAGGTGGTGCGCTCCTTCCGCGGGGCGGGCGTGCGGATGCAGGGCCTGGACCCGCAGTACGTGCTGATCCTGGTCGACGGCAAGCGCGTCATCGGACGGCGAGACGGGGTGGTCGACCTGTCGCGGATCCCCGCCGAGCGCATCGATCGCATCGAGGTCGTCAAGGGCGCGGCCTCGGCCCTGTACGGCAGCGACGCCATCGGCGGGGTGATCAACATCATCACGCGGCAGCCGGACCAGGGCCTGAGCAGCCAGGCGGTCGCCTCCTACGGCAGCCGCGACACCGTCGACGCCAGCGAGACCCTGGGCCTGCGGCGGGAGAGCTGGGCGGCGGGCCTGTCCTTCGGCCTGCACCGCACCGACGGCTACGACTGGGATCCCTCGGATGAACAGACCGATGGCAACGCCGCGTCGCAGCTCTCGGGCGAGGGCGACCTGGACTGGAAGCTCTCGCCCGCGGTGCGCCTGCTGCTGGACGGCGGCTACCGCCTGCGGGACAGCAGCGGCGTCGACGTGGTGAGCGCCGCCACCTTCGACCGGCGCAACCTGACGGAGGACACGAGCCTGCGCCTGGGCGCCGAGCTGCTGCCGGGGCAGGCCTCCAAGCTGTCGATCTCCGCCACCGGCAACCTGTTCCGCGACCAGTACAGCCTGGACCAGCGCGGAGGCAGCGACCTGGACGTGTACGAGGACAGCCGCGAGCTGCTGGGCCAGCTCGACGCCCAGTGGGACCAGGTGCTGGGCGGGCGGCAGGTGCTGACCCTGGGCGGCGAGGGGCTGCGGGAGACCCTGGACTCGCCGCGCCTGTCCGAGCCGGGGGAGCGCTGGCGCGGCGCCGTCTTCGCCCAGGACGCGATCACCCTGGGGCCGCGCGACCAGCTCGAGGTGGTGCCCAGCGCCCGGCTGGACGCCGACTCCTGGTTCGGCCTGCACCCCGCGCCGCGCCTGGCCCTGCGCTGGGACGCCGCCGAGCGGCTCTCCCTGCGGATCAACGGGGGCATGGGCTTCCGCGCGCCGGACTTCAAGGAGATGTTCCTGCTCTTCGAGAACCCCAGCGCCGGCTACCAGGTGCAGGGCAACCCCGACCTGCGGCCCGAGACCAGCCTGGGGCTCTCCGGCGGGGTCGAGGCGGCGCCCTCCCGCGCGCTGACCCTGCGGCTGGACGGCTGGTACACCGACCTGCAGGACCTCATCACCATCGACTTCGTGCGGGACGCGACGGCCTCTTCGCCGGCGGCCTACAGCTACGTCAACGTCGCCCGCGCCTGGACCACCGGCGGCGAGGTGGTCGCCCGCCTGCGCCTGTCCCGGGTCCTGGCCACCGACCTGGGCTACACGCTGACCCTCACCTACGACCGCGACGCTGCGCGCCCCCTGGACGGCCGGGCCCCCCACCGCGGCACCTTCGGCCTGACCGCCCGCTCGCCCTGGCTCCTGGCCGAGGCCACCCTCCGTGGCGAGGTGGTGGGCCCCACCCGCTTCTACGTCGACGAGGACGCCGACGGCGTGGAGGAGGCCCTGGACACCGACCCCTACGCCAACCTCAAGCTGCGCGTCGAGAAGACCGTCCTGCCGCGGGCCTGGCAGCGGCGGGAGGGCCAGGGGGCGGGCCTGCCGGCCGGCCTGCGCCTGTTCGGCGGCGTGGACAACCTGCTGAACGCCGGCGACGCCCTGTACATCCACCTCGACCCCCGCCTGTTCTACGGCGGCCTGGTCCTCGACCTGCCCGTGCCGGGCGGAGCCTCCCCGTGAACACCCTGCTCCTGCTGCTCTCCTGCGCCGCCAGCATCGCCCCCCAGGGGGACGACACCGGCGGCGCCAGCCAGGTGGCCGCCGGCGAGGCGGTCATCGACGCCACCAGCGAGACCGACTGGGTCTACCTGGACCTGGGCGGCGGGCAGGTCGTGAGCCCCGCCGATCCCGACGACAGCGCCGAGTGGGATCTGGGCTTCCGACGCTACAAGGTCAAGATCAACGGCGGGATCTCGGGCACGGCCGACATGGCCGTCGTGCCCTTCTTCGAGACGCCGTACAGCACCGAGCTGGAGGCGCCGACCGACGGCTGGGTGACCGACCAGGCCGACGCCGACGCCGACGGCGACCCGGAGTACGCGCTGGACACCTGGTTCGCCTACGACGCCGACACGCACCAGGTCACGCCCGCCGACGTGATCTACGCGGTGCGCGACGCCGGCGGGGACCTGGCCAAGCTCCAGTTCCTGGCCTACTACGACGACGCCGGCAGCCCCGGGTACGTCCACCTGCGCTGGGGGGCCCTGGCCGAGCAGGGCGGCACCGACACGGGCACCGGCCCGACCGAGGTCCCCTTCACCTGCAGCGCCGACGCCAGCAGCCTGACGAACAGCGACCAGGGCGGCGGCGTCACCCTGACCCGCCTGTACACGGGGGACGTCAAGAGCTGGATGTGCTGGAGCTTCGCCAGCGCGGGCCTGGTCAGCGAGGGGTGGGACCTGGCCATGCAGAAGTGGGACTTCCGCGCCGGGGACAGCCGGGTCGCGGTGCTGCCGGGCCAGGACTTCGACAGCCTGGCCCAGGCGCCGACCGAGGGCTGGCTGTCGGACACCGACGACGACAAGGTCATGGAGGACTGGTACATCTACAACACGACCGAGCACACGCTGGACCCCGCCGACGTCGTCTACGTCTTCCAGACCGCGACCGGCGGCTACTACAAGCTGCAGATCGTGAGCTACTACCCCGACGGCGACACCGAGCAGCCGCACTGGCCGGCCTTCCGGTGGGCGGCCGTCTCTGCCCCCAAGGGCTGAGGGAGGGGAGGGGGCGTCGCGCCGGGCGGGCGCGCGGTGTAGCCTCGGGGCCGGGCCCCTCGGGGCCGCCGTGGGAGCCCGCCGTGCCCGTCCTCAGCCTGCTGCTCGCCCCCTCCCTCGCCCTGGCCGTCCCCACGCCCGCGCGCACCTGGATCGTGGATCCCGGGGGCGCCGGGGACTTCCCGACCATCGGCGAGGCGATCGCCGCCGCCGAGAGCGGCGACCGGATCGAGGTGGCCGCCGGCAGCTACGCCGAGTGCCTGGACCTGGGCGGGCGGGACCTGGAGCTGGTGGGTGTCGAGGGCGCCGAGGCGACGCTGCTGTCGGGGGCCGAGGGCTGCGAGGTGACCTTGACCGCGGCCCTGGGGGAGGCGCTCACCCTCCAGGGCCTGTCGATCACCGGCGCGTCCCGCGCGATCTCCGTCGTCGGAGGGGCGCTGGCGTTGCAGGAGGTGATCGTACACGACGCCGGCGACGGCGCCGGGGAAGGAGGGGGCCTGCGGGTGGAGGGGGGCAGCCTGTGGGCCCAGGGCTGCGCCTTCCGCGACAACCTGGGGGCCCAGGGTGGGGCCCTGCACCTCTCCGCGGGGGCCACGGCCCAGGTCGAGGACTGCGCCTTCTCGGGAAACCTCGCCATCGGCAGCGGCGGGGCGATCCACGCGACCGGGGGCAGCCTGGACCTGTGGGGCAGCAGCCTGTCCGACAACCTCGCCGACGGCGCGGGCGGCGCGCTGTACGCCTCGGCGGTCGAGCGGCTGGCGGTGCAGGCCAGCAGCCTGTGCGGCAACCAGGCCGCGCAGGGCGGTGGCGCCCACACGGAGGGCGGGACCGAGGCGAGCTGGGCCAACGTGCGCCTGCAGGAGAACGTCGCCTCCCTGGGCGCCGCGCTCTCGGTGACGGGGGGAGGGGACACCACCCTGGTCCAGCTCAGCGTCCTGGGCAACCAGGCCGGGCGCGCCGCGGTGGAGCTGTCCGACAGCCGCGTGGCGTGGACGAACAACCTGGTGGCGTGGACGGTGGGGGGCGCGGCGCTCTACGGCGAGGGGGACGCCGCGCTGGAGAGCAGCTTCGGCAGCAGCGCCTGGTACGACAACGAGGGGGGGGACGGCAGCGGCAGCCACCTGGACGTGACCAGCGGCATCGGCATGGTGACGGCGGACCCGCTGTTGGTGGACCTGGACGCCGACGGCGACTGCGCGGACGACGACCTGCGGCTGGGCGAGGGCTCACCCCTGCGGGACGCGGGCGACGAGGCGCTGGTCGACCCCGACGGCAGCCGGTCGGACATCGGCTGGTTTGGCGGCGAGGGCGCCTGGGCCTTCGACGCGGACGGTGATGGGGCGTGGACGGGCGGGGACTGTGACGACGCCGAGCCCGCGGCCCTCCCGGGGGGCACCGAGCGGTGCGACGGGATCGACAACGACTGCGACGGCCGGGTCGATCTCGACGCCGTCGACATGCCCACCTGGTACCCCGACGGAGACGGGGACGGGTGGGGCCTGGAGGGCGAGGGCCTGGTCTCCTGCGACGGGCCGGAGGGCGCCTCCACCCTGCTGGGCGACTGCGACGACTTCGACGGGGAGGTCCACCCCGGCGCCGGGGAGATCCCCTACGACGGCGTGGACAACGACTGCGACGGGGCCGACGCGCGCGACGTGGACGGTGACGGCGTGGAGGGGGCCCTGGTGGGCGGGGCGGACTGTGACGACGAGGACCCGGCGGTGTACGGTGGGGCGGTCGAGGTGTGGTACGACGGCGTGGACGCCGACTGCGCGGGCGACAGCGACTACGACGCCGATCACGACGGGCAGGACGGCGAGGACTGGGGGGGTACGGACTGCGACGACGCGGATCCCACGGTCTACTTCGGCGCCATCGAGACCTGGTACGACGACGTGGACGGTGACTGCCTGCGGGACGACGACCACGACGCGGACGGCGATGGACAGACGGCCGAGTCCAGCGGCGGCGCGGACTGCGACGACACGGATGCCGCGGTCCACGCGGGGGCGGTCGAGAGCTGGTACGACGGCCGGGACGGGGACTGCGACCACGCCGACGACTACGACGCTGACGGGGACGGTCACCGCGCCTCGACCTGGGCCGGTGACGACTGCGACGACACGGATCCCACCGTCAGTCCGGACGCCACCGAGCACTGGTACGACGGGATCGACGCCGACTGCGACGAGGAGAGCGACTACGACATGGACGGAGACGGAGAGGACTCCGACCTGTTCGGCGGCACCGACTGCGACGACGCCGACCCGGACATCGGCGCCGACGCCCTGGAGATCGTGGGGGACGGCGTCGACCAGGACTGCGACGGGCTGGACGGGCCCGCCGGCACGGGAGACGGAGGCGCCAGCGACGGAGGCACCTCCGGCGACGGGGGCGGGGCGACGGGCGAGGAGCCCGGCGAAGAGGGCAAGGGCTGCGCGACGGCGCCCGGGCGGGCCAGGGGGAGCTGGCCCACCCTGGGGCTGCTGGGGCTCCTGCTCCTGCGCCGCCGCCGCCGGTGACCGGGGCCCGCGGCCGGCGAGCGGCATAGGTGCCCGGCGACGAACCCGGCGGTCCCATGTCCACGCTCGTACAGACCCTGCCTGATGGCCCCCTCGACCTCGTCGGCGACGTGCACGGCGAGCTGGAGGCGCTGCGCGCCCTGATCGGGCGCCTGGGCGGGGATCCGGACACCGGGCGCCTGCAGCGGCCCCTGGTCTTCCTGGGCGACCTGGTGGACCGCGGGCCGGACAGCCCCGGCGTGGTGCGGCTGGTGCGGCGGCTGTGCCAGGCGGGGCAGGCCTTCTGCGTCGCGGGCAACCACGAGCTGAACCTGCTGCAGGGGGAGCGCAAGGAGGGCAACGGCTGGTTCTTCGGCGACGCCGACGACGGCTACCAGTGGCGGGACGAGCGGGGCCAGGGGCACCACCTGGTCTTCGACAGCGTCGTGCCCTCCGGCGACGAGGCCGCCGACCTCCGCACCTTCCTCGACGGGCTGCCCCTGGTCCTGCTGCGCGACGATCTGCGGGTGGTCCACGCCTGCTGGCACGCCGCGTCGGTCGCGGCGCTGCCGCGGGAGGGGGAGGTCGGCGCCCTGGCCAACGCCATGGAGGCCCGGGTCGACGAGCGGCTGGAGGCGCAGGGCCTGCTCTCCGCCGCCGCCGCCGAGCGCGCGCCCTGGCTCGGCCTCAAGGACCCGGGCCTGCGGCCCGACCGGCACCTGCCCGCCGAGCAGGAGCGCAACGCCCGCCAGCAGAACGACAACCCCTTCCGGGTGCTGACCAGCGGGCTGGAGCAGCGCATCGAGCCCGGCACCCACTTCTTCGTCGGCGGGCGCTGGCGCTTCGTCGCCCGGGCGCCCTGGTGGCAGGACTACGACGAGGAGGTCGCGGTGGTGGTGGGCCACTACTGGCGGCTGCGGCAGGAGCCCATCCCCGGCAAGGTCGACGTCTTCCAGGCGCCCTCGCCCTGGCACTGGGCGGGGCCCCGCGGCACGGTCTTCTGCGTCGACTACAGCGTCGGGCGCCGCTTCCTGCAGCGGGCCCGCGGCGGCCCGGGGCCCCTTGGCTACAGCGGCGGCCTGGCGGCGCTGCGCTGGCCCGAGCGCACGGTGGTCTTCGACGACCGGACGGGAGCGGTGCCGACGGTGGGCTACGGCGGGCGCTGAGGCGGGGCCGGGTCAGCGCACGGCCGCCCAGGCCTGTCGCAGCGACGCGAGGACCTGGTCGTCCAGCTCCTCGACCGCGCGCAGGCGGAGCCGGCACCTGCCGCAGCCGGCACCTGCCGACCAGAGGGCGCAGAGGACACAGAGGAGCAGCCGGGGAGGGCAGGGTCACGGGGCTGGGGGCGGACGCTGGCCGCGTCGCCACGGCCTGAGGTCAAGTCCCGGGTGAACGATCGCCCGCGCGATCGGCCGAGTCCTCCTCCGCCCGCCGCCGCTCTCTGCCGCCCGCGCTCGGGGTGCCGCGGATCACCGCTGGCGACGTGGCCTCCTTGGCGGCGCGCGCGGGCTGTCCAGCATGGGGGCCAGGTCCTACCCCTTTCCCTTCTTCTCCAGGCGCTTCCGGGCCCCGTGCAGCTCGCCGTCGGCCAGCGACAGGGTCAGCTCGGGGAAGTGGTGGGCCATGAAGAACTGCAGCCACGAGTCCCAGGTCGCGTAGCCGTAGAAGCGTCCGCCGGGCAGCCACTTGAGGAAGGCGGCCGCCACCTTGTCGGGGCTGTGCGTGGCGTTGAGCGCGCTGCCCATCTCCATCTCCAGGCACAGGGCGGGCTTGTCCTGGTTCTCCCGGGCCAGCCCGGGGGTGTCGGTGGTGGGGGGCAGGAAGAGCTTGACCCGCACGCCGTGGAGCATCAGCTCCTGGCGCAGGGCCTGGGCGAAGCCGGTGATGGCGAACTTGCTGGCCGAGTAGGCGGCGTAGCCGTAGACGGACAGCACCGCGAGCATCGAGCTGACCAGCACGATGTCGCCCTTGCCGCGGGCGACCATGTGCGGCTGGAAGGCGCGCACGGTGTTCACGTGGCCGTAGAAGTTGACGTCCATCAGGCGGCGGAAGTCGGCGTCGTCCAGCTCGGCGACGGTGCCGGCCTTCGCGAAGCCGCTGTTGCAGATCAACAGGTCGACCTCGCCGAGGATGGACAGCGCCTGGGCGGCGGCGGCCTTCATGGCGGCCGGGTCGGCGACGTCGGCGGAGACCGCCCCGTGCGCGCCGCCGGGGTTGGCCTGCCGCAGCGCGGCGAGGGTCTCGTCCAGCGCGGACTGGCCACGGGCGCAGACGACGACCGAGGCGCCGCTGTGGGCCAGGGCGAGGGCGAGGGAGCGGCCGATGCCGGCCGTGCCGCCGGTGATGAAGGCGGTGCGGGGAGGGGAGGGGGGCATGGCGCGGCGGTTAACCGGGCACCAGGGGACGCGCGTCGTCGGTCGACCGCGGTGGGCTGCGGCCACGGGACCGGACGACGCCTTTCGTTGCGAATCGTGACCGGGCCGCGCGGGCTGGCGAAACCACGCGCAGTAGGTTGGGGCTCTTCCCCTCCACTCCCGGATCCGCATGACTGCTCGTCGCAGCCTCCTCCTCGGTGCCTCCCTCTTCTCGGTCGCCCTGCCCGCTCGCGCCGGCGAGGTGACCACCTTCGACGCCGGCTCGGTCGTGATCCCCATGGACTCGACCTGGCAGGACGAGGGCATCCTCGACGCCTACGGGCTGGTCTACGGCCTGCTGCTGGAGGGGATCCAGGTCCACTGGGTCATCGACGGGGACAAGGAGTGGGACGGCGTCGACATCGCCGGCCTCTCCACCTACGGCACCGACGAGACCAGCTCCGACGCGGCGGCCCGGGACTTCGCGGGCGGGCCCTTCGTGGTCGCCGCGGCCGACGTCGACCGGGCGCTGCCGCTGATCGAGGCCTGGTCAGACGCGGGCTGGTCAGCGGTCGCCTTCACCACGGCCGAGGCGGCGGACCTGGAGGTCGCGCGCACCCTGTACGTCGCGCCCTCGATCGCGGTCTTCGAGGATGGCGCCGAGGACATCGCCTGGGACTACCTCAACGCGGCGGGCATCCCCGACGGCGACGGCGAGGCCTGGGGTGCCAGCAGCCCCGGCAACCTGAGCGGCGACGAGATCACGGGCGCCGACGAGACGGTCTCGGGGGACGGCGCCCTGTGGGCCGAGGACGGCTACCCGGCCTACTGCCACCTCAACGCGATGCACTGGGAGGAGTCGGACATCGCCGGGGTGGTGATGGAGATCCGCGACTTCACCGCCGATCCGCTGTCCAGCTCGCTCTTCGAGTGCGCCGCGGCCGAGACCATCGAGAACGACCTGGACTACGGGCACATGCTCTCGACGGGGATCGAGAAGGTCGGCATCAACCGCGGGCGCGCGACCTTCGACCTGACCGAGCCCGGCCTGGAGCTGTTCCAGATCCACGGGCCCTGGGGCTCGACCGGCGGCAGCCTGCCGGACTTCGACGGCGTCTTCCACAGCGACGTCGCCTTCGTGGTCGGAGACGACGGGGACGAGCTGGCCTACATGGTCGCCAGCGGCCGGGTCGACGGCGACCCGAGCAACGGCCGCGTCACCCTGCTGGCCGGGCACGAGTACGCGGTGGACCTGCCCTACAGCAGCCACGACGAGCTCAACGCCGTGCGCGTCTTCCTGAACTCGTACTTCGCTGCCGACTGCGCCAGCCTGTCGCTGGGGCCGGACATCGAGCTGGACGGGCTCATCAGCGCGGGCACCACCTCGCTGACCGTGGACCTGGACTGGGCGAACTTCGGGGAGGGCCGCGCGCGGGACGCCAGCCTGACCTTGACCCTGCCCTCCGGCCTGGTCTTCGACAGCGCCTCGGACGGGGGCCTCTACGACAGCGGCGACCACGAGGTCGACTGGGCGCTGGGCACCGTGGTGAGCGGCGACATGGGCGACACCGAGACGCTGCTCGACGTGTCCGCCAGCGGCACCTACGCCTTCCAGGCGACGCTGGTCTACTACGTGGAGGCCACGCGCTTCGAGGTGACCTGGGAGGGCGAGATCGACTTCTCGCTCGACCGCGACGGCGATCGCCTCACCGACGAGGAGGAGGCGGACCTGGGCACGGACCCGCTCGACCCGGACACCGACGACGACGGGCTGGGAGACGGGGACGAGGTGCTGGACATCGGGACCGACCCGCTGGACGAGGACAGCGACGACGACGGGCTGACCGACGGCGACGAGGTCGAGGTCTTCGACACCGACCCGCTGGACGCGGACAGCGACGACGACGACCTGCTCGACGGCGAGGAGGTGTGGGAGACGGGCACCGACCCGCTGGACGAGGACAGCGACGACGACGACCTGACCGACGGCGAGGAAGTGGACATCCACGGCACGGACCCGCTGGACCCGGACACCGATGACGGGACGGTGGAGGACGGTGTCGAGGTGGGGCGGGGTACTGATCCGCTCGATCCCGCCGACGACCTCGGGGGGGGCGACGGCGGCAGCACCGACGGTGGCGCGACGGACGGCGGCAGCACCGACGGTGGCGCGACGGACGGCGGCAGCACCGACGGCGGCAGCACCGACGGTGGCGCGAC